>JALFRV010000018.1 GCA_022778905.1 Prevotella sp. | reverse complement strand
TCACCACATATCGGGCAAAGGGCACTGTCAGATCATAACGCAGGCCCTTTTCGCATAGTTTAGTTGCCAAACGCAGGGCGTTACGGTCCGTCAACTCCTCGTCGGAGATCTTGTTCAGATAGTCACCGGAGTTCAGCACCTTGAAAAGGAGCTTGTCTCCCTCCTCGCCATATTTGCCCATCAGCGTATGCAGGGTTTCCATAGCGGGGGTCTCTATCTGCTGAAAGCCGTAGAGAGCGAATACGTCCTTGATCGTGTTGAAGATATAGTTGCGCTTCGCCATCTCTTCCGGGCCGAAGTCGCGTGTTCCTTTTGGAATGCTCGTATTGTTTGCCATTGATATATTAAGTTCTGTTATCTCACTTCCGAACGATCGTCTGTTCTCTGTCAGGACCGATGGAAATGATGCGGATAGGAGTCTCGAGCTCTTGCTCTAAGAAAGCGATGTAATCCTTGAATGCCTGCGGGAACTGCTCCTCACTGGTGAACCGGGTCATATCAGTCTTCCATCCGGGCAGCTCCTTATATACCGGGGTGACTTCCTCAATATCGTAGGGGAAGTCGCGTGTGACCTCGCCGTCCTTCAGCTGATATGCCACACAGGCCTTGATCGTATCGAATCCATCGAGCACGTCACTCTTCATCATGATCAACTCGGTCACGCCATCGACCATGATCGAATAGCGCAGCTGCACCAAGTCAATCCATCCGCAACGGCGCTTGCGCCCAGTCACGGATCCGAACTCATGACCTTGCTGGCAGATCTGATCGCCGGTCGCGTCAAAAAGTTCCGTCGGGAACGGACCGGAACCAACGCGCGTGCAATAGGCTTTCATGATGCCGTAGACCTTTCCGATCTTGTTGGGACCGATTCCTAATCCCGTGCAGGCGCCTGCACAGATCGTGTTGGAGGACGTCACGAACGGGTAGCTGCCGAAATCGACATCTAACATCGTCCCTTGAGCACCCTCACAGAGCACCTGCTTCCCGTCCCGGAGAATGCCATTGATCTCATGCTCGCTGTCCACAATGGGGAACTGGCGGAGGTATTCCACGCCTTCCATCCATTTTCTCTCCACTTCTTCGAAACCGTCAAAATCGGTCCAGCCGAGCGAGCGGAGCATTTGCATGTGGCGATCCTTGAGATTAGCATACTTGGTTTCAAACCCCTCGAGGATATCGCCCACGCGTAAGCCGTTACGACTGACCTTATCCGTATAGGTCGGACCGATGCCCTTTCCCGTCGTACCCACTTTTGCCTTTCCTTTGGATGCTTCCAATGCCTGGTCCAAAAGGCGGTGGGTCGGTAAAATCAGATGTGCTTTCTTTGAGATATGCAGGCGGGATTGGAGCTCATGCCCGCTCTTTTCCAAGTTCCTGGCCTCATCCATGAACAAGTCGGGGGCCAAGACCACACCATTGCCGATGATGTTGACCTTCTCGCCCTGGAATATTCCGGAGGGAATACTGCGCAGCACATACTTCTCCCCTTTGAACTCTAAGGTGTGACCGGCGTTAGGTCCACCTTGAAAACGTGCAATGACATCGTAGTCGGGAGTCAGCACGTCGACAACCTTTCCTTTTCCTTCATCGCCCCACTGGAGACCCAGCAGAACATCTACTTTACCTTTACTCATTGCTCTGATATTTATTTCTTGTCTTTATTCTTCAATGTTAGATTGCGTGTGATCTTAGCTCTGCAACTGCTGCAGACGCCATAGATGTAAAGCGAGAAACCGTCTTTTCGAAACCGTTTCAGCTTGGTGTTCATGATAGACTGGGCCAATTCTGGGACCTGAAGTTCGGTCACCTTGCCACATATCGTACAGATCTGGTGGCAATGGTCATCATGTTCATAGCATGCCTCGTATTTCGTGCCACTCTGGAAACGGTGTCTGAGAACTAATCGTAATTCCAGTAGGAGGCGCATCGTATTGTATAGCGTTGCCCGGCTGACCCTGAAGTTGTCCTTTTCAAGCCTTGCACTCAGCTGTTCAAGTGAGAAATGACCATTGATGGAATATACTGCATCAAGGATGGCATAGCGTTCCGGTGTCCGGCGATAATGATTCCTCTCGAGATATTGATCCAAGATTCCCCTTACTACGCCTCTGATACTATCCTTCATTGATATGATTTCTAATAGACTGCACAAAGATACGACAATTTGTTCATAATGAGGCAGGCGGTCAATCAAAAAAATCTAAATGAAGCGGTTTTGTAGCCTTCCTTGCCAATAATTCATATTCGTCACCTAAATCTGCCAGACGCGTCAAGCATGTGGCAGCCGCATGCCTCACCCCCGCGTGCTCTCCCTGAAGTGCAATGAGGGCCTGATCTATCAGCTCATTGATACCTCTTTCGTCCGGATGCATATCCCGCATGAAGAGCCGGGACAACACCTGGAAACCGGCTATCTGGCTCATCGGACGATCGGAGGCAATCCATTCATAGGCTAAAGCTGGCGCCTCGTTCATGTACTGATACAGATTGAATGCCGCGATTTCAGCCATCTCCTGTGACGTGGTCTGATCTATCCAGATCTCTGCAATTTCACGCGGCATTTCCGCAGCGGGCATGACCATCGTAGCCATGATCTTGCACTCACGGATATCTTCCTTCCAAAGCTGGATCGCAAGATCCATATCCTTGCCGTATTCACGTGCCAAATCCTTGAGTTGCGGCATCGGAACACCCCAATTAAGCTTATAGACAGAACCTTTATCACGCAGGGATTGAGACGTCGGACCACTCATTAGGCGCCGGAAAGATTGCTTGATGGCTCTCAGTTTCTCGTTTGTTTCTTCGTTCATGGCGTTACTTTTTTAGAGAAAAGAGTAAGACTTGCTGTATCTGAGCATCTGATGTTCGTAGGACTCATGATAGTCCACGAGGACATCGATGACGTTTCCCTCACCGTCAAAGACCGGATTCAGGCGTGGATTGATGAATCCTTTATAGGGTGCGATGTTCAACTTCTGATAACGCGCAAGCACCTGCTTGTGCAGACGCGGATCCACCTCAACGGCGTAACGCTCCACCAATCTGCGCGCAGCGTCATAGTCGCCTTCACTCTTGATGCGCTGAATCTCTGCCAATTGGGTGGCAAACACCCGGCGAAGCGCTTCGTAGTCATTGATCCGAATGTATGCTTTCCCATCCCGGTCCACCATCTCCACCGCAGCCGGATCCATATCCATGGCCCATCTGGAGATCAATGCCCGATTGCGCATATGGGCCTCCTCAATCTGGCAGCCGGGGTGTATTCGTACCAATTGAGTCATCATCCCGTTTTGCATGTAGGTGTAATATTGTGCCCGATATGCATGCGCATCCTGCAACAGACCTAACTCCACCATCTTCGGGTCGGCGATGAAGTACAGTCCGAACAGATCGGCCCGCGCCTCCTCGATCGTGCTCCCATATGCCTTGAGGGCGTCCGGATCTACTCCGGACAACAACTGTCCGCTACCATGCCCGAGGCATTCGTGCAAGTCTGTATGCAAGTCATCACATTGCGGACCATAGGTCTCGATCCATGAGCGTACTTCTTCGTCAATGGCAAACTCCTCTTGAAAGCCATTCCCACGTGCCGCTTGGTTGTAGGCCTCGGTAAGATTGGCGATCGTAACGCTCTTGGATCCATAACGCGCACGGATCCAGTCGGCATTGGGCAGGTTGATTCCGATAGCGGTGGAAGGATATTCTTCTCCGCCGAGCATGGCTGCACAGACCACATGCGCGGTCACTCCTTTCACGACAGGTTTCCGGAATCGAGGGTCTACAGGCGAATGGTCTTCAAACCATTGCGCATTTCCACTAATGGTCTGCGTGCGGCGCGTCGCTTCCATATCTTTATACTCGACGATGCCTTCCCATGATCCTTTGAGCCCCAAGGGATCACCATAGACCTCTATAAAGCCGTTGATGAAGTCGATCAGACCATCCTGGGCCTTCAGCCATTCGATCGAATAGCGGTCGAAAGTGTGCAAGTCGCCCGTATGGTAATAATCAATGAGCAAGCCGATGACCTTCTTTTGCTGGAGATTTTCAGCCACGTCCTCGGCCTTTTTCAGCCATTTGATGATCTGACGGATTGCAGGACCGTATCGTCCGTCAGCCTTCCACACCACTTCCTCGAGCCTTCCATCCCTCTTGACGAGCGTGGAATTCAAGCCGAAAGATGGTGCTTCTTCGTCCGATTGGGCTTTCAAGGCTGCGTAAAAGGCTTCCACCTCCCGTTGGTCAACACCCTCATAGAAGTTGCAAGCCGACGTTTTCACCAAGTCTTCCCCATCCTTCTTGTTCACCCGTTTGGGCAATACGCCGGGATCAAATAGGACCGGAAAGATCAGATCGCACAAACTCCGGACTGTTCCCCCATCGGGAATGGGCAGCAGAGCAGGGTCTGTTTGCCGCAATGCATCATGGAGGAAGTCGGGCGAAAATGCAGGTACGAACTTCTCGGAGCCATAATGATGATGGATGCCATTAGAGAACCAGACCCGCTTCAGATATGTCCCCAAAGCCTTGAAGCCATCACTGTCCCGCTGTCCGGAATAAGTCTCATAGACCGCCTCGAGCGTTCTGCGGATCAGGAGATTATACTTTCCGTATTGGTCAAAGGTGATATCCCGCCCACAAAGCGTAGCCTCGGAGAGGTAATAGATCATAGCTTTCTGTCTTGCAGTAAGCTCCTCAAAACCTTTTAGCCGATATCGCAGCATCTGGACATCGGCAAATCGTTCATCAGTGTAGTTGAAATCTTCGGACATTATGCCTCTTCAGGAGTCGTCGTATTTTTGTCCTTGTTTTTCGAACCTGGTTTTCTTCCACGCTTGTGAGGTTTATCAGCCATGGCTGGATGCTGTGCCAAATGGCGCAGTTTATAGTCGCGCGGGGTACAGCGGTTCAATTTAAAAAAAGAAGCATAGAACGACTGGCGGTTGGAAAAGCCCACCATGTCTGAGATATCCTCCATATTAAGGTTCTGATATCGCTTGTCTACCAAGAGCGTCATCGCTTCCTCGATCCGGTACTTGTTCACAAACGACGTATAGTTCATATGAAAGCGCACATTCACAACAGCCGAGATGTAGCGGGTGTTGGTACCTAAGTCTTCGGCAAGTCGCTTTGCAGAATAGTTCTTATCCTTGAACTTCTTCTGGAACAACACAATGTTGAGGATCTTTTCCTTCAACTCATCCATGAGCCGGGGGCTCACCAGCGTGCGGTAAGCAGCTTCTTTTTCTTTTTTCTCAATAATATTATACTTGGCCATAAATATGATATAAAAAAAAGATAATCAATATGACTGCAAATGTAATCGTTTTTTTTGAATTAATCAATGGTTTTTCTTTTTTTTATAATAAATTTTTCTTGAATTAACCCATTATTTTTCTCGACTAATTATTCACAAAGAGTCGCATGGGCATTTTCACCTGATCCAACCTCGAAATGAGCGATCGCGCGATGCCAAGAATATGCGTGCCGCCTCAGGCAGGATTATTCTTGCGAATCCTCCTGCACGAGGACTTTCTCGATCTTGCCTACATACATCGTGTGAAAATCCCGCAACGGATAGTTCTCATCGATTGTTTCCTGATGGATGAATCCATTTTCCTGCAGTTCTGAGGCATAGAGTTTCTGGCAGGTGAACACCATTTTTGCTTCGGCGAAATAAGTGGTTCCTTCTGCAAAGACAGGGGTCAGGCCTGCCGCCGCAATCTTATCCTCATAACGCCCTGATGCACTTCCTAAATAAGCCATCTGCTTCTTGAACGCCCCATCCATCACACACAGGGCAAAGTAATCTGTCCGGTCTACAAATTGCTTGGTGTATCGGGACGGCCGTATATAAACCACAGCCGTAGGGTCGTTATGTCCCCAAAGACATCCGAGATGTCCCCAGGAGGCGGTCATCGTGTTGCAGCCGATCTGAGGGTTTCCTGCCGTAATGAGCATCCATTCTTTTCCGATCAGTTGAAAAGGATTGAAGGACATGTCCTTGATTCGAATTTCTTTCATCATTGTTATCTTTTTGAATGATTAATAAGTAATTTATTTTTGTCAGAAGCCCCTTCCGGGCATTCAGTCCGATGGCTATGGCGCATTTGCCAAGATCACTTTGCGCGATAGGAAAGGATGTATAGCGGGACTGCAGCCAACTGGGCGAGCATGGATAGGACGATCATGGCCGTGAGGTTAAAGTCATACAGCACCCCAAAGAGCCAACTCCCTAAGAACCAGCACAATCCAAAGGAGCACTCAAAGATTCCATAACCCGTTGCCCTACTCTGCTTGGGCACCATCGTGGCGACTGCTGCTTTCAGGATGGACTCCTGAGCTCCCATGCCGATACCCCACATGGCGACGCCCAAAAGGACCGGTACGGAACTGCTGAAACCGAAGATCAGCACTGGAAAAGCTACCGAACAGAGTGTCGACAGCACCAAGGCGAGCGCTCCCCGACGGTCGAACATGAAGCCGAAGATGAGTGCCGAGAAGGCATCAACGATCATGGCGCCTGCATATATTAAAGGTAGGGAAGCATCGGAGAACAGTCCCTGCCGCGACAGATGCATCACGATCAGCGCGTAGTCGATGAAACCGAAGGCGAACAAGCCTATTCCAAGGATATAATAGATGAACTTGCGCCGCATCCTGAAGGGCACATACTCGGTCGGTGTAGGCTCAAAGCGCTCCGGATGGGGAAAACGTGTGCGTGTCAGCAACAGCAGGAGGAAGGTGATCAAGGCCGGAACGAGCAGCACGGCGAAACAGAATGAATAACGCTCAAACGTCGTTCCCGATGTCCTGAAGAGCATAACGACATAGAGCAACACCGGTCCTAAAAAGGCGCCAATCTGATCAAGCAACTCCTGAATGGCAAAGCTCTTCCCCTGTCCGATCTGAAATGAGGCAAACGACATGACGGTGTCCTTGGCCGGTTTCTTGACAGCCTTGCCCATGCGCTGCACGATCAGCAGCGCGCAAGCGGCAATCCACCCATGCTCGCCGACAAGTGCCAGAGCCGGAACTGCGATCAGTTCGAGCGAATAACCCAAGATGACCATCGGCCAGTAGCGGCCCGTGCGATCGGCAATGCGGCCGAACACATAGCGCATCCCATAGCCGATCAGTTCGCCTAAACCTGAAATGAATCCGATGGTGGCTGCAGACGCGCCGACGATGGACAGAAAGGCGCCGCGGATGCTGCTGACACTCTCGTGCGTCATGTCTGAAAACAGACTGACCACGCCAAACAGGATAATGAAAAACATGGCGCTGTTACGGGTGCCATTGCTTGTTGATCGTTCTTTCATTGCTGATCTCTATCTGCCGTTAATTCCACTGCAAAGATACGCAAAACATGCCAACGTCGTACACGTCTTGCGCGTTTTAACCCTAAAATCCGCAACTATCATCCAATACACGATTAAGGGTAGATTTATGAGTCGTTAGTAGCAGCTTTCAGTAAAAAGCAACAGCACAACATCAATATGTAGCCACCATCCCCTTACCCCACGATGCGACTTGAGGT
>JALFRV010000246.1 GCA_022778905.1 Prevotella sp. | reverse complement strand
GCCTCCTTCGGTTTGTTCATGCTTTCCTCCATCGGCGTGTAACTCTCCTCGCGGAAGCGGAAAGGCGGCATGGGGCTTTTTCTCGGCATCGGACTGGGCCTCAGCTTCACCTATATCATGCTCCAGACGGTCTCGGCCACCTTTGCGATCAATGCGGGATTCCATCCCATGCTGGCCGCATGGATGCCGAACATCATCTTCGCGTTCGTTGCCTACTTCTGCTATCGTAAGGCTCCGAATTAGGAAGGGGATGAAAGGATGATGGTGATGAAGGATGAGAGGATGAGGGTGATGAAGGATGAGAGGATGATGGTGATGAAAGATGAAAGGATGATCATCTCATCCATCATCATAACCCCTATCTTCATCTCATCACGATCATCATTTCATCCTTCATCATCTCATCCCTTCATCATCTCATCCCCTCATCATCTCATCACGATCATCATTTCATCCCATCATCATAACATCCCTTCATCCCCTCACCATCTCATCATCTCATCAAGATTATCATTCCATCAACTCACCAATTCACCATGTATTTCGACGAATTAGATTTAAATGACAACGTTTTGGACGCCCTCTATGACATGCGCTTTGACGAGTGCACGCCCATACAGGAAAGGTGCATCCCAGAAATATTGAACGGGCGCGACGTACTCGGCGTAGCCCAGACCGGTACGGGCAAGACCGCAGCCTATCTCCTGCCGATTCTCTCGAAGCTCGACGACGGCGGTTTTCCCAAGGATGCCATCAACTGTATCATCATGTCACCTACCCGCGAGCTGGCCCAGCAGATTGATCAGGCCATGCAAGGCTTTGGCTATTACCTCGACGGCGTGTCGAGCGTGGCCGTCTACGGAGGCAATGACGGCAACCGATACGACCAGGAAATCAAGTCGCTCCGCTTGGGAGCCGATGTCATCATCGCCACTCCGGGACGCCTCATCTCCCACCTCTCGTTAGGGAATGTCGACATGAGCAAGGTCTCCTTCTTCATCCTCGACGAGGCCGACCGCATGCTCGACATGGGATTCTCCGATGATATCATGACCATCGCCCGTCAGTTGCCGGCCAACTGCCAGACGATCATGTTCTCGGCCACCATGCCTCACAAGATCGAGCAGCTCGCCAAGACCCTCCTCAAGGACCCCGTGGAGATCAAGCTCGCCGTCAGCAAGCCCGCCGAAAAGATACGCCAGAGCGCCTACGTCTGCTACGAGCCTCAGAAACTCGGCATCATCAAGCAGCTCTTCGGACAGCAGAGCCTCAAGCGGGTCATCATCTTCTCCGGTAAGAAGACCAAGGTCAAGGACATCAACCGTGCCTTGGTCAAACTGAAGATCAACAGCGGGGAGATGCATTCGGACCTCACTCAGGCCGAACGTGACGAGATCATGTTCCGCTTCAAGAGCGGGCAGATTGACGTGCTCGTTGCCACAGACATCCTCTCGCGCGGCATCGACATAGACGACATCACCATGGTCATCAACTATGATGTGCCCCATGACGCAGAAGACTACGTGCACCGCATCGGGCGCACGGCACGGGCCGACCGCGACGGTGTAGCCGTCACCTTTGTCTGTCCTGACGATTTCTACTACTTCCAGCAGATTGAGCGCTTCTTGGAAAAGACTATCGAGAAGAACCCACTGCCGGCCGGAATGGAGGCAGGACCGGAATACACCAACGAGAGCAAACCGTCAAGAGGCGGAAAACATTCCCGTCGGGGTCCGCAGGAGAAGAAAGGCCCAAAGCGGACGCACAGAAAACCGCACGACCGGAAACCGGATGCGACCGAGGCTGCACCCGCCGGCAAGGCAGACAAGCCTGCAAGGAAAAAGCCGCACCATCATCATCGCCGTTCCGGAAAGCGCGCACAACAGGGCGCTGACAACCATCCGGCAGACTCGGCAGGCACGGACGGAGAAAGCGGCGCATAGGCCTCCGTAAAGCATTGTGAGTCAAAGCATTGCCGAAAGCATAGCTTTGGGCCGTCAAAAGCTATCCTTTCGGCCGTCTGAAGCTATGCTTTCGGGCACCCGGAGGATAGCTCCGTGCAGCCCATACCATAACAGTGCAAAAAGCTGAAAAACACAAGGGGTCGAACAGAGACCTGCGGCACGAGGCCGGGAGGCATGAGGACCGAGGCCGAGGTGTCACCGGCCGATGAGCGACCAGCCATGGAGAGGACACCGACAACATGGGGTCAAAGTGTCATTACCACACACATAAAACCGCCATTTATAAGGGCAAATAATAGCAAATGGTAAGAAACTAAGCGAAAGATTATCATAAAAAAATAGATAATTAAACATTTTTTAACCTATCTGTTTTTCGCTTTTCTCATTTTATATATAATTTTGAGGCAGTTTTTCGCTTAGCTTTATGCGAGCCTGAACACCTTCATTGCGACCTTGGATATTGAAACTATTCATTATATTTGTTAATCTAAATTCTATTTACGATGAAAAAAAGACTATTAACATTGTTTGCCTGTCTTTTCCTCTTTTTAGGAATCGCAGTGGCTCAGACGAATGTTTCTGGAACGGTAATCTCCAAAGAGGATGGCCAGCCGATCATTGGCGCCACCGTGCAGATTGTCGGGTCAGGATCAGGAACCGTGACCGACGTCGACGGAAAGTTCACGTTGCAGATGCCGCAGAGCAAGAAGATGCTGCGCATCTCGTATGTGGGCATGGAGACCATCGACATTGAGGCCAAGCCGGGCATGAAGATCGTCATGAACCCGCTGCCGAGCAGCCTCGACGAAGTCATTGTCGTGGCCTACGGAACAGCCAAGAAGTCGGCCTTCACCGGATCGGCAGGCCTGCTGAAAGAGGAAGAGATCGGAAAGGTGCAGGTGACCAACCCGGTCGACGCCCTGCGCGGAAAGGTGTCGGGCGTGCAGATGACGCGGCAGCCGGGACAGCCGGGCAGTTCCAATCCCACCATCCTCATCCGAGGCATCAGCTCCATTAACTCAGGCACAGCCCCACTGATCATCCTTGACGGGGTTCCCTTCGACGGAGACATGAACTCACTCAATCCGGCCGATATCGAGAGCGAGACCGTGCTCAAGGACGCCGCTTCAGCAGCGCTCTACGGTGCACGTGGCGCCAACGGTGTGATCATCATCACCACCAAGAGCGGACGGAAGGATCACGCTTCCATCACGCTCGATGCCAAGTGGGGATCCAACAGCCGCATGCTGCCCGATTATGAATACATCAATCATCCGGCAGCTTATTATGAAATGTGGTACAAAGGCCTCTACAACTACGCCATTGACAAACGCGGCAACACTCCATACCAGGCTTTCGTATTTGCCAATCAGAAAATGACGAGCAGTGACAGTGAAGGGTTGGGATACAACGTTTACAACCTCCCGGCCAATGAGTTCCTGATCGGACAGAACGGCAAGCTGAATCCGAAAGCAACGTTGGGCAATGTGATCACGGCCCCCGACGGCACGAAATACATGCTCTATCCGGACAAATGGATTGACGCCATCTACAAGCACAGCCTGCGTCAGGAGTACAACCTCACCGCAAACGGAAGCAGCGACAAGGCCGTCTTCTTCGGATCGGCGAACTATCTGAAGTATGACGGTATATCCCCCAACTCCGACTACTCACGCTTCTCCGCCCGCATGAAGACCGACTATCAGCTGAAACCGTGGCTGAAACTCAGTGGAAACTTCAGCTATTCGCACTACAAGAGCAACTCCCTCCGGGCCGGAGGAGACAGCGGACAGCCTGACAACGTATTCGCCATGGCCCGCATAGCACCCATCTATCCGCTTTATCTGCGCGATGCACAGGGCAAGATCATGCAGTTTGACAAAGGCGGAATCCCGGCCTACGATTACGGAGACGGACAGACGCTCGGCATCTCAAGAGCATTCCTGCCCAATGCCAACGGACTCTCGGACAACCTCCTGAACAAGAACCTGACCGAGGGCAATTCATTCAGCGCCATCGGGTCAGCCGAAATCCGATTCCTGAAAGACTTCAAGTTCACGTCAACCAACAGCGTCTACGTAGACGAATACAGAGGCTTGACGACCAACAACCCGTGGCTCGGCCATTATGCCGCACAGAAAGGATCCGTCTCACGCTCGCACGACCGCACCTGGAACTATAACTACCAGCAACTGCTCAACTGGCACCATCAGTATGGCGCACATGAGGTGGAGGCCATGCTCGGTCATGAGTATTACCGGTCACGTGGCTATAACATCTTCGGAGAGCGCCAGAGGACTTTCTCAAACGAAAGTACCGAACTCAATCAGGCCATACTCGTCATCGACACAGGATCATCCATGGGCGACTACAACACGGAAGGATGGTTCGGACGGGTCCAGTACAATTACGACCAACGCTATTTCGGGTCGATGTCCTATCGCCGTGACGCCTCTTCGCGTTTTGATCCCGACCATCGCTGGGGCAACTTCTGGTCCCTCGGCGGCGCATGGCTGATCAGCAAGGAAAAATGGTTCAATGCCAAGTGGGTGGACGAACTGAAGTTCAAGGCATCATACGGCGAACAGGGAAATGACCGCATCGGTAACTACCGTTACACCTATTTGTATAATATAACCAACTCCAATGGAGAGGTCGCCATCACCCCCGCCACCGTCGGCAATAAAGATATCACCTGGGAAAAAGGCGGCAACTTCAACACCGGATTCGACTTCTCCTTCTTCAAGAGCCGCCTGACCGGAAGCATCGAATACTTCTATCGCACGACGACAGACATGCTTGCGTGGTACACTTTGCCTGGAACAACAGGCTATACCGGCTATTGGAAGAATATCGGAAACATGGCCAACAGCGGATTGGAAATCGAACTGCGGGGCGACATCATACGCACGAAGGATCTCACATGGTCGGCAAATTTCAACTTCACCACCTACAGGAACCGCATCACGAAACTGGCTCCGGAAAGCAAGAACGCAGTAGTCGACGGCGTGGAAGGCTACATGTCTGACGGCTATTTCTATGGTGAGCACCAGCCGCTCAACGTGTTCCGCATGTACAGATATGCAGGCGTGGACCATGAGACGGGCGAAGCGCTCTATTACAAGAATGTATATGAGACCGATGCCGACGGCAAACGCATCTTGGACAAGAAAGGACAGCCCATCGTGAAGGAACTGACCAAGGTGAAGACAACCGGTGAGGCCGACTATTATCTCTGCGGCTCGTCCCTGCCTGACGGATTCGGCGGATTCGGCACATCGTTGAACTTTAAAGGCTTCGACTTCTCTATCGACTTCGCCTATCAGCTTGGCGGACAATACTATGACGGCACTTACGCCGGAGCCATGTCACTCTCGCGCGGCTATGCCTTCCATGTGGACCTGCTGGACGCATGGTCTCCGGAGAACAAAAACTCCAACATCCCCCGCATACAGTATAATGACGAGTTCACGACAGCCTATAGCGACCGCTTCCTGATTAGCGCGGCCTACCTCTCCTTACAGAATATCACGTTGGGATATACGATCCCAACCAAGCTCGCAACACGCTTCGGCTTGGAGAAGCTGCGCATCTATGCTGTTGCAGACAATGTGTGGCTCTGGTCCAAACGACAGGGTATGGACCCGCGCCAGAGCATTGGCGGCACCGGCAACAACGTGAACTATTCCCCTATCCGTACCATCACTGGCGGCATTTCCATCACTTTCTAACTTCAAACATATAAACCTTATGAAATCAATAACCATATTATCAAGAGCATGCGTAGCCACGTTGATGTGCACGACGCTGCTTACGGGTTGCATCGATGAGACTTTCCCGACATCCCAGGCAACAAAGGACCAACTCGCCGCCTCACCTACGGCTACCGAGGCCATGGTCAGCGCCATTCCCGCTTATGCCAAGGCGGTGTGGTGGAGCTGGGACATCTCCTATAGCTGGGGATTGGGCGCCATGATGCACATACGTGATGTCATGACCGAAGACCTTGCCACTGTCGATAACGAATTTGACTGGTTCTGGCCATGGGCGAACTGTACGCAGATCGGGCAGGACCGTCTTGCTACGCAATTCCTGCTGCAATACCCCTACAAATATATCCTGAACACAAACAATGTCATCGGTGCCATCAATCCGGAAACGGCCACTGCGGAGCAGTTGGGATATCTCGGCGTAGCCGAGGCCAACAGGGCGATGATGTATCTGGATATAGCCCGCATGTTCGAATTTCTGCCCAACAAGGTGACAAGCAATATCAACGCCGACGGAAATGACGTGACCGGTCTGACCGTTCCGATCATCAAGGCCGGCATGAGCAACGACTCGGCCCGCTTCAACCCACGCGCACCGAAAGAGAAGATGGCGGCTTTCATTCTCGAAGACCTCAAACAGGCAGAGCAACACATCGTCAATCTGAAGAACACCCGTGGCTGCACGCTGCCCGACTTGGCTGTAGTCTATGGCCTGCAGGCCCGTCTTTATCTCTGGATGAATGACTATGCCAATGCCGAGAAGGCTGCCCGACTTGCCATCAACAACGCAAAGGTGAAGCCGATGACAGAAAAGGACTGCCTCGATACGCGCAAGGGATTCAATCAAGCCGACAAATGGATGTGGGCGGTTCAATACACGAAGGATGACGCGGCCGTGAAAGACGGATGGCTCAACTGGACTTCCTGGAAGAGCAATGAGATCGACTACGGCTATCTCCAGAATCCTTGCAAGCAGATGATCGGCAAGAGCGTCTATGACAGAATCAGCAATACCGACTTCCGCAAGCTGATGTGGAAAGCACCCGACAATTCTCCTTTGGCTGCAAAGAATGTCTACGTAAACAACAAATACAAGAACACGCTTCCGACCTACGCCTCCCTGAAGTGGAGACCGGGCGAGGGACGCTTCGACGACATGATCACAGGCGAGTCGACAGCCTATCCGCTGATGCGCGTGGAAGAGATGTACTTCATCGAGGCAGAGGCCGCCGCGCACCAGGATCTGGCCCGGGGCAAGTCCCTGGTGGAGAACTTCATGCGGACCTACCGTGACAAGAACTACTCCGCTACCGCTTCTACCAAGGATGCATTGGTAGAGGAAATCGTCTTCCAAAAGCGCGTCGAGCTTTGGGGAGAGGGCCAGACGTTCTTCGATGTGAAACGTTTGAACTATTCCGTAACGCGCAGCTATCCGGAAAGCAATTTCTATGAGCGCTGCCGGTTCAACACCGACGGACGCCCCGCATGGATGAACATCGTCTTCGTGGATCAGGAACAGATCAACAACAAGGCACTCATCGGCTGGAACAATCCGGATCCATCCAACAAGTACAAGCCGGTTATACAGTAGAAATAAACATCATAAAGACCAATAATTAGCAATTATGAAAAAGACATATCAAGCCCTCAAGGCAATACTGATGTCTGTGGCAGTGGCTTTCATGGCATCCTGCGTGGATGAATTTGAATATCAGCCGGCAACAGACTCCAATGGAAAGCCCGCCACAGAGACAGGATTCATCACCAGCAACCTGTCCGTCCTTGACTTGGAAAACAACGAGCCACAGACCTTTGAAATCTCCGTGGAACGCCCCGACGACTCTGCTCCGGGCACCATAAAGCTCGTCTCAGACAATGCCAAGTTCAAGGTACCGCAGGCCGTTGAGTTCAAGGCCGGAGAGAAATCGAAGAAGGTGACCATTTCCTTTGACATGCAGCCGGCAAGCACGGAAAAAGTCAATATCAAGGTGGCAGACGATCAGGCCTACACCTATGCCAACACGGAGCTGAATCTGACCGTCAACAGATACATCCTCCACCATGCCAACTGGGACAGCTGGTATTATGGATGGATGTTCGAGAACATCAGCATCATGGAATTCCCGAAAGGCACCTACACCATCAAGAGACTTCATGCAAAGGCCGACTGGATTGACAGTGACCTGGGCACCATCACCTTCCGGAAGACCGAAGACGGACTTCTGCACATGAATCCGCAGTATATCCACAAGCAGAAGTGGAACAACGACGGCCTGAAAGACTACTGGATCGTCGGATTCTGGTACGGCGACAGCGAACAATTGTGGAAGAAGGAAGATATCAAGAATCTGAAACACGATGAATGTGGCAAATACCATCCGGAGGACGACACCTTCGAACTCTGGTTCCACTGGTACTCACCCGATTTCGGTTGGTGGACAAACAACCAGAAGCCCGAGTGGATTGCACTCTTAGACTAACAGCCAGAAGCGTTGCCCGGACCGGACAACCGTCCTGCCGCCGGACAACGCTTCGCTTGTCTGATGGGCCGCCGGACAACATGCAGGCCTGCCCATCGGGACTTGTCCTTATCAGCAGTTAATTCATCAGTTATGAAATACAAAGCTTATTATATACTTTTCATTACCATCTTTGCGGCATGCATGGCATCGGCAAAGCCACGTACGTTGCAGCAGCTGAAGGCCATTGCCTCACGGCAACTGGCCTCCATGCCGGCCGCAAAAGGCACCAGTGTGCCACAAGGAACCGAACTGACCGCCTTGCAGACCTTGTCCGACCTCACCGTGGTCGGCAACGAGCGAGGCGGTTTTGTCGTTCTCGCCAACGACGATGCCATCGAGCCGGTGGTGGGCGTGTCGGCCAATGCCTTCTCGGCAGATCCCCACTCCAACCCCGCCTTCCACTGGTATCTCAGGACAGCCAATGCCGCTGTCGCCTCGCGGGTAGCCGCACAGGAGACCTATACAGCCAACGTGGTCCCCGCATATCCGCTTGCCACCGATGTCGAACCACTGATCAAGACCAAGTGGCATCAGGAAGCGCCCTTCAACAACGACGTGCAAAAGGATCCCAATGGCAATCCCTACCTTGTGGGCTGCGTAGCCATCGCGATGACACAGATCATGCGCTACCATCACTACCCAGCCGTCGGCACCGGCTCCAACAGCTATACCATGAACGGGGAAACGCTCAGCGCCGACTTCACCAGCATCCCCTACCAGTGGGACAAGATGCGCGAGACCTACCCGAAAGGTCAATACTCCGATGAAGAAGCGAAGGTCGTGTCGGAGCTGATGAGACAAGCCGGCATAGCCGTATACATGGACTATAAGCCGGGATTCAGCTCCTCATATACCAAAAACGCACAAAACGCGCTGATCAATAACTTCAATTACAATCCCAATCTCAACCGTTACACCCGAGACTACTATTCGGAAGAAGAGTGGATGAACATGGTCTTCAAGGAACTCACGGCACGAAGGCCCATCTATTATTCGGGCGCAGACGCCAACTGGGAGAACGGACACGCCTTCGTCATCGACGGTTACAGACAGGACGGAAAGGTCCATGTCAACTGGGGATGGGGCGGAGCCTCAGACGGCTACTTCGATATCGGCATCCTGACACCCGCCCGAAACGACTTCAGCTACTATCAGGACATGATCGTGGGAATACAACCGGAGGCAGAAGGACAATGGACGAGCCACGTCGTACTTGCACATGACAACGAGCTCTCCATCAAGAAGTTTTCCAAGAATACCATCAGCGTAGCCGAGTTCGGGGCCTGGAACGTGAGCAGCACCACACTTACGGGCACACTCGCATTAGTGATCGAAGGCAACGGAGAGCTGCGTGACTTAGCCACTGTCGACTATAAGGCCAAGGACAGCTATTGGTACAACTACTCATGGCAGAAGGTCATCATCCCGACAGACCTCCCGGAAGGCGACTATAAGATCTATCTGCGATTCAAGGACGACCGCGATGCCGACTGGCAGGTGGTCAGAGCCGAATACGGCAAGGCCAACAGTGCCATTGTCAACATCGCCAACGGCACGTTCACAGTGACCGGCACACAGACCGATTACGGCTGGGTGACAGCCGTCAAGGCACCGAAGGCCGCCGCCGGACAGCCACTCTCGGTCTACGACCTGCAAGGACGGAAAGTCGATCCCGGGCAGCTCGGCGATCCTTCCCGGCAAGGAGCACACGGGATCTACATCGTCAGAGACCGGAACGGTGTGCGCAAAGTGATGCGCTGACAACCTCCCGCGACCGCTGCCGGCAGCAAGCGGAAACAGCTTAGAATGAGAAAGATTCGGCCTTTGCGTTTGTCTTTCAGTTCACGATAACGATCAAAAATCGGGCAGAGAGCAAGAACGAATGCCAATCAGGACTTCAACCAGAGCCTCCCCCTTAGCCCTGCACTACGGTTGCAGGGCTAAGGGGGTTCATGAACGAAGGCTGACCGTCATCGCATCACCGGTGTAGTCGACTGTCTTCAGGGCTTTCATGGGCTGATCGCCAGGCCCTGACGCCGCGCCGACCAGAACAATCCGGAAGCGCCGGCGGGTCAGCATGCCGGGAAAAGAGCCTTGACGCGCATGGATGGAAAGCGACCGGGCCGCATCGTCCCAGACAAAGTCGATGGTCGAGAACTGTCCCCGCTCATAGCGATAACTGTCGCCCTCATCCTCATAGAGGGTGAACGACCCGTTGCAGCCCGGATAGACCCTGATCTCCAAGTCATCCCAGGGCCGCTCTCCACTGTATTGTACGTCCGGACCGAAAGGCATTACCGTTCCCGCCTTCACATAGACGGGCATGATGTCGATGGGGCAGACTTTCTGCACATCCGTTCCGCCTTCCAACCGCTCATTGGTCCAGAAGTCATACCAGGAGGCGCCTTTCGGCAGATAGACTGATACGGGGGCAGCGGCCCGCTTGATGTCGGGATAGATCTGGTGACCCTTTTTGTCCGCATCCTTCCAGGTGTACATCGCATCGGTGACAGGCTTCACCAACAGGCTGCGGCCATACAGATACTCGTCGTTGAGGCTGATTGCCCGCCGGTCATGCGGGAAGTCCATCACCAAGGCCCGCATCATCGACCCGCTGTGCCGGACACAGGCGCCGGCCGCACTGTAGGTGTAGGGCAGGAGGCGATAGCGTAAGCGGATGTATTTCTTGATCGCATCGTAGGCCCAGTCGCCTTCTGTGCCCATCTCGTAGATCTCGCTCACCATCGGCGACGAGCAGTGATTGCGCATCACGGGCATGAAGCATCCCCACTCCATCCAGCGTGTCTGCAGCTCCTTGACGGCAGGATTGCCGGGCTTTTGATCAAACTCCCAATAGAAGAAACCACCTAAGTCGGTGTTCCAGAACGGAATACCGCAGAGGCTGAAGTTGAGTCCCGACGGAATCTGGCTTTTCATTTCGGCCCAGCTGGCGAGAATGTCGCCGCTCCAGCAGAACGTTCCGTAATGCTGGATACCGAACGTCCCGCTCCGCGTCATCTGCACCGATCGCTTATGATTGCCTTTCATCGCCCGCTGATGCTCATAGATTCCCTTGTTGGTCACGAGCGGATAGGCGTTCTTTACACTGCGCCAAGAGCCGTCGTAGGTCATGTAATCATCATCGCCGGCTTTCTCCCGGTGGTCCGGTTCGGTAGAATCCGTCCACCAGGCATCCATGCCC
>JALFRV010000242.1 GCA_022778905.1 Prevotella sp. | reverse complement strand
GGCGGCTTCGATGGCTTCGGCTTCGCTGTCAAAAATAAAGATTCCTTTCTGCATGAGCGAAGTGACGGCCTCGCTCATCAGGTGGAATGCACCAATGGAATGCTGGAATCGGGTGTGCTGGGCTGCCGGATAGACCACGCTGGCGAGTCCTAACTGCTTGATGCGCGTGAGCCGTTGCATCAGCGGATGATTCACAATGTCAAGCAACAGGCCGTGCGGGATCTTGATAAAACCGAAAACCGGATCGTTGATAATCTTGCTGTCGTTCATCTCAACGGCTGATCTTGTCCAACTCGGCCGCCATTTCGGCCTGCAGTTCCTTGGCTTTTTGGGCGGCTATGAGATCAAAGTCGGTACCGTGGCCTGCATAGATGATGCCTCGGGAGGAGTTGACAATGAGGCCGCAATCAGCCGTCATGCCGTAGCGGCAAACCTCCTGAAGGCTGCCTCCCTGTGCGCCCACGCCGGGCACAAGCAGGAAATGGTGAGGCGCCAGCTTACGGATCTCACCGAACATCTTGCCTTGTGTGGCGCCGACAACATACATCATCCGATCCTCGTCGGCCCATTCGGCAGAGCGGCGGATGACTTTTTCGAACAGCCTTTCGCCGTTCCGGTCCTCCGTGAGCTGGAAATCGTGGCTTCCTTTGTTGCTTGTCAGGGCAAGCAGGATCACCCATTTGCCTTCATATTCCAGAAATGGGGTGACGGAATCCTCACCCATGTAGGGCGCGACAGTCAGTGCGTCAAGGTCGTATTCCTTAAAGAAAGTCCGTGCATACAGGGATGACGTGTTTCCGATATCGCCGCGTTTCGCGTCCGCAATGATGAAGTGGGTGGGGTATACCTTTTTTATATAGGCGACAGTCTGCTCGAATGCCATAATCCCTTTGGCCCCCATGCTCTCATAGAACGCAAGGTTAGGCTTGTAAGCGATGCAGTGAGGGGCAGTGGCATCAATGATCCGCTTGTTGAAGATGAATACGCCGTCCGCCTCGGCCTGCAGGAATTCGGGGATCTTCTGAATGTCCGTGTCAAGGCCGACACATAGAAACGATCGCTTGTTGAATATCTGTTCTACGAGTTGTTGTCTGTTCATATGCTTCTGTTTATCTGTTTTCGTTTTTCGGAATGCTGTCGCCGCATCATCCGTATGCCCTCTATGGCAGATCAGGACGTCACTTTAGAGTTCGCTTTCTTTCATCTTTTCTGCGTTCTCCGCAACAGTGAGCGCATCGATCATGTCCTGTATGTCACCATTCAGGAAGCCCTGCAGGTCATGCGTGGTGTATCCGATGCGATGGTCTGTGACACGACCTTGCGGGAAGTTATAGGTCCTGATCTTGGCACTCCGGTCTCCTGTTGAGACGAGACTCTTTCTCCGACTCGAGATGTCATCAACATATTTCTGGTGCTCATGATCATATATATAGGTGTAAAGTCGGCTGAGTGCCCGCTCCTTGTTCTTTGGCTGGTCTCTTGTTTCGGTACATTCGATAAGAATTTCCTCGACCTCTCCCGTATTCGGATTCTTCCATGGATAGCGCAATCGCACGCCAGACTCCACCTTGTTGACATTCTGCCCGCCGGCTCCGGAGCTACGGAAGGTGTCCCATTTGATGTCTCCTTCGTTGATGTTTACCTCAAACTTGTCAGCCTCAGGCAGCACGGCCACGGTCGCCGCGCTCGTATGCATGCGTCCTTGCGTCTCGGTTGATGGGACCCTTTGCACGCGATGCACGCCCGACTCATATTTTAAGGTACCATAAACATTGTCGCCACTGACAGCGAAATCAATCTCCTTGAAGCCGCCCATGGTTCCTTCGGAGACGCTGGAGACAGCCAATTGCCAGCCTTTCTTCTCGCAGTACTTCTTGTACATGCTGAACAAGTCGCCGGCAAAGAGTGCAGCCTCATCGCCTCCGGTTCCCGCCCGGATCTCCATCTGTATGTTTTTAGCATCTTCAGGGTCTTTCGGAATGAGCAGCACCTTGATCTCTTCTTCGAGTTTCGGCTGCCGTGTCTCAGCCTCGGACAATTCCTCCCGGGCCATCTCCTTCATGTCGGAGTCGCTCTCGTTGGCCAATATGTCCTTTGCTTCCCTGATGGCATTCAGGCAGGCAATGTATCTCTTGCGGGCATCCATGATGTC
>JALFRV010000186.1 GCA_022778905.1 Prevotella sp. | reverse complement strand
TGGCAAAATCCTGGGCAACTTTTTGTTGCTCAGGAACTTATAAATAAAGTTAAATTATAGTGTTGCGGAATTAAGGATAATCCAATTTGGAGCTAACAGGAGTCGCTTTATAATCATTGAAAGCTGTCTCATCACCGTTTTGGATCGGCGCGTCGGGATTGACGAAGGGCTCGAGCTTGTTTGCCTTGTAATCCACATGCGTGTTCTCAATGCGGAATCCTGACAGGAACATCAGCTTCTTGAACTGTATCTTGTTCATGACATATCCCGAGAGTACATTCTCATTGGCATCATAGTAGTAGCCGTCCTTGTTGATCCCGGTCGTATAATCATTCTTGGACATCTCCGAGGGATTTGTTCTGATATATGCCCTGACCAACCCAATGTCGGGCACTGCGCCGAAATAGGACATGTGTCCGCCTAACCAGTCGTTGGAAAGATTGGCATTATGCAGCATGTTCTTGAGATTGTTTGCGTCACTGGCATCAAATGCATAGTTGTTGACGCCGTCAGGAACATATCCGTTGTATCCCATGAATTTCCCTTTTACACCGAATGACAAGGTGGAGGCATTATCCTTTATAAAGTAGTTCTTGTTTGCATTGAGCCGCGCCGTGAAGTTATCGCCCTCTGAAGTGTAGACCCAATTCTCCTTCGTGTAAAGATTGAACATCGAGACTCCGTCAATTGCTTCGTCGCCTTGGCTGCCTGGATATTTGTAAAGAGGTGTGGAAGTCATATACTTATTGATTCCAGGGATCATTGCAATCGCTGTTCCAGACGGAATCTTGACACCAAACACCTTCTTCCCTGCGCGCCAGTCTGGAGTCTGAAATCCATCCATTTCACTGTTGTAATCTCTTCTTGACTTGGTGTAGAACACGCCTCCGTCGATTTTCCATGAACCGAGTGTGGTCTCTCCATCAAGATTGATATTGAAGTTTTTCACCGTTTCGTCCGAGCTTGTCACTTGTGATACGTAGCGCATGCGGCCTGATCCGATTGTTCCATCAGATAGCTGATAGTAATTGTCATCACCGTCGGGGCGGAACCGTGTGCGATACCTATATCGAAGGCCGTCATCATCTCTATAGTTGTAAAGCGAACTCAGAATGAACTTGGTGAACTTTGTCGGCTGCCAGTCAAGCGTTACCGTGACACCGTGGCGGGTTGCTTTATTCTCTTGGTAGCGGTAACGGAAGTCGGTTGGAAAGTACATGTTTTCTTGAATCTTTTCACCCGTAGACTGATTGATCAGATTGTATGGCTCCCATGCTTCAGCTTCCATCCGGTCATACCCGTTGTGATTGGCCATGTAAGCATAGTTAACCTTGACACCGAAAGTTCCATCGGGGTTGGCGTCCGACTGGAAGAACCGCTGCGCATAGGAAAACTTTGCGTTGTAGTCCATCTTGTCACGGATAAAAGTGTAACCGGATCCGAGATCGATCTGGAATGAAGGTCGGAGCGATCGGGCTATACCTGTGCGCATGTTGATGACACCGGCGATGGCATCGCCGTCATTTGAGGGGAGCAGCGTCTTCTGAACCTCCATGGAAGACAAAATGTCTGTCGGAATGACATCCATCGACTCATTACGCTTTCCAGCTTCCTGGCTGCCCATAATCTGCTCACCATTCACATTGATATTCGTAAAGTTTGCAGGCGTTCCTCG
Organism: Prevotella sp.; assembly: GCA_022778905.1. Classification (GTDB taxonomy): domain Bacteria; phylum Bacteroidota; class Bacteroidia; order Bacteroidales; family Bacteroidaceae; genus Prevotella. The sequence continues at coordinate 384 of JALFRV010000186.1, read as the reverse complement.
TAGTTGCACTTCTTTGCCATTTGATGTTACACCGCTGAGACGACGCAGGGCATCTGAAACGTTAATGTCGGGAAAGCGGTCCATTTGCTCAGCCGAAATGACTTGCATGAGGTTGTCTGCGGTCTTCTGTTGGTTGAGGGCGCTCCGCTGTCCGCTCAGTACACCGGTCACAGTAATCCCGCTTAGTGCCACGGCAGACTCTTTCATCGTAAAGTTCATCACCATGTTTTTCCCCCGACTGATGGTGATTGCTTTCTCGATAGGCTCATAACCGATGTAGTTGACTACCAATACTTGTTGGGCGGCCGGCACATCTAAGAGGGTGTAGGAACCGTTTATGTCTGTTGAGGTTCCCAATGTGGATCCTTTTACCATGATGGATGC
>JALFRV010000148.1 GCA_022778905.1 Prevotella sp. | reverse complement strand
ATGAGGACTTTGAGAAGAAAATCCTCCGCGTATTGAAGGAGATTTCGAGTGTCTTGGGACTGCCGCAGCCTATCCAGGAGGAGAAAAAGTATATCGTCGAGCTGACGGGAGAGATCCCGAACTGCATAGAGAGCGAGATCTTCCAGACCTATCTGGTCACCGATCCGCAATGTGAAGCAAGGCTCAGAATGCGCACCTGGAAGGGCAAGCGCGTCAATGTGCACACGACGAAGAAGCGGGTTTCGGACACCGAACAGATTGAGACCGAGCGACAGATCAGCAATAATCTGTACGATTCATTAATGGGGCAGGCCGATCCATATCGTCAGCCGATCCATAAGATCCGTAAGAGTTTCATCTGGAAAGGACAATACTTTGAATTGGACAAATACCTTTCGCCGATCTGTCATTTAGAGATCTTGGAGACGAAAGGCGTCACGGACGACGAGGATGTGAACTTTCCGCCCTTCATCAAGGTCATCGAAAACATCACCGGAAACAAGAAATACTACAATTATAACTTAGCCTTGCTCCGTTGACGGGATAGGTTTGGTAAATACTTATCTATCCACAAGTTAGTCAATGGTGTGCCTGCGGCTGACGAAAATGTATTCTTTCGGGCCCGAAAGGATACATTTGGGCCGCCCGAATGATGGCTTTGGACGGCCCAAAGCTATGCTCCACGCGGGGGAAGAACTGGATGCGGGGGGTCTTGAGGGTCTCGGCGGTGACGAGCTTGGCGCTCTCCATGCGCTTGCCGGTGGAGACGACCTTGAAGGAGCCGAGGTCGGCCAGGTCGATGGTGCGGCCGGCGAACATCTCCTCGCGCACGATCTCGGCCAGGGCGGTGATGGCGCTCCGCACGTCGGCGCGCGAGAGGGCGGTGAGGTTGATGATGCGGTCTTCCACCTGCTTTGACGTGATCTTGTCCTGTGCCACGGGCGCGGCGTAGTACACCGTCTTCCCTTTGTTCTTGCCTACATAGGCCACTTCTTTTTTTACTTTGTAAATCAGCATAATTGTAAGTGTTAAATGGTTAAACTTGCGTGGCTTCCGCCACTTTTTCACTATGGGTTTTATCGTTATACTTAAACGACGTTTGCCGTTGTAGGGACAGACCCTGTGTCTGTCCGCAACAAGACCCTGTGTCTGTCACCACGGTGCGATTCGTTGTTCTGTCGGACAGACACGGGGTCTGTCCCTACGGTGTTCATTCTATCCGAAATCCCTCCCCCTCTGGGGATGCCGGGTGGGGCTTTCCCCGCGGGGCGGGAGGAGAGGTTTAGAGAGAGATTTATCTTATCGTGCTATGCCCGTTGGGGCAAGGCAAATCCTATGGACGGACAGGGCGCACCTGGTACCCTAGGAAGCGGAAGCCAAAATAAGCGCCGCATGTCTCCTCCATGATATGGAAGAAGTGGGCACCGTTACTATCGGATAACTGGTCGCACGACTTTGACCAGTAGAAACCCCAACGGCTTGCATCGTCGAGTATGTCATTGTAGCGGCGGCCGGTGAGAGGCAGGAAGATAGTGTTGCCGTTACGACCTTTTACCTCGCAGCCTTTCGCGCCGTCCTGCGTAGTCCATGTTCAGGTGCAGTTTGTAATAAGTTCTATGAATTCTCTATGGGTCGGCATGCGCCAAGTCGAGCCGAGCACAGAGGTAGCAACATCGTCCTCAGGGTCGAGGGTTCTCTTACCGTCGGTGTCATTGTACTTGGTTGAGTTGCCTTCCGTTCCCCACTTGTAGGTATCCCATGAGCAGTAGGACTTATTCGGTTCGGTCTCGCCCCATGCGTAGTAGTCGCCGGATTCGCTCGGGTTCGATGCACCGAGGTTGCACTTCGCCCACTTCAAGCCGCTTGGCAAGCCGAGATCGACATATTCCATTGTTGGGGTCGTTGCGCCTCCGCCGATGGCTTCCTTGAGCTCCTCGAGCTTCTGGATGATCTGTGCGAGGGCTGCTGCGGCGCCGGTGTTGCCGCTCTTCCTTGGAGTTGTCGATGGCGGTGGCGATGTGGTGGCCCTTGTCGTCGATCTTGAGGGTCTGCTTGTTGACGGCGGTCTCGAGCAACTGGAGCTTGCCCTGGAGCATGAGGGTCTGTGCCTGCATGGCTGCCTCGATGGTGGCGAGCTTGGTGTCGATGGTGGCGTTCACGGAGTTGAGCACGTCGGTGATGGCCTGCAGCTTGGTCTGCTGGTCGGCGTTCATCTGGTCGATGGCTTCGGTGAGCTTCTGGATGGCCTGCTCGTTCTTGAGCGAGCCGTTGTTGATGGCTTCGACGACCTTGGTGAAGTCGTTGATGACTGACACGTTCATCGTGTAGTTGATCGCTGGTGCGTCTTCCTGGCATGAGGTGAGGAACGCGGGTGCTGCCTGCAGCATGGTGATGGCGAGCAGGATAGATTTCAGAGTTTTCATAATTATGTGGCCCCTCCCTAACCCTCCCCCGTAGGGAGGGAACGCCTGACGGGGCATGGGCGTTCGGTATTTCTATTATTGTTTACTTATTATGCCGAGTCTCTCCCTGCTTGGGATTCCCCTCCCTTTGGAGGGGTCAGGGGAGGCTCTTGATCGTTACTTTCCGTCCCCATCCGTCGGCTATCCCGTTCTGCGCGCCGATGGCGGTGGTGGGGTGCAGGTCCCCGGGGGCAAGGCCTTCCTTGAGGAGGGCTTCGACCACACGGGTGAGTCGACGCTCGGAGAGCTGCTGGTTGTAGGCATCGGTGCCTGGCGTGCTGGCCTCTGCCACGAGCGAGAGGCGCTTTCCACGGACGCTTTGGGCGAAGGCTTTCAGGCGGTCGGCTTCCTCACGGCTCATATAGGAACTGTCGTGGTCGAACTGCACGAAGTGCGACGGCTGCACGGTTGCAGGCTTGGCGTTCTCACAGTCCTGCAGCCGGTGCCGGAGGTCGGCGTTCTGCTGCTCCGCCTGTCGGCGTGCGCTCTCTGCCTTGTCGGCATTCGCCTTGGCTTCGGCAGCCTCGCGTTGCAGGGCATTCACGCGGTCGCCCAGCATGGCGATTTCGCCCTCGTAGTAGGCATGCTGCACCTTGGCACGGCTCGGCACGAAGTTGTAGCGCACGGTGGCCAGGGCGAAGATGAGGTTCTTCGGGGCGATGTCCTTGCGATTGAAGAGCCAGTCCGTCTCGCCTTTCAGCCCGAGGGTGAACTGCCGGCTCACGTCGGCCTCGATGTGGAGCGAGGCAGGCACGTAGAAGGTGTTGTACTTCTCGTGGCGGTTCTTCGTCTGCACGTTGCCCGTGATGGTGA
>JALFRV010000110.1 GCA_022778905.1 Prevotella sp. | reverse complement strand
TCTGCGCAGAGGCGAAAACTGACCCATAAAAAAGGGCAGGCAGATATGGACTTTCCACATCTGTCTGCCCGCATATTCAGAGGGTTTCCGAAAGGATGACCGAACTACTGAGCTGTGAGCGATGCACCGGCAAACAGGACGAACTTGATGCGCTTGTCATGCGGCATCACAGGCTTCCTCCACTTGCCGTCGAGGATCAGTACCTTGGCCTTGGCACCCGCCGGCACAGCCCGGACGGCTTCTTCGAGGTCCATATAGTTGCCCATACCACGGGCGGAAACGATGTAATCGTAGTGACGGACATGCTTTCGCAGGGCCGGAACCTGCTCTGCTATCGCATCCGCAAGCAGATTGGCCACGCGGTGGGCGCCATATACGTTGTAGTGGGTGTTGTCCTGCCGGCCATTAGGAATGCCCGGATGCTCGCCGGGCTTGAACCACATGTGTAGCTTGCGGGAACCGACTACGCCCATTGATTGCTCTAAATCATGGGTGACACGGTTGGCATCAACAAAGGGCACACTCATCTTTTTCGCTACATTGCGGGGTGATTCGAGATAGGCTCCATGAGTATCTATCAGCGTGTCGCTGTTGATCTTTTCATCCGAATAAATGGTCTTCCGGAGCGATTCATCATCGACCGTATGATCTGTTTTCCGATAGAAGTTGCGCCTGACCACTGCGTTGAGCAGCACAGGATGCCCTCCTTTTGCACGGGTTTCATTGACAAACCGCGCCAAATTGGCGTCAAAGGTTGTTCCGGGATCTGTGTGCCGGTCGGGGTTAGGCTTCTCGTCGTTATGCCCGAACTGTATGAGGACATAGTCGCCAGGCTTGACCAGATCAAGCACGCGCTGCCAACGGCCCTCGTCGATGAAACTTTTGGAGGAACGACCGTTGACGGCATGATTGTCCACAAGGATGCGGTCGTCGAAACACCCCTGCAACGCCATGCCCCAACCACGCTCGGGATTGGTCTCCGGATTGGCCTTGTTGGCAGCTGTCGAGTCACCGATAACAAAGACGGTGGTCAGGCGACGACCGGCTGTCAGGCACAACAGCAAGGCAAAAAGAAGAGCGTAAGAAGTGATTTGTTTCATGATTGTCTGTAGAAAAATAATGGGCGGGTGCCCGGCGACAGACCGTCTGCACCCGCCCATAACGGATTCTTTTATTGATTGACCAGGCTGACCAACTCGTCGGGGGTGACGAGTTGCTGCTCTCCGGTCACCATGTTCTTCAGCGTGATTTTCGATGCATTGATCTCGTCTTCACCGGCAATGGCTACGAAAGGAATGTGCTTGGCATTGGCGTAGTTCATCTGCTTCTTCATTTTGGCGGCATCCGGGAACAGCTCCGTGCGGATGCCGGCGGCCCTTGCCTGGGCGACGATGGGCAGACAATAGGCAGTCTCACGCTCGCCGAAGTTGATGAAGAGCAGTTGGGTGGCTCCGACAGCCTCCTCGGGATAGAGGTCAAGGGCATTCAACACATCGTAGATACGGTCGGCCCCGAATGAAATGCCGACACCACTCAGTCCCGGCATGCCGAAGATACCCGTGAGATTGTCATACCGTCCACCGCCTGTGATACTGCCCATCGGCGTGTCCAAGGCCTTGACCTCAAAGATAGCCCCCGTGTAATAGTTCAGTCCGCGCGCCAAGGTCAGGTCGAGTTGGATCTCGTTCTTCAGCCCCACGGCCTTCAACGTATTCAAGATAACGCTGAGTTCCTTTACCCCTTTCAGTCCGGTCTCCGAGGTTTCCAAGACGTTCCGGATGACAGAGAGCTTCTCTTCGTTGGTCCCCTGCAGCGCGATGATCGGCTGGAGCTTCTCGATGGCTTCGTCAGAGATACCGTTGTCACGCAACTCCGCGTTGACGCTTTCAAGTCCGATCTTGTCCAGCTTGTCAATAGCGACGGTGATATCCACGATCTTATCCGACGCGCCAATTACGTCGGCGATACCTGCGAGAATCTTTCTGTTGTTGATCTTGATCTGCACCCGGACACCTATTCGGGTGAACACGGTGTCGACAATCTGCATCAACTCGACCTCGTTCAGTAAGGAATCGGATCCCACAACATCGGCGTCACACTGATAGAACTCACGATAACGTCCCTTCTGAGGCCGGTCTGCACGCCACACGGGCTGGATCTGATAGCGCTTGAATGGAAGTTGGAGTT
>JALFRV010000076.1 GCA_022778905.1 Prevotella sp. | reverse complement strand
TTCATTATAAAGAGGTATAACTACAGATATGTCCATGTTGTCTATTGTATATTGATCGTTCTGTGATGAATGTCGCTGCCTTGCTCCGTTCTTTTCCGTCAGGCGTCCTGTCTTCCCGTTGTCCTGGCCCTTTTCATGCCGATGGCGGCGATCGGGAAGCTCAAGAGCGCGCCGAACATGAGATTCTGCATGAGGAAGAGGAAGGCCAGCTGGATGGGTTTCAGGGTGCCCATCATGTCGATTGCCTGTGTAAACTGCTGATCGGTGAAGCCCTGCGACTTGTATACGGTGGTCATCTGTTGTGCCGCTTCCACGAAGAGCGTGTTGATGACACCCTGGTCTATGTATCGGAAGTACAGGTATTGAACGACGGCAAAGAGGAGGGAAGCGTAGAAGAAAGTATAGCAGGAATAGACTAAGCTGCGGCGAAAGGAGATCACTCCGTCAAGCGCATTGTCACGGAATCGTCCGAGCCGCCAACCGACGACAAAGGGAGAAGCCAATGCAAGCAGATTTCCCCATGACGTCTCCGGACTCGTCATCAGCGCAATGAAACTTGCAGTCCATACGAGGGCCAGAATGGCGCCGTCCTGCCGGGCGAAAGCCTTCAGCTGTATAAATGCTTCAGTCATTGTCATAGCAGTTACAAAAGTACGAATATTCTTGCACAGGGAGGAGCCTTTCGTCGTTTTTTTTCATTTTTTTATTATTCAAATAGCAAATGAACGGCTCGCAGGCATGAAAGCTGCGGTGCGGATAAATAAATGGAGGATGTCGGGCGGAGTGTCGGCATGGCTTTTCTGACCTGGCTGTCTGCCTTCTGTGGACGGCGTGTCCCGGTCTTGAACTTGAGCCTCTTGTCGGATTCGAACCAACGACCCCGAGATTACAAATCACGTGCTCTGGCCAACTGAGCTAAAGAGGCGGGGTGGGCAAGCGATTCTTATCGCGCCGCTACAACCATGTACCCTTGCTACGTTCCCGTCCTGGGGGATTCCAAGGGAGCTGGCCGTAAGAGACTTGCCCATTTTGTTTAGCGGATGCAAAGTTAATATATTTACCGGAGATTCACGAAAAGCGGAACAACTATTTTTTGTATTTTAACAAAATGGAACGATTTTGTAACGATTCAGCGGTAGTCATCGTGGAATTTAGCCGGAAGTGTAAAGCGCTTCAGGAAGCAGGTAAAAAACATGTAAACCGATTCAGTTGCAACATACCAGACCGTGTGAAGTAAAATCTGGCATAGTCAATGAACATATGTTGGTTGGCCTATGAACATATGTTCGTTGACCGATGAAGTTAACTTAGTTGGCCGATGAACATATGTTCGTTGGCGGATGAAGCTGACATGGTGACTATGCACATCTGCTGAAATGACTATGCACATCTGCTGAGAAGGTTATTACCGCTGCATCGTTACACGATTTTCCGGGCTGTCGGCGGTGTGTGGCCGACCGATCGGCGGTGCCTTCCCGGTCTGTTTCTGAACGGCGAAAGCCGTCGGCAACCGACGGCTTTCGGGTGGGGTGGGGGCTGTTGCGGCGATGCGGAAAGATACCGGCTGGCAATCGGCAGGATCATATCGAGATCTCGCCGGCAATTGGCTGGTTCATGTACTGCCGGATCATCCGATAGTCGGAGTAGTGGGCCTGCAGGTACATCAGTTTGGCCACGGCGGCCTCCACGGTGCTGTCGCGCCCTGAAATGACGCCCGCATTCTTCAGCTGATAGCCCGTGTCGTAACGCCCCATTTCCACACTTCCGGCAATGCATTGGCTGATGTTGACGATCGTCACGCCGCGCGAGCTGGCCTCGGTCAGCAGCCGCATTATCCACGGACTCTGCGGGGCGTTGCCGCTGCCGAATGTCCGCATGACGATGCTCCGCAGTTCCGGCGCCTCGAGAACGTGCCGGATGATGTTGCCCTGTATGCCGGGGAACAGCGAGAGGACGATGACGTTAGGATCCAATGCCGTATGCGGAATCATCGGTTTGGTGAAATCGGGCTTGAGGATGTGGTGGTCGTGAAACGAGAAATTGACGCCCGCTTCGCACAGGTGAGGATAGTTGAACGAGTCGAAGGCGTTGAAGCCGTCGGTATTGATCTTTGTCGAGCGGTTTCCGCGCAACAGCTTGCCGCTGAAGTAGATACATACCTCGGGCACGCATGCTGTCCCGTCCTCTTTGTGAGCGGCAGCCAGCTCGATGCTCGTGACCAAGTTCTCCTTGCCGTCTGTTCGCAGCTGACCGATCGGAAGCTGGCTTCCGGTCAGGATGACGGGCTTGGTGAGGTTTTCCAGCATGAACGACAGCGCCGACGCCGTGTAGGCCATCGTGTCCGTCCCGTGAAGGATGACGAAGCCGTCATATTCGTCATACCGGCTTGCGATGATCCTGACCAGCTGCGCCCAGAACTTCGGGTCCATGTCGCTCGAATCGATCGGTGTGGCAAATTGATAGACATCCGTGTCCGTCTCGACGTATTGCAGCTCGGGCATGGCATCGTTCAGATGATTGAAGTCCAAGGGTTCGAGGGCTCCGGTGGCAGGGTTGCGGCCCATTCCGATCGTTCCTCCGGTGTAGATGAGGAGCACCTTGCCAGCGCGGTTGGGAACTAAGGGTGAAGAACCTGTGTTTGTCATATCCGTTATCGTTTACGTGAATCAGAGTGCAAATATAGCTTAATTTTACGCATAATCAAAAAAAATACCGTATATTTGCAAAAACAATTAAACTTAAAAACTTTAAGAACACCTATGAAAGAATTTATGGATGAAAATTTCCTGCTCGAAACGGCGACTGCGCAGGAACTTTTTCACGATCATGCCGCTAAGATGCCTATCATCGATTATCATTGTCACCTCATCCCGCAGATGGTTGCCGACGACCACAAATTCAGCAGCATCACAGAGCTATGGCTCGGGGGCGACCACTACAAGTGGCGCGCGATGCGGACGAACGGCGTTGCCGAGAAGTTCTGCACGGGCAAGGAGACATCCGATTGGGAAAAATTCGAGAAGTGGGCAGAGACGGTTCCGTACACCTTCCGTAATCCCCTCTACCACTGGACGCACTTGGAGCTGAAGACGGCCTTCGGCATTACGAAGCTCCTGAGCCCCAAGACGGCCCGCGAGATCTATGATGAGTGCAACGAGAAGCTGAAGCTTCCCGAGTTCAGCGCGCGCGGACTGATGAGAAAGTACAACGTCGAGTGCGTCTGCACCACTGATGACCCGATCGATGACCTGTGCTGGCACAAGAAGACACGTGAAAGCGGGTTTGAGATCAAGATGATTCCGGCCTGGCGTCCTGACAAAGCCATGAACATCGAAAAGCCCGACTTCGCCGACTACATGCAGAAGCTGGCAGAGGTGAGCGGGGTCGAAGTGGACAGTTTCAGCCACATGGCCGATGCCCTGCAGGTGCGTCACGATTTCTTCACGGCCAACGGTTGCAGGCTCTCTGACCATGGCATCGAGGAGTTCTATGATGAACCTTACACGGACGGACAGATCGACGCGATCTTCAGAAAGGCCCTCAGCCGTCAGCCGCTCAGCGACGTGGAGGTGCGCCAGTACAAGCATGCCTTCCTGAAAGTGTGTGCAGAGATGGATCACGATGCCGGTTGGACACAGCAATACCACTACGGCGCGATCCGCGACAACAACACCCACATGTTCAGGCAGCTTGGTCCCGACACCGGGTTCGATTCGATCGGCGAGTTCACAACGGCCAAGTCCATGAGCCGTTTTCTCGACGAGCTCAACACGGAAGGCAAGCTCACCCGCACGATCCTCTACTGTCTGAACCCCGGCGCCAATGAGATGATCGCCACGATGTTGGGCAATTTCCAGGACGGCGTTACGCCGGGCAAGATCCAGTTCGGTTCCGGCTGGTGGTTCAATGACCAGTTGGACGGCATGACCCGCCAGATGAACGCGCTCTCCACTTTGGGTCTGCTGAGCCGATTTGTAGGCATGCTCACCGACAGCCGTTCGTTCCTGAGCTACCCCCGGCAGGAATATTTCCGCCGTCTGCTGTGCAATCTGCTTGGCAATGACGTCGAGAAGGGATTGCTTCCCCATGATATGGAGAGTCTTGGACGAATGGTTGAAGACATCTCCTATAACAATGCACGCAACTATTTCAAATTTTATTAATTAGAATAGATTCTTTAAGGTTGTAGGGCAGGTTGACCGGGGACGTCCCGCATCCCGCCGCTCCCATTCCTGAATGCCATGACGGCAGATTGCAATGACAGTCTCAGACCGCTGCGGAGGAAGGATGGGACCGACGGACGGACATCGAAGTCAGCCTGCTCTTTTTGTGTCCTTTCGCGACGGCGGAATGGCATGGTCAGCGCGGATGAATTCTCCGGTCTGCGCAGAGCTATGCTCCGGGGCGCCAAAAGCTATGCTCCGGGCCGTCCAAAGCATAGCTCCGGGGCGCCCAAAGCTATCATATGCGGACGTCGTGTTTAGTGTATTGATTTTCAATATGTTACAAAAATGGACTCGGCGGTGTTCGTCCAAACTTCGGGATTGCGGTCCGCGCATCGTGGCGAGGAGGCTTTCTTGGTTTCCGGAGCTTGTCGGAAAGACGTTTTCAGGTCTCCGGTGTCCCCTTCGGGATGTGCTTTCCCGTCGGATAGACGTGTGGCGCGCGCCGTGTCCTTTGTGCCCCTCGGAAGCGCGCCGGCCCTGTGCGTGCGGACGGGATCGGACAAGTGGAATCCGCGTTTCCGGTCTGCGCTTGTTCTGTCTTTGGCCCCCGTTCCTCCGGCAGGCTCAAAATATATCGCTAAATAATCCCTTAAATCTTTGTGACTTACAAAAAATAATCGTAATTTTGCAATGTTTTTAGTCGAAATAACACATATTATAATAATATGAAGAAATTCCTCACCTCCTTCATTGTGTCCACAATGATCCTGCTTGTGACCGGATGCACGGGCAGTAAGAAAGTCGCTTATTTCCAAAACATTGATCAGGTCAGCCTTGCATCGTCGCGTGGATTGTTTGACGCAAAGATCATGCCGAAGGACATGCTGACCATTACGGTCAACACGACCGACCCGGCTGCAGCTGCACCATTCAACCTCTCCGTGTCCAACACGGTGGGGACGAGCGGTCAGCTTTCCTCAGGAGGCGGCTCCTTGCAGGGCTACCTGGTCGACAACACCGGCAAGATCAACTTCCCGGTCATCGGCCAGGTCCATGTCGCAGGAATGACCAAGACACAGTGTCAGGATCTGATCCGGGAAAAGATCGCACCCTACATGGCCGAGCGGGAGAATCCCATCGTGACCGTGAGGATGTCAAGCTACCGTGTGACCGTGACAGGGGAGGTCAACTCCCCGGGGGTCATCCCCGTCACGACGGAGAAGATGAGCGTCATAGAGGCACTGGCCCAGGCCGGCGACCTGTCCATCTACGGACGGCGCGACAACGTGCTGCTGATCCGCGAGGATGCTACCGGCGAGAAGAGTTACCACAGACTGAATCTCAACGATGCCAACCTGATCAACTCGCCTTTCTATTATCTCCAGCAGAATGACATTCTCTACGTGGAGCCCAACGGCGTCAAGGCCAAGAATTCCGGCATCGGAAGTTCGACCACCATCTGGTTCTCCTTCATCGGTATTGTAACCTCGGTCGCTTCGTTGTTGGTGAACATCTTGAGAAATTAATGATCGGCTGCGGTCAAGCGCATGGGAAGATTGAAATATGACATGGTACGGAGACAACGGATGTTAAATTTTCAATCTTCCCTTTTTCAAATCCTGCATTCCGAAGGGGGTGCGGGCGAAAAATGTTTCCCTTGTGTCTGGGAGGTTTATAACAGATAAAGATATGTGTGGGATAGTAGGATACATAGGTAAAAGGAAATCATTCCCCATTTTGATAAAAGGCCTCAAGCGGCTCGAATATCGTGGTTACGACAGTGCGGGAGTCGCCTTGGTCACAGAGGCAGGTGAGCTGCAGGTCTACAAGACCAAAGGTAAAGTGAGTAATCTGGAAGAATATTGCGCGGACAAGGACGTGACCGGCACCGTCGGCATAGCCCATACGCGATGGGCAACCCATGGCGAGCCGTCATCCGTCAATGCCCATCCGCACTACTCCCAGTCACATAACTTAGCCATGATCCATAATGGCATCATCGAGAATTATGCCGAACTGAAGCGCAAACTGATCGAGCGCGGCGTCGAGTTCAAGTCGGACACGGATACGGAGGTGCTCGTTCAGCTCATCGAATATATCCAGTCCAAGAAGAATCTGTCCTTGTTGGAGGCCGTCCGTATAGCTCTATATCAGGTGATCGGCGCCTATGCCATCGCCTTGCTCGACAAGCGCAACCCCAACCAGATCATCGCGGCCCGCAAGCAGAGCCCGTTGGTGGTCGGGATAGGGGAGGATGAGTTCTTCCTCGGGTCCGATGCCAGCCCGATCATTGAATACACCGACAAGGTCGTATATTTGGAAGACGGCGACATCGCTGTCCTTCAGCCCGGCAAGGAACTCAAGGTCGTCGACGTCTTCAATGACAGGATGAACCCCGAAGTCAAGACGGTGGACATTGATCTTGGGCAGATCGAGAAAGGCGGATATCCGCATTTCATGCTCAAGGAAATCTTCGAGCAGCCCGAATGTCTGAAAAACTGCATGCGCGGCCGTATCAACACCGGGGCCGACCACGTCACCCTGAGTGCCGTGATCGACTATCGCAAGGAGTTGGTCAACGCCAACCGCATCATCATCGTAGCGTGTGGGACATCCTGGCATGCCGCATTGATCGGCAAGCAAATGATCGAGAACCTCTGCCGGATATCTGTGGAGGTGGAGTATGCATCTGAATTCAGATACCGCAATCCGGTCGTCGGGCCCGGCGATGTGGTCATTGCGATCTCGCAAAGCGGCGAGACTGCCGACACGCTTGCGGCCATCAGGTTGGCCAAGAGCAAGGGTGCGTTCATCTATGGCATCTGCAACGCCGTAGGCTCAAGCATTCCGCGGGCGACCGATACGGGATCCTACATCCACGTAGGACCAGAAATCGGAGTCGCCTCCACAAAGGCATTCACCGGTCAGGTGACCGTTCTGACCATGCTGGCCTTGGCTTTGGGCGATGCCAAGGGAACGATCGACCGGGAGGAATATCTGAAGATCGTCCGGGGATTGGCCGCCATTCCGGAAAAGATGCAGGAGGTCCTCAGGCTCAATGAACGCATTGAAGACCTCAGCAGAACATTCACCTACGCCAGCAACTTCATCTATCTCGGTCGCGGATTCAGTTATCCCGTCGCGCTTGAAGGCGCGCTGAAGCTGAAGGAGATCAGCTATATCCATGCCGAAGGATATCCGGCCGCCGAGATGAAACATGGGCCGATCGCCTTGATCGACTCTGATATGCCGGTCGTAGTCATCGCCACTCACAACAACTTATATGAGAAAGTGCTCAGCAACATACAGGAAGTGAAGGCCCGCAAAGGCCGTATCATTGCCCTTGTCACCAAAGGCGACACGACCGTAAGCAAGATTGCCGACGAGGTGATCGAGCTTCCCGATACGCTGGAGTGCCTCGAGCCGCTGATTTCAACCATCCCCCTGCAGCTGATGGCCTATCATATCGCTGTCTGCAAAGGCAAGAACGTGGACCAGCCGAGAAACCTCGCCAAGTCGGTAACCGTTGAATAGACAAGATTATAAATAAGGTAAGAGTAATACAATAGATGGAAGACAGAATACATGAGGATTGTGGTGTTGCCATGATCAGATTATTGAAGCCCTTGGAGTACTATCAGCAGAAGTATGGAACTTGGATGTTTGGCTTGAACAAACTGTATCTGATGATGGAGAAAGAACATAATCGGGGCCAGGAAGGTGCCGGCATCGCATGCGTCAGATTGGAAGGCACGCCCGGGCGGGAGTATATGTTCCGGGAGCGCGCAGAGGGTTCCAATGCGATCACAGAGATCTTCGGGAAGGTCCAGAAAGGATTTTCGGCGCTGACTCCCGGGCAGTTTGCCGATACCGATTATGCGAAGGACATGCTCCCCTTTGTAGGTGAGCTTTACATGGGGCATCTCCGTTATTCGACAACAGGCAAGAGCGGACTGACTTATGTGCATCCTTTCCTCCGCCGAAACAACTGGCGCGCGAAGAACCTAAGCCTCTGCGGCAATTTCAATATGACCAATATCGAAGAGATATTTGACAAGATCACGCGTCAGGGACAATGCCCCCGGATCTACAGCGACAGCTATATCATGCTCGAACTGATGGGTCATCGGTTGGACAGAGAGGTGGAACGCAATTTCAATGATGCCCAGGAGCAGGGGCTGACCGATATGGATATCACCCGCTATATTGAGGATCACGTCCGGATGAGCAATGTGCTCCGGTCCACGATGAGCGACTTCGACGGCGGTTATGTCGTGTGCGGACTGACCGGTTCGGGTGAAATGTTTTCCATGCGTGATCCCTGGGGCATCCGCCCGGCATTCTATTACCGGAACGAGGAGTTTGTTGCGCTCGCCTCGGAACGGCCGGTTCTCCAGACCACATTCGACTTAGAGTGCGGCGATATTCAGGAATTGGATCCCGGAATGGCGCTGACAGTCAGCCGGAATGGAGACTTCCGGCTCGAGCAGATCCTTGAACCGAAGGCCGAGTCTGCCTGCTCTTTCGAGCGGATCTATTTCAGCCGCGGGTCCGACAGGGATATCTACCGCGAACGGAAGAAGCTGGGCGGGCAGCTCACGCCGGCCGTGCTGAAATCCGTCGACTATGACATCGAGCACACGGTCTTCTCCTTCATCCCCAACACCGCAGAGGTCGCGTTCTACGGTCTGTTAGATGGCTTCAAGCGATATGTCAATGAGCAGAAGATCAAAAAGATCGAGAGCCTCGGCCGCATACCGACGCACGCCGAACTGGAGGAGATCCTTCATGAATATGTCCGTAGCGAGAAGATCGCCTGGAAGGATATCAAGCTCCGCACATTCATCACGGAAGGCAATTCCAGAAAAGACTTGGCTTCACATGTCTACGATATTACATACGAGTCACTCGAACCCTATGTGGACAATTTGGTGGTCATCGACGACAGCATCGTCAGGGGTACGACGCTCAAGGAGAGCATTCTCCGCATCCTCGATCGGCTGCACCCGAAGAAGATCATCATCGTCAGCAGTGCCCCACAGATACGCTATCCCGACTACTATGGCATAGATATGCCGCGGCTGGAAGAGTTCTGCGTGTTCAGGGCAACCATCGAGTTGCTGAAGGACAAGGGCATGTTTGCCTTGATTGACGATACTTACCGCAATTGCCAGGAAGAGCTCACCAAGCCGAAGAGCGAGATGCAGAACTGCGTGCGGGATATCTACAAGCCGTTCACCGTTGATGAGATCAACCGGAAGATCGTTGAGATGTTGCGGCCATCCAATGTGACCACGCCGATTGAAATAGTCTATCAGTCGATCGAGGGACTCCATACGGCTATCCCGGAGCATCGTGGCGACTGGTACTTTTCGGGCAGATACCCGACGCCGGGAGGTACAAAACTGTGCAATCAAGCATTTATCAATTATATAGAGAACGTGTATCAGTATGAGCAAAAATTCTAAAGAAGAGATGAAAAGCGTGACATTGGTCTTGTCGGATGGCACCAAGTTCCACGGCAAGAGCTTTGGATACGATGCTCCGGTTGCCGGAGAAGTCGTGTTCAACACGGCGATGATGGGCTATCCGGAGAGCCTTACGGATCCCTCGTATGCAGGCCAGTTGATGACGCTTACATATCCGTTGGTCGGCAATTACGGTGTTCCGGCTTTCACGATCGAAGGCGACGGCAGCCCCAGAGCAGGCATTCCGACTTTCATGGAGAGTGACCGGATTTATGCTTCTGCCATCATTGTCTCTGACTATAGTGAACAGTATTCCCACTGGAACGCCGTGGAGAGCTTGGCCGACTGGCTGAGGCGCGAGCAGGTTCCGGGCATCACGGGCATTGATACGCGTGCTCTGACCAAGCTGTTGCGTGAACATGGCGTCATGATGGGCAAGGTTATCTTCGACGAGAGGCCTGACGAGATCCCTCAAGCTGATTATGAGGGGGTCAATTTTGTAGACCGCGTGAGCTGCAAAGAGATCATCCGCTACAACGAAGGGGCCGGCAAGAAGGTCGTGCTCGTGGATTGCGGCGTGAAGGCAAACATCATCCGCTGCCTGATCAACAGGGGGATGGAGGTGATCAGAGTGCCTTGGAACTACGACTATACGGATATGGAGTTCGACGGACTGTTTCTCGGCAACGGTCCCGGAGATCCCGACACGTGCGAGGACGCGGTCAATATCATCCGCAAGCAGATGTCGCGCAGCCGGAAGCCAATATGCGGGATCTGCATGGGGAATCAGCTTTTGGGCAAGGCTGCCGGTGCATCTATCTATAAGTTGAAGTACGGCCATCGGAGCCATAATCAGCCTGTGCGCCTCGTGGGGACGGAGAAATGCTACATCACAAGCCAGAACCATGGCTACGCCGTGGATGCTGCGACGCTCGGACAGGATTGGGAGGAGCTGTTCGTCAATATGAACGACGGCTCGAATGAGGGTATCCGGCACCGGACGAACCCGTGGTTCACCTCCCAGTTTCACCCCGAGGCCTGCAGCGGGCCTGTAGATACGGAGTTCATGTTTGATAAGTTTGTCGAAACCCTGAAGTAAAGATAGTCATGAAAGATCCTAACATAAAGAAAGTGTTATTGCTCGGTTCGGGAGCATTGAAGATTGGTGAAGCCGGCGAATTTGACTATTCCGGTTCACAAGCATTGAAAGCCTTGCGCGAGGAGGGGATCAGGACGGTCCTGATCAACCCCAACATTGCGACCGTCCAAACATCCGAGGGCGTGGCCGACCAGATCTATTTCCTGCCGGTGGAGCCTTATTTCGTGGAGCGTGTCATCCGGAAGGAGCAGCCCGACGGGATTCTGCTGTCGTTCGGTGGACAGACGGCTCTCAACTGTGGCGTGGAGCTGTTCAAGCAGGGGATTCTCGAAAAGTACAACGTGAAGGTGTTGGGCACGCCTGTCCAGGCCATCATGGACACGGAGGACAGGGAGCTTTTCGTGGAGAAACTGAAGGAGATTGACGTCAAGACAATCAAGAGCGAGGCCTGTGAGAACATGGCGCAGGCCCGCGCGGCTGCCGCCTCTTTGGGTTATCCGGTGATCATCCGTGCGGCCTATGCGTTAGGCGGATTGGGCAGTGGATTTGCCGACAACGAGGAGGAGCTGGACAAAATAGCCGAGAAAGCTTTTTCCTTCTCGCCTCAGGTATTGGTGGAAAAGAGCCTGAAGGGATGGAAGGAGATCGAGTATGAGGTGGTCCGTGACCGGTACGACAACTGCATCACGGTCTGCAACATGGAGAATTTCGACCCATTGGGAATCCACACCGGCGAGTCGATCGTCATTGCTCCGTCACAGACGCTGACCAACAGTGAATATCACAAACTGCGTGCGCTCTCGATCAAGATCATCCGCCACATCGGCATCGTCGGCGAATGCAACGTTCAGTATGCATTCGACCCGAAGAGCGAGGACTACCGTGTGATCGAGGTGAACGCCCGTCTGAGCCGCTCCTCGGCATTGGCTTCGAAGGCCACGGGCTATCCTTTGGCTTTCGTCGCAGCGAAGTTGGGCATGGGTTACGGACTGTTTGAGCTGAAGAATTCGGTAACGAAAACGACCAGCGCGTTCTTCGAACCGGCCTTGGACTATGTAGTCTGCAAGATCCCGCGCTGGGACTTATCGAAGTTCAGGGGCGTGGACAAGGTGCTCGGGTCGAGCATGAAGTCGGTCGGAGAGGTGATGGCCATCGGCCGCAACTTTGAGGAGGCGATCCAGAAAGGACTCCGTATGATCGGTCAGGGGATGCACGGATTCGTGGAGAACAAGGAATTAGAGATCTCCGATATCGACGCTGCGCTCCAGGCACCGACGGACAAACGCATCTTCGTCATATCCAAGGCGATGCACAAGGACTACACGATCGACCAGATACATGACCTGACCAAGATCGACAAATGGTTCCTGCAGAAACTGAAGCACATCATTGACATCGACGAAGCGCTGAAGGCCAGCCGAAGCATCAACGTGCTCGACCGCCAGCTCCTGCGCACTGCGAAGGTCTATGGATTCACGGATTTCCAGATCGCACGAGCCGTCGGTCTCGAGGGCGAGCTTGGTAACATGCACAAGGCGATGCTGGCCGTCAGGCGCATACGCAAGAACTACGGCATCCTGCCCGTTGTCAAGCAGATCGATACGCTGGCTGCCGAATACCCCGCACAGACCAATTACCTCTACGTGACCTATTCCGGGGTGGAGAGTGACGTGACGTTCGTGAACGACAAACGGTCGATCATCGTGCTCGGATCAGGTGCCTACCGCATCGGCAGTTCGGTCGAGTTCGACTGGAGCGGCGTGCAGGCGCTCAACACGATCCGCAAGGAAGGCTACCGCTCGATCATGATCAACTATAACCCCGAGACCGTTTCGACCGACTATGACATGTGCGACCGGCTCTACTTTGACGAGCTGACCTTCGAGCGCGTGATGGATATCATCGACTTGGAGAACCCGCACGGCGTGATCGTCTCTACGGGCGGGCAGATCCCGAACAATCTTGCCATGTGGTTAGATGCCGAGAATGTGCCGATCTTAGGCACATCGGCCAAGGACATCGACAATGCCGAAGACCGCGCAAAGTTCTCCTCCATGCTCACCGAGCGGGGCATCAACCAGCCTGAATGGCGCGCGCTGACCAGCCTTGAGGATATCGAGCATTTTGTCGACCGGGTCGGATTCCCGGTCCTCGTGCGTCCTTCCTACGTGCTGTCTGGCGCTGCCATGAACGTCTGCTCTAACGCGGACGAGCTGAAGCGGTTCCTTCAGCTGGCCGCAAACGTGTCGGAAGACCATCCCGTCGTCGTGAGCAAGTTCATCGAGAACGCCAAGGAGATCGAGATGGATGCCGTGGCCCGCAACGGCGAAATACTCGCTTATGCCATCTCCGAGCATATTGAGTTTGCAGGCGTGCATTCGGGCGACGCCACCATACAGTTCCCTCCGCAGAAGCTATATGTGGAGACCGTGCGCCGGATCAAGCGCGTGAGCCGCCAGATCGCATCGGCCCTGCATATCAACGGACCGTTCAACATCCAGTTCATGGCGCGTGAGAACGACATTCTCGTCATCGAATGCAACCTGAGAGCGAGCCGCTCGTTCCCCTTCGTCAGCAAAGTGCTGAAGATGAACCTCATCGATCTGGCCACGAAGGTCATGTTGGGCATCCCCGTGGAGAAGCCCAACAAGAATCTGTTTGATCTCGATTACGTCGGCATCAAGGCCAGCCAGTTCTCCTTCAACCGCCTTCAGAAGGCCGATCCCGTATTGGGCGTCGACATGAGTTCTACGGGCGAGGTGGGCTGTCTGGGTGATGACACCGACCAGGCCCTGCTGAAAGCCGTGCTCAGTGTCGGCCAGCGGATCCCGAAGAAGACCGTTCTGCTCTCTACGGGCGGTGCCAAGCAGAAGGCGGAGATGCTCGATTCGGCCCGACTGCTGCGTGATCACGGCTACGAGCTCTATGCCACGGGGGGCACAAGCCGCTATCTCAGCGATAACGGAATCGAGAACACGCGTGTCTACTGGCCGTCGGACGAGGGACAGGAGCCGCAGGCCCTCACGCTGATGCATGAGCAGAAGATCGACATGGTGGTCAATATCCCGAAGGATCTGACACCGCACGAGCTGACCAACGGATACAAGATCCGCCGCACGGCCATCGACCTGAACATCCCGCTGATCACCAACAGCCGGTTGGCAAGCGCCTTCATCCACGCCTTCTGCACGCTTCAGTTGGAGGATGTGGACATCAAGGCATGGGGTGAATATTAGCCCTTCTTGGATCGTCTGATAATCAAGGCGTTACGAAAGATATGCTCCGGGCCGTCCAAAGCATAGCTCCGGGGCGCCCAAAGCTATGCTCCGGACCGTCAAAAGGTATCCTCCGCGCTGCGCGGAGGATACCTTTGTTTTTTCGATAGATAAAATGCCTTTGGCAGGGGATGTTTTTCCGCGCTTTCCGGATGTATCATTTTCCATCCCCGAATACTTCTGACGGAAAAAGCGTATGGATCGTAGGCGACGATCTCGGGGTGAAACTTGCGCCTGCTAATGTCGATTGACTGACAGGCACAAGGCCCGTCCCCGCAGTGGGTGAATGTGGAGCAGGGCCTTCAGTGCGAGTCTCCCTGATCTCCGGAACAGCCCACTGCAGGGCGCAGGCCCTGTGTCTATTCTTCGGGATTCTGATATTTTTCCCTGATCTTTTTTGTCTTCAACAGCAGGTTATTGTAGTGCATGGCGTTGATTCCGGCGGCATTGACAGTCTTGAGTTGCTGGTTGCAGAAGTCGTCAATCGTGTCGAGGTGCTTCAATGCATAGAGGATGATGTCGGAACGGCTGTATTTTACGTTGTTGTCCTTGGATGTGCCGGAAGGATTGATGATGAGTCCCACGAAGTCAACATAGGTTTGCTCGAGGCGCCGGCGGAAGTTGTTGCCCCGCTCGTCGGTAGCACTCATTGGCTTCCATGCAGCATGCATGACGTCGTTGAGATAGTCGTCGACCTTGTAGGGCTGGGTAGCCGAGTAGCTGTTGATCATGCAATTGTAGAGCGCACCGGCAGAGAGGAGATAGGAAATGGTGGTGTTGGCCCGGCTGCTGAACTCTTCGTCGGCGTCGACTCCCAACTTGTTGACGATGTTGTCAGGATATAGCCATGCGGGAATCGTGAACACATGGCGCCCCATCCAGTCAATGGCCTGCTTCTGGAGCGTGGCCGGCACGATGTCGTTCATGCGGTCAGACGGCCAGTTGTTGATGTATTTTCCGTTGATATTGCGCTGTACGTGAAGGACGTAGCGCATGAACTGCGTGCGCACGTTGCGGTACATCGTGTTGAGATCATCGGTTTGGCCGTCGGGCTGTGCCGTCCATTTCCCGATATGCTGCATGACCCGCTGGAGATTCTTCATGCCATAGTCTGACGCCTCCATGCTGTTGTCGCCCAAATCTTCGGTCTGCGAGCGCGGATCCGCACCCTTGCCCTCGTCGCCAATATATCGGAGCCGCTTGTTGGCAGAGAGTGCTTCGGTGACCTCTGTGCGCAGGGCCTTCTTCTCCGAGAACTCATCGGAGAACTCCGGACGATACTGATAGCCCCACTTGATGGCCCACTTGTCATAGTCGTTGATGCGGGGGAAGAGCCCAGACTCGCTGATTCGGTCCTCGGGTTGTGCCACGTAGTTGAAGCGTGCGTAGTCCATGATGCTGGCAGTGTGGCCATATCGCTCCACCCAGGCTTTGTCGCGCAGCTTCTCCACCGGTGTGGCGTTGCTGGCGATCATGTTGTGCCGCAGTCCCAATGTGTGTCCCACCTCGTGGCTCGACACGAAACGGACGAGCTTGCCCATCAGCTCTTTGTCGAACTTCATGGTCTGGGCGCGCTTGTCGAGCGGGCCGCACTGGGTCATATACCATTTGGTGAGCAGATTCATCACATTGTGATACCAGCAGATGTGGCTCTCTATGATCTCGCCGCTGCGTGGATCAACGATTCGCGGACCGTAGGCATTCTCTTTCTCAGAGGGCAGATAGCGGAGGAAACTGTATCGTGCGTCATCCGGACTGATATTGCTTCCTTCGGGCACTTCCTTGCCCACGATGGCATTCTTGAATCCTGCAGCCTCGAAAGCCTTGTTCCAGTCGTTGATGCCCTCAATGAGATAGGGCACCCACTCCTTTGGGGTGGCCGGGTCGATGTAGTAGACTATTTGCTTCTCGGGCTCCACAAGCTTGCCTTGCGCGTAGGCTTTCTTGTCCTTGGGGACGAGCCGATAGCGCGAAACAATGGCGTCAAGTTTGCTGGTTTCACGGTCACTGAAGGTGACGCGGCGGTTGTTGAAATAGCCTACCCGCTCGTCGGCCAGGCGCGGGCGCATCGGTTTCTCAGGCAGTTGGACGATACTTGTGTTGAGGCTCAGCGTGACATAGCCGTCGCGTGAGGCCAATGTCTTGCCGGCCGTAACGGCATACGTGCGAAGCGTAGACACCTCGACGTTGATGGGGTAGGTCTTGATCGTGTCAATGAAGGTACGGTCATCCTGAAGCCCCCCAACCTTCACTTGGGTCTTGTCTGACGTGGTGAAGCCCGCAATCTTGTTGTCACCCTTGAAGAGTTTGGTCACATTGACCAGCATGTCGCCCGTTTTGCTGTTCTTTCCGATGATGTCAAGTCTGAAGACAATGGGGTCAACGGTGGACTTCTTGACCAGTTCGGCGATCTTGTCGTTCGGATTTGCAGTCTGCGAATGAGCCCATGAGCGCACGAGAAGCGTCTTGTCGTCATAGCGTTCGAAGTAGATCGTGTTGTTGTTGACCTCCTCTCCTCCCAACATGTCAAATCCCTCGGGTACGGAGACGAAACGTGTCACCGTGAGAAACAGACGCCCAAGCGCTTTCTCGGGGATCTCGAAATACCAGTCTTTTTCTATATGGCGTACGCTGAAGAGGCCTTGGTCAAACGATCCTCCTTTCTTCACGAGCTTCTCGTAATCGCTTTCTTTCTTCTTGGTGGCATCGTTCTTGTTCTGGTTCTTGAGACTGTCTTTCTTGATTACGGTTGTGTCATTGGCTGCGAAAGACATAGGACGGGTCACTGCGAGTGTGGCCGTGCAGGGCAGCATGATGCAGATCATGCTAATAATTAGTTGTTTCATTGTTTATGGATTGATTATCTTCTTTTGCATAATTGGAGGGATGCGATGGCCAGATCATCGATGTAGCTGCTGGTCACAGCCGTACATGCGGAGCGAGAGCATGGATCAACAGCCTGCATGTCGCTTCCATTCCTTGGGGAGAGACCGAAGGCGGGTTGCCGGTCCTTCCCAAAGGGAGTATCGGAATGGGTTATTCGTTGTTTGTCATGTTCGGGTTTTTCTCTCTCACATCTACCGGGAACGGTATGATGTAGAGTTTGGAGTCGGGCGCCAAAGTGTAGGTTCTATGCTCCACATTGGCATCCACGAGCGGGAAAGTACGTGTGAGGGTCTTCTGATAGGCCGGTTCGGTATTGAATCTTTTCAAGTCCCAGAAGCGGTGAAAACCGAAGAGAAGCTCGCGGCGACGCTCATCAATGACGTTCTGCATGGCCTCCTGCTCCGTTGAGGGTGTCGTCAGGACGGCTCTGCTGCCTTCTATCCTTTTGCTGCGAAGCTGGTTAAGCGTAGCCGTTGATGCCTCTGTCTGCCCCAGTCTCGCTTCTGCCTCGGCCTTGATCAGATAGACCTCCGCCGTGCGAAGACCCACAGTGGAATAGAAGAACTTGGTGTAACCGATGCTGGAATCCCATAAGGCAGCACCACTGCCTTCGTCAAAGAATGAGGGAGAATTGCCTTTTGTCTTGAAAAAAAGATTCAGGCGCAGGTCGCTGTCACCAAAAAGCTGTACCAATTCTGGGCCTATCATGCCATAGACATACGTGAGATTGTCGGTCGAGGAGCCCATGAAGGCATAGTTTAGTACTTCCGGATTGCCGCCTTTAGCATAGGTCTTCACCTTCGAAGGGCCACCTGCAGCCTTCAAGGCAACATAGTCTACGAGCTCGCTGCGCAGTTTAAGGCAGGCGTCCGCGGCATCGTAAGCCTTCTGCCAGTCACGATGAAAGAGATAGACCAATGCCGCAAAGGCATAGCCAAACGCCTTGTTGGGATGGTATTCGTTGAGTGGCGCCTCCTTCAAATCAGGCAATGAAGCCTCGATTTCGCGGATCAGGAAGTCATAGACCTGTGCTACGGAAGCCTTGGCAGGCTTGGCTTCCAAGTCGTATTTATCCATGATGGCAATGCCGCCGTCCGTGTTGGCCGTTGAAGGGTTATACGCCCGCGCAAATGTATTGACCGCGACGAAGTGGTCCCATGCACGCATGATGCGTGCTTCCGCCTTCGCCAACGTCTTGATAGAATCGGCTCCCCGGCTCTGGTCGACGTTTGAAAGCACTAAGTTCTCACGCAGAATGTATTGATAACAATTCTCATAGAGGTTGTTGTCGGATAATATGGAGCGGTCTCCAGACTCGTTGAAGGAGGTGTTGATCCCGTCCCAGCTGCTGTTTTCCATTCCGATGACCGTCGATTCCTTGATCCAGCAGTTGTCGGAAAGCATGGCAAAGGCCGACGGATAGTAGGACCGTGACGGCATGGACACCAATTCGAGGTACTGATAGGCTGAATCGACGGTCACCGTACCAACTGGCCGGATGTCGATATAGTTGTCGCAGGCTGTGACGCCCAATAAAAGCGCACCCAGCAGAATATATGTTATTTTACGTTTCATCTTATGTCCGGATTAATTAGAAGCTTGTTGAAAGTCCGACAGCAAAGGTCTTTGGCTGTGTCATGCTGCGTGAACCGGAATTGAGTCCGTATGTTTCGGGATCAATGTCATGCCCGGCTTTGCACCATGTAAAGAGATTGTTGACCTGCAGGCTCAGCTTTGTCGTCCCCACACCGACAGCCTTGGTCCATTGGCGAGGCAGCGTGTAGGCTAAGCTCAGCGAGCGCATCTTGATGTAATCGGCATCACGTACCTGAATATCACTGTACTGCCACCATTCACTGAAGGTGCTTGCGTAGTTGCGGATGTTATTGTCCATGTCTACGTAAAGGCGTGGGACGTTGTTCGTCGTGCTCCATCTGTTCAGGATATCATTGGTGGATATGTCCCAGTCAGAGAGGCTTGCGGTAGGCAATCGCAGCTTGTTTCCGCCGGAAAAGACAAAGAACATGTTGAGTTCCAGCCCGCGCCAGGCGGCATGCAGATTGAGAGAACCGTTGAATGTCGGCGTATAAGAACCCATGTTTACAAGTGATTCGGTGCCCTTGAGGGATGATGTCGAGGTAACGCTCAATACGTTTCCCTGGTCGTCAAAGGTCGCCAGCTCCTTTCCGTCTTTATCTACGATGACGGGATAGCCGTTCACCGTGCGGCTGTAACGATAGGCCCAAAGCGTGTTGAAGCTCGTCCCCTCCCAGTAATAGCTTGAACTTCTGATGAACAGCGATGCATAGTCGCTGTCACTGTGGTCTACTTTCAGCATCATGTTGCTGTTGTGCGCATAAGTGAATGAGGCACTGATGTCCCAGTCCTTGTTGCTGTAGATGCGTCCGGTCATGTTGAGTTCGACGCCTCGGTTCCGCATCTCTCCGTTGTTGATGACCCGGCTCTTGGCACCGATGGTCGGGTCCATATAGTGCCTTACAAGCAGATCGTTTGCGTGTCTGTTGTAATACTCGATGCTTCCGTTGATACGATTACCGAGCAGACGGAAGTCGAGGCCGAGGTTGAGGGTCGCTGTCTTTTCCCATCTGAGTTGCGGATTCGGCAGGTCATCGTCATCATAGTAGAGGTAGGTTGTACGGATGGGGTTGCTTTGTGTCTTGTATCGTGCAGTGAAGAACGTCGTAGACGACTGGTCCACGTTGCCATTGACGCCGTAAGTGAGGCGCAGTTTCAGGAAGTCAACCCACTTGACGGGTTTCATGAACTGTTCTTCAGAGAGCGTCCAACTGCCTCCTATGGACCAGAGCGGATGCCGCTGCTGTCGTGTCTCGAGTCCGAAGAGATCGGCTTCGTCCCATCGAATGCTTCCTGTCAGGCTGTACTTATATAAATAGGTATAGCCTGCATTGGCATAGAAGGAGGCATAGCGATGGCGGGTAAGTGTCTGCGAGGTGGTCAGTCCGCCAATAGAGGATCTGTTGCCTGTGATCCCACTGGTCCATCCGTCGGTGTAAAGGCTGTTCCAGTCCATGCGTTCGGACGTCAGGGAGACGGGATTATAGCCATACATCAATTGTTCATTGATGCGCGGTTTCTTGTTTTCTCTGAACTCTAAACCGACGATCGCGTTGACGTCATGGGCTCTGCCAAACCGCTGGCTATAGCTTAGCTGATTGCGCAACGTATAACGGCTGTAGCTCTGTGTTGACTGATAATAGCGGCCTCCGGAGGGAATGAATGCCTTTCCTGTGTCGTCAAGCCCCGCATTATAGGTCATCCGCATGATGTAGTCGTTCTGATCGTCATAGGTTTCGCTACGCAGTTGAGACCATTCATACTGGTACATCATGTTGTACTGGAAGTGTTTGAGGAACTGGGCTTCTACGTTGACGAATGGGCGGAGCAGCATGTTACGGTCGGTGCTGATGCCTTCGCCGAGCGCATCGAGCACGTTGAAACCGAAGCTGCGATAGTTGTTGTCTGTCGCCAGCCTGCTGACGACCGATCCATTGATCGCACTTCCGGTGTAGCCGCCTACGTTCACATAGGGGCTGATGGCGCGGTTGCCGTCGGCATCGATGATGTCCGCATAGCGTTCCTGAAGGTTATAGTCGTAGTTGTTTGGCTGATTCTCATGGGAGAGACGTGCGTTCATTCCTACGGTGACATTGATCCACCTTGCGATATCGTATTTCGATTTGAGATACATTCCGAATGTGTTTCCCTTGTCGTGGATGAGTCTGTTCTTGTTGCTTTCGAAGTTAAACGAGGCGAAATGGTTGCTTTTCCCCATGCGTTGTGCCAGGCTGACGTTGTAACGTTGGGTCACGGCCGTGCGCCAGGCATTGTCCCGAAACTCGTCGTAATAGTCATTGCCACGCCACTTGCTCAGTGTGGCTTCCACGTCTGATGCCGTCAGCCTGCCTTCGTCGCGGTCCCGATAGAGCTGGAAGAGCGGGCTGTAATAATTGGTCGCGAAAGATTGGAAGAGTGTCCCCACACTGCCTGCCCTGGCCACTTGCGCATTGTAGACGTCGGTCTGATAGTCGATGATGTCGCTTGTTGACGCTAAGTCGAGCCCTTTGAAGCTTGGCTTGGTGGTGATATACCAATCAGCATTCACGCTTACATTCACCTTGCTGCCTTTGCCTTGCTTGGTCGTCACGACGATGACGCCGTTAGCGGCCAGCGCACCATAGATGCTTGCGGCCGCTGCATCTTTCAGCACGGTTACACTTTCCACATCATACGGATTGATCTGTGAGAGCTGCATATTGGTCGGCATGTTGTCAATTACCACAAGCGGCTGGGTTCCGACGTCGGAAGAGAATGTGCCGATACCGCGGAGGATAGGGCTCATCTCGCCGGTGTAGGGGTTCAGCTCCATGCGGAGGCCGGCCACCTGACCCTCAAGGGCTGATTCCAAGTTCCGGTGAAGCTGTCTGTTGATGGCCGTCGAGTCAACGAAGCCGAAGGCGGCAGTGGACCTTTCGCGGCTGATCTTCTGATAACCGGTCGACACGATCGTCACTTCACCCAGCGTTTGGCTCGTGTCCGTCATCTTCACATTGATGACCTGACGACCGGTGACGGATACTTGCCGGTCGTCCATACCGACATAACGGAACAGGAGCACGTCGTCGTCCTTGGCCGTAGTGATGCTGAACCGTCCGTTGGCATCCGTCGTAGCAAAGATCTTGGCGTTCTTCACGGAGACCGATACGCCGACAAGCGGCTCGCCATTGGAGTCGGTCACGGTGCCTGTAACATTCGTCTGTGCGTAGACAACGGTTGCCCCCCAGACGGCCCAGGCCATCAGCAGCAATCGAAGGGCATGTTGGGACAAAGAAGAATGATTGTTTGGGTAGATTCCACTCATAAATTACTCTTTTCACTTAAAAAATGTTCCTGATGCTTACTTTACTCTCTAACAATGTATTGCAAATTTAAATCAAATATTGCAAATATCCTTCAATCTTTTCGATTTTAACATGTTTGGACAGCATTCTGCTTCATTTAAGCATGCCGTGTATAAACGCACGGCATGGCGCTGACAGGATGCGCGCTGGCGATACGGACGGGATGGATGCGGGCGGTCGTGCCTGCATTCCGGCTTGCGCATGCCTGTCGGGCGCATATCCTGCTGTCGTCCATGCCTCTGGCAGTGGTCTTCGGGATCACGGCCAATCATGACGGGCAAGGGGCCGCCGGCCTCAGGCATGATGAAAGAACCGAACAGTCCGGACGAAAGGAAAGCGCCTTGATTCGCAGCTGATAATCAAGGCGTTACGAAAGCTATGCTCCGGGCCGTCGAAAGCTATGCTCCGGACCGCCCAAAGCTATCATATCGGGCGCCCAAAGCTATGCTGTCGGCGACCCGCATGAATCCTCTGCGGATGAGGGGGGTGATCTGTCGAAGAACCGGCGTGCGTGTCGCACGGGCGGAGGGTCACATTTTATGTTTCCGAATCGTGCTATAAGGCGGTTCCGGATCAAGGACTCCGCGCATCGCGTCGGTCGGCGCAGATGCGGGGGAGGCATAAAACGGAAAAACCGTCCGGGAATTCATCCCGGACGGTTATTCTCTCATTTTTTCAGTTCGTGCTGAATTACATGGCAGCGCTATCAACGGCAGCTGTGTCAACAGCAGCAGTATCAACAGCAGAATCAACTGCTACAGTGTCAGAGTCCTGAGCAGGAGCCTGAGCTGTTTTGTTACCACAAGATGCGAAAGAGATAGCTGCGATAGCTACGAACATAAAAACTAATTTCTTCATTTTTCTTTGCTTTTTAAAATATGTAAAACAATCTTTGTTTATTAAAACACTGCAAAGGTAAGCATT
>JALFRV010000066.1 GCA_022778905.1 Prevotella sp. | reverse complement strand
CTGAGCTGTTTTGTTACCACAAGATGCGAAAGAGATAGCTGCGATAGCTACGAACATTAAAACTAATTTCTTCATTTTCTTTGCTTTTTAAATCTGTAAAACAATCATTTGTTTATTAAAACGATGCAAAGGTAAGTATTTTTTCAATATGTTGGTCAAATTTTAGTGTTTTTTTTTATTCTCGTTTGTAACTTTTTTGTAATCAGTTGAATATCAATGCGTTTTGAATGTTAAATAAAAGTTAATGATTTGTCTGTCTTTCGGCTGGCCTCCAAAAAGCATTAAAAATGCCGGGGTATGACGGGCTGGAATCCCATTTTTTTGTACCTTTGCAAGCATATGATAGATACAAGTGCCTTTCAGGGAAAGACAGCCGCCTACTACACCTTGGGCTGCAAGCTCAACTTCAGTGAGACGTCGACGTTCGGCGAGATGCTTCGCGATATGGGAGTCACCACGGCGCCGAAGGGGGAGCCGGCTGACATCTGCCTGATCAATACGTGTTCGGTCACCGAAGTGGCCGACCACAAGTGCCGTCAGGCCATCCACCGCATGGTGAGGGAGAATCCCGGTGCCTTCGTGGTGGTGACGGGCTGCTATGCCCAGCTGGCTTCGGAGAAGGTGGCCGCGATAGACGGCGTGGACTTGGTGTTGGGATCCAACGAGAAGGCCAATCTGGTGGCTACGCTCAATGAGGCCTGGCTCAAGCGCGAGGGACCGGGCCACCTGCACGAATACCATTCGGTGAGGACGAAGGAGATCGTCACCTTCCAGCCCAGTTGCGCGCGCGGCAACCGCACCCGCTACTTTCTGAAGGTGCAGGATGGCTGCAACTACTTCTGCACTTACTGTACGATCCCCTATGCGCGGGGCTTCTCCCGCAATCCCTCCATCAGTTCCTTGGTCGACCAGGCACGCCGGGCAGCGGCCGAAGGCGGTAAGGAAATCGTGCTCACGGGCGTCAACATCGGCGACTTCGGGGCCACTACCGGCGAGCGGTTCATCGACCTTGTGCGCGCCTTGGACGGCGTGGAGGGCATCGAGCGCTATCGCATCAGCAGCTTGGAGCCAGACCTGCTTGACGACGAACTGATCGACTACTGTGCCCACAGCCGTGCTTTCATGCCGCATTTCCATATTCCCCTGCAGAGCGGATCAGACGAGGTGCTTCGCCTCATGCATCGTCGCTATGACACGGGGCTGTTTGCCCATAAGATCGAACTGATCAAACGGACGATGCCCGACGCGTTTATCGGTGTGGATGTGATGGTGGGTTGCCGTGGCGAGAGGCCGGAATATTTCGAGGACTGCTATCGGTTCTTGGAGCGGCTGCCGGTCACTCAGCTTCATGTATTCCCTTATTCGGAGCGCCCGGGGACGCGTGCGCTGTCCATTCCATACATTGTCGCCGATCAGGAGAAGAAGCTGCGGTCGGGCCGTCTGCTTGCCCTCTCGGATCAGAAGAAGGACGCCTTCTACGCCGCACATCTCGGACAGGAGGCCGAGGTGCTGTTTGAGAAGGCGGTGCGGGGCAAGGCCATGCATGGCTTTACACCTAATTATATAAGGGTGGAGTTGTCGCCGGCGATGGCAAAGGAAGAATATGACAACAGGATCGTTAAAGTGAGGTTGGGTGATTTCAATCGGGATCACTCGGCATTGAAAGGAGAAGCGATCGGATGAAACTCGCTATTGTCATACTGAACTGGAACGGGCGGCAGATGTTGGCGCAGTTCCTGCCGACCCTGATCAATTATTCGCGCGACGACGCGGAGATCTTTGTCGCCGACAACGCATCGTCCGACGATTCGATCGCACTGCTCCGCAACCGCTTCCCGACGGTCAAGCTCATCCTGCTGGACAAGAACTGGGGGTTCGCGGAAGGCTACAACAAGGCGCTCCGGCAGATAGAGGCCGACTATTATCTGCTGCTCAACAGCGACGTGGAGGTCACTCATCACTGGCTGACGCCCTTGATCGAGTTCATGGACAATCATCCCGAAGCGGCCGCCTGCCAACCGAAGCTGCTCTCGGTGGCCGATCACGACCGCTTTGAATATGCCGGCGCCTCGGGTGGATTTATCGACCGGTATGGCTATCCGTTCTGCCGGGGCCGGCTGTTTGATACGGTCGAAGCCGACAACGGGCAGTATGACAACCGGCAGGAGGTGCTTTGGGCCACGGGAGCCTGTCTCTTGATCAGGCGCGAGGACTATTGGACGGCGGGCGGTTTGGACGGCCGGTTCTTTGCGCACAATGAGGAAATCGATCTCTGCTGGCGTCTCCGCCTGCAGGGGAGGCGCATCTTCTGCATTCCGGAGAGCGTGGTCTATCATGTCGGAGGAGGCACCCTGCCCAAGGGGAACCCCATGAAGACGTTCCTGAACTTCAGAAACAACCTGACCATGCTCTACAAATGCCTGCCCGAGAAAGACCTGCAGCATGTCATGAGATGGCGCTTCTTCCTCGACTATCTCGCTGCCCTTCAGACGCTGATCGTCAATCGCAACTTCGCCGATTGCAAGGCCATCTTCCGCGCCCGAAAGGCTTTCCGCAAATGGAAGCCCGACTTTGCAGCCGACAGAGCGCGCATACAGCAGGAGCGGAAGGTGGAACAGGTGCAAGAACAGCGTCCTTACAGCATCCTCTGGCAGTATTATGCCAAAGGGCGGAAGACTTTCGGTCAGTTGCCCGAGAGCAACCGTCAGCCCGATGACTGACCCCTTCCGACCTTTGGCCGATGCACTGCGGTCCCTGTTGTCTATGGCTCATTCCGCTTCATCAGATTGATTGGCGCGATGCGCGTTGCCCGTTTGGCAGCGCCTCCTGATGCCTTTCGCCTTTCCCATCCGTTGGAGAGGTGAAGATAACCCAGGATCGGTCATTAGACCGCTGGAGCACATTTATTCTTGTCATTTCCTGCTTTCCGACTGCTTTCGTCCGATGGCAGGACATCTTTCCTACCGGGCTTCCTTGACGCAGGCCGCTACGCCTTCGGATCCCCGGCAGGCAATCTGCCCTGCCATCGGACAAAATCAGTTCGGACTCTAATGACCGATCCGGGATAAAGCGCAATGGCAAGGCGGGATCAGCAGAACTCAATGATCGCATTGAGCGCGTCGTGCGTGGAGAGCGAGACAAAGATGTGGCCGTCGCTGTCGTAGACCTCGGGTTCGAGCAGTTCGCCCTCCTTGGCCGGGACCTTATATTCGACCCTCAGACCGTTGACTTCAAAGTCGGCAGGAAGCAGCTCCATCGCCATCCGGATGTAGTTGGCATTGTTGAGATGCCTATTATAGTCGATGTCGGCACGCAGCACGCGAATGGGCGGCATGGGCGTTCCGGGCGCCTTAGGCAGGGTGATTCGCCGGCCAAGGCAGTTCATTTCCAGCTGCTTGTCTATGAAGACAGTGGCCAAGACATCGTCATCGATGGCATGCAGCTTGCCCGTATCCAAGTCCACGAAGGCCCCCATGCCCCATGACTTGTAGCACACCCGGCCTTGGGCGTCGTAGATAAAGGTGTTTCGGAAACCGAACATCGGCTTGAGACCGTAGACGGAGGTGGTGACGGTGAGATGCTCCTTGAAGTTCGGCACACGCACAACTTCCACCTGGCGTGAGGCAAGCAACTGCGTCATGTGATGCCGGACGAAGAAATCAAGGGCTGCCGGCTCGCTGTCGAGCCATAGCTCAGAGCAATCCTGCATCATCTGGAGCGCAGAATAGAGCTTCAGACGGCCCTCGCTGTCGCAGGTGCTTGTCGTTACTTGATAATTCAGGCTGTACATGAATATGGTCAGAATGATGGGATGGGAGCGCAACAGACTGGGGATGTGTCAAAATAGGCACATCCCCTTTTTTGTCTTTCTCTATGATGCATTCTCTTTACTCACTTTACGCGGCGACTTCAGCC
>JALFRV010000028.1 GCA_022778905.1 Prevotella sp. | reverse complement strand
CTCCTGCTGTGTTTCCCGCGCCATCGCTGGCGGACCGTCTCCTATAGTGTTGTCCTCTTGGCCATCTGGACCTATGCCGTTCTGGTCGGGCTGACGCCGAGTGTGGTTCGGGCAGCATTGATGATCACCCTCTACGGGATGCTGTCGCTGCTCCATAGGGATCAGATTCCGCTGAATACGCTGGCCTTTGCCGCCCTCGTCATGCTGGTTGTCAATCCGCTGGCGTTATGGGACGTCGGTTTTCAGATGTCCTTTCTTGCCGTGTTGGGGATCCTGCTGTTCTGCCGGATGATCTATCTCCCGTTGGCCGGGCGGCTGCCCCGCCTTGGCAGATGGGTTTGGGGCATGTTCGCCGTGTCCCTGTCGGCCCAGCTGATGGTCGCTCCGCTCATCATGTATTATTTCGGTCGTTTTTCCTGCTATTTCCTCTTGACCAACCTGATCGTTGTTCCGGCTGCTACGGTGATCCTTTATCTCACGTTCTTCTTGGTGCTGACCGCTCCCTGGACAGCCCTTCAGCAGGTCGTAGTCATGGTCTTGGCCCAGACGGCAGCATGGATGAACAGGGGCGTGGCATGGATTTCGGCCTTGCCGGGCGCTAACATCGAGCAGATCAGCATCCGCTTGTCACAGGTCGTCGGCATGTATCTGCTGATCTTCAGCGTCTACTTTCTGATCCGTTTCATACAGTTCAAGTTGGCCTATAAGCAGCATCGCCTTCATCCACGCTGATCCTTTAGGAGCGCCTGTGCATCCTTCGGTACGGTCCGCAGCAACGGTCTGCCCGGGCGATGGGTGAATGCCGTTTTTTCGGCATGACCGTTATTTATCTGCCTGATACATGCTGCGTTTGCGCCGATTTTTACTACCTTTGCATCCGTTATGGTACAGCGCTATTTCATCACACTTGCTTACGACGGCACAGCTTATCACGGTTGGCAGGTCCAACCTAACGGGCGATCCGTGCAGGAGGTGCTCCGGCAGGCCTTGTCTCTGCTGCTTTCGACCCCGACAGACATCGTCGGGGCTGGGCGGACGGATGCCGGGGTGCATGCGCGGATGATGGTTGCCCACTTCGAACATGACGGCCCCGTGCTCGACGGTGTTCAGTTGGCCTACCGGATGAATCGTCTGCTGCCCCGAGACATAGCGGTCGAATCCATCATACCCGTGGACCGCGAGATGCATGCACGCTTTTCGGCCACCAAACGCACGTACCATTATTATCTCCATACATGCAAGAACCCTTTCCTGAGGCATTATTCCTGGGAGGTGCATTATCCCCTCGACTTTGAGATCATGAATCAGGGGGCAGCGCTGCTGACAGGAGAGAAGGACTTTGCCTGCTTCTGCAAGTCGGGCACAGATGTGAAGACGACCATCTGCAACGTGTCGGAGGCCTGCTGGAAACCGGTGGACGGGACGGAAGGACAATGGGTCTTCACGATCAGCGCCAACCGTTTTCTCCGGAATATGGTGCGTGCAGTGGTCGGCACATTGATCGATGTAGGCCGTCATCGCATCACGATGGAGCAGTTGGAACAGACGCTCGGAAAGGGCACGCGCAGCGATGCGGGCGAGAGTGTGCCCGGTCACGCCTTGTTCTTAGATGCGGTCGAATATTGAAAATGGACGGTGGACAGCCACCGAAAGATAGTTGTATATCGGATAAATATGTGGTTGGTATTAGCTTTTCTGTCAGCATTGCTGCTGGGTTTTTATGATGTTTTCAAGAAAAAGGCACTTGAAGGCAATGCCGTCATCTCGGTCTTGTTTCTCAATACGTTGTTTTCGACACTGATCTTCATGCCCTTTGTCGGCTTGTCCTATATGACCACCGCCCTCGACGGGAGCATTTTTCATGTGGCGATGGGCGACTGGACTGCGCACAAATATATCCTGTTGAAGAGCTGTATCGTCCTGTCGAGCTGGATTTTCGGTTATTTCGGCATGAAACATGTGCCACTCACGATCTACGGACCGATCAATGCCACCCGCCCGGTGATGGTGCTGGTCGGTGCGCTGCTTGTCTTCGGCGAGAGCTTGAACGTGTGGCAGTGGATCGGCGTCTTGCTTGCAGTCGCCTCGTTTCAGCTGTTAAGCCGCAGCAGCCGTAAGGAAGGCATCGACTTCAAGCACAACCGGTGGATTCTGTGCATCGTACTTGCAGCCTGCTTAGGCGCGGTCAGCGGCCTCTACGACAAATATCTGATGGCCCCGAAGAGCGATGGAGGCGTCGGCTTGGATAAGATGATGGTACAGAGCTGGTACAATTTTTATCAGATGCTGATGATGGGCGTGATCCTCCTGATGGCGGTCTTCAAGCCGTTCGCACGTTTTCGCGAGGGCCGTCCGCTGTTCCCTCAGACAGCCTTCCGCTGGAAATGGTCCATTGTCTGCATCTCTCTCTTTCTCAGTGCAGCCGACTTTGTCTACTTCTATTCATTGAGTCAGGACGGCGCCATGATCTCTATCGTGAGCATGGTCAGGCGGGGTTCGGTCATCGTCAGCTTCCTTTTCGGAGCCATTGTCTTCCATGAGAAGAACCTGAAGTCGAAGGCCGTCGACCTGACATTGGTCCTCTTGGGAATGATCTTCCTGTGGATCGGCAGCCGATAGCGCAATGTCGGGAGTTCGAAACACGGCTGTAATAAATTGAAGATATTATTTTGCAATGTGATATAAAATCCTTATATTTGTGCCGCAATTGTGAGTTCTAAGATTATGATGCGTAAAATATTCAAAGGATTAGGTATAGCTGTGGTAACCCCATTTACGCAGGATGGCGAAGTGGATTATCCTTCGTTGAAGCGACTGTTGGAATATCAGATAGACAATGGTGCCGACTTCTTCTGCATTCTGGCAACTACGGGTGAGATTCCCTGTCTGACTCAAGCGGAGAAAGACCGGATCACGGAGTTGGTGAAAGACGTCAACCAGGGCCGACTGCCTATCTTGAAGTACTGCGGAGGAAACAACACGCGGGAAGTCATTGAAGAGATCAGGCGGACGGACTGGACCGGAATAGACGGAATCCTG
>JALFRV010000027.1 GCA_022778905.1 Prevotella sp. | reverse complement strand
CCCCCCCTACGATGAAAAATAGGGATTCGGCACGGATGGCACGGTTCTTGCGAACGGGCACAAGATCCGCCCCTACGTTGTTGGCGGGGCCGGCAAACGGGGCTTGTTCCGATGGTGAATTTTTCGAACAAAAGGTCTTGCGTGTTTCTCTTGTTTTTCCGCAAAGCTTCATCGGAGTGCGCGGAGACAAAATATGGATCGGGTTGAAACAGGCAACTCTTCTGCGATTTCTATGCTTCTTAGATTGAACCCGCATCGGCCATCAGACCGCAGTGTCACATTCAGTTTGGACTCTAATGCCCGATCCGGGTTGAAGTGATGTCATTCGTGATCGCGAAATGGCAGTTTTCTGTTTCTTGTTCCATCAATTCGCACCTGTCTTTCATGCTCTTTGGCACGTCGGGACGATACATATGGGCAGGCGAAAGGATAGCTATAGGCACGCCAAAGGATACATATGGGCACGCGAAAGGATACATATGGGCAGGCGAAAGGATAGCTGTGGGGCGGGTGGAGTGACGCTCCGGGTTGGACAGAGGATGAATATGGATGAAAAAGCCTCATTCTATGCAGTTAGAATGAGGCTTCTGTAAGTGTTAAATTTCGGTCGTTTTTGTTGACAGATCCGGCTGTCTTCAGTCGGCAGGCTATTTCACATTGCCCACCTGAATGAGGTATTCGCCGATCTGCACGGCGTTGAGGGCGGCGCCTTTGCGGATCTGGTCGCCTGTGAGCCACAGGGTGTTGCCGTTGTCATCGGCAAGATCTTTGCGGACGCGGCCTACGTATACGTCATCCTTGCCGGCACTCTCGAGCGGCATGGGGTAGACATAATGCTGGGGATCGTCAACCAGCGTGACCCCCGGGGCTTCGGTGAGCGCCTGCCGGATGGCCTCGACGGTGAGCGGACTTTCGGTCTCAACCCATACGCTTTCAGAGTGGGAGCGGAGCGAGGACACGCGAACGCAGGTGGCGCTG
The DNA here is from genome assembly GCA_022778905.1 of Prevotella sp. Taxonomy (GTDB): domain Bacteria; phylum Bacteroidota; class Bacteroidia; order Bacteroidales; family Bacteroidaceae; genus Prevotella. Next base: position 12,110 of record JALFRV010000027.1, on the reverse strand, counting down.
GTGCGCACGTCGCTGTGCATGATCTTGCGGGTCTCGTTGAACATCTTCATTTCCTCCTTCGTATAGTCGTTTTCCTGCATCTTGTCGATCTGCGGAATGACGTTGTAGGCTAACTGATGGGGGAACTTTGAGATGGTGGAAACTTTTCCGTCCTCGATCATCTCGCGGTACTGCTGCTCGAGTTCCTGCATGGCGGCAGCCCCTGCGCCGCTTGCGCTCTGATAGCTTGCGACGTGGATTTTCCTGATATGGCTGAGCTTCTCGATCGGGTTGAGCACCACGACCATCATGATCGTCGTGCAGTTAGGGTTAGCGATGACGCCGCGCGGACGCACCAAGGCGTCTTCGGGATTGATCTCCGGCACGACGAGCGGCACGTCGGGATCCATGCGGAAAGCGCTGGAGTTGTCGATCATGACGGCTCCATGCTTCGTGATTGTCTCAAGGAACTCCTGCGAGGTGCCTGCCCCGGCAGAGGCGAACGCGATGTCGACGTCCTTGAAGTCGTCGTTGTGCTGCAAGAGCTTGACTTCATACTCCTTGCCCTTGAATGTGTATTTACGTCCGGCAGAACGCTGTGATCCGAAGAGGACCAAGTCATCGACCGGGAAATTTCGCTCGGCAAGAATGCGTAGAAGTTCCTGCCCTACGGCGCCGCTGGCGCCAACAATCGCTACCTTCATATACTGTCTGTTTTAATGACGATCGTTCGCCGCCGGCCGAAAGTGGCTGATGCCGCGGCCCGGGCTGATCGCTGTAACTTTCAATTCAGTCATTTTATTGCTGCAAAGTTAATAAATTATTGGCATTTGTCGATCAAACGGGTTGTTTTTTTTCATATTCCCGTCCTTTCGTTGCTTTCGGGCGCAAAACGGGCAGGTGCAGCCCTCTGTTGGTTGACGGTGAGTGCGGAATGCAGGGTGTGGCGTGGGGGGAATGGGAGGGCATGTGGAGCGAGGGTGGGGAAGGGTGTGAAAATAATCGCCGGACGGCGCACTGTAATCCGCATACTTTTCGTATCTTTGCATCGTAAATGAACGCCGATGCCGGAAATATCATCCTATTTTCCCATTACTGACCCGACGCTGATCTTCTTCGTCGTGCTGCTGATCATCCTCTTTGCCCCGATCATCATGGGCAAACTGCGCATCCCGCACATCATCGGGATGGTCATTGCGGGTGTGGTCTTGGGCAAATACGGATTGGACATCTTAGGTCGCGACGCGTCGTTTGAGATCTTCGGCAACGTGGGCCTGTACTACATCATGTTCCTCGCGGGCTTGGAGACCGACATGGAGGGGCTGAAGAAGAACCGCTACCGCGTGTTGGTCTTCGGTCTGCTGACGTTTCTGGTCCCGTTCGGGATGACCTATGTCGTGGGCACGACGATGCTCAACTACTCCGTCGCGGCAGCGATGCTGCTCGGATGTATCATGGCTTCGAACACGCTGATCGCCTACCCGATCGTTGGCAAATACGGTCTGCAGGCCAAACCGAGCGTCACGCTGAGCGTCGGGGCGGCCATGTTTGCGCTTTTCCTTGCGCTCGTGCTGCTGGCGGGCATCGTGGCGGCCAACCGCAACAATGCCGGATGGCTGTTCTGGACCCTGTTCGTGGTGAAGTTTGCCGTGTTCTGTGCGGCGATGCTCTGGCTCATCCCCCGCTTGGGGCGATGGTTTCTGCGTCGCTACAGTGATGCCGTCATGCAGTTCATCCTCGTGATGTCCATCCTCTTCATGAGTGCCGCGCTCTCTGATATGATCGGTTTTGAGGGCATCTTCGGCGCGTTTCTGTCGGGCCTGATCCTCAATCGCTATATTCCGCGTCTGTCCCCACTGATGAACCGGATCGAGTTTATCGGCAACGCACTCTTCATCCCCTACTTCCTCATTGGTGTGGGCATGCTGATCAACGTGCGCCTGCTCTTTCAGGGTGAAGGCATCCTCTGGGTGGTCTTCTGCATTGTTTTCTTCGGTACGATCGGCAAGGCCGTGGCCGCCTATTTGGCCGGATTCCTGTTCCGGCTGCCGGTTTCGTCGGGCAACATGATGTTCGGTCTGACCTCCGCCCATGCCGCCGGAGCTATCGCCATGGCCATGGTGGGCATGTCGCTTGAGATCTCGCCGGGCCATTACCTGGTCGACGATCAGATGATGAACGGTGTCGTGATCATGATACTCTTCACCTGCATCATCTCCACACTGATGACCGAGTACGCCGCCAGACAGATTACGCTGCGCGACAGGGAATATCCGCACGACGGACAGACCGACACCGACGATGAGACCATCCTCATCCCGGTCAAGTATCCCGAATATGCGAACAACTTGGTCAGCATGGCCATCCTGATGAGAAATCATCGGTTGAACCGCCCTTTGGTGTGTCTCAATGTCGTCTATGATGACCAGCAGATGCGCCGGAACCAGGAGACGGGGCGGCGGCTGCTCGACCAGGTGACCAGCTATGCCGCTGCCACCGATGTGAAAGTCGTCACGCAGGTGCGCGTATCGGCCAACATCGCCAACGGGATCAAGCATGCGTTCAAGGAATTTCAGGCTTCTGAGATCCTCATCGGCATGCACATGCACGACAATGTGTCGACTAACTTCTGGGGACAGTTCCATCAGAGCCTGTTCAACGGGCTCAACCGGCAGATCATGATGGTGCGCATCAACCAGCCGCCCAACACTATCCGCCGCTTCCAGGTGGCCGTTCCGTCACGCGCGCAGTATGAGCCCGGATTCTACCGGTGGCTCGAACGGCTGTCGCGGCTGGCCGGTAACCTCGATTGCCGCATACTGTTTCACGGCCGTTCGGACACGCTCGCGCTTATCTCTGAGTTTGTGCAGAACACGCATCCCACGCTCAGAGCCGACTACTCGCCGATGGAACACTGGAACGAGTTGCCCCGGTTGGCCACGACCATAGCGCAGGATCACATGTTCGTCGTCGTCACTGCGCGCAAGGGAACCGTCTCCTTCAAGTCGGCCTTGGAGCGTCTCCCCGGTGAGCTGACCAAATACTTCAGTGGCAAGAACCTGATGATCATCTTCCCCGATCAGTTCGGCGATGCGATGGACGAGATGACGTTTGCCCAGCCGCAGCATCAGGAAGAGCAGTCGGCCTATGGCGCCCTTCAGGAATGGATCAGAAAAACGGTGGAGCGATGAGTATACAGTAGGATCCGCATTTCATTTCCTTTCCTTCAGCGGAGAACATGGATGGGGACAAAAATATATAATGCATCATGATAGAAATCAAAGGAATCACCAAGTCGTTTGGCAATCTGCAGGTGCTCAAAGGTATCGACCTGCAGATCGGAAAGGGTGAAGTGGTGAGCATTGTCGGCCCGAGCGGTGCGGGCAAGACCACACTGTTGCAGATCATCGGCACGCTTGACCGGCCGGATGACGGTACGGTCATCGTCGACGGAATCGATGTCGGGAAGCTGTCAACGGATCGGCTGAGCGATTTTCGCAACCGGCATGTCGGCTTCGTCTTTCAGTTCCATCAGCTGTTGCCCGAGTTTACCGCCTTGGAAAACGTGATGATGCCGGCTTTTATTGCCGGGAAAGGAGCGCACGAAGCCAAGCAACGGGCCCGGGAACTGCTGGATTTCATGGGACTTTCTGACCGCTGCGGGCACAAGCCCAACGAACTCTCGGGCGGCGAGAAACAGCGAGTGGCCGTGGCGCGGGCCTTGGTCAACCATCCGGCTGTCATCTTGGCCGATGAGCCTTCGGGCAGTTTGGACTCGAAAAACAAAGCCGAACTGCATCAGTTGTTCTTCGATTTGCGCGATAAGTTCGGCCAGACGTTCGTCATTGTCACCCATGACGAGGGACTGGCGGCCATCACCGACCGGACCATCCACCTGCGTGACGGCATGATCGAGGACGATCATCAGTCTGCCGCTGCCGTAGACAATGTCGGCGAAGAGCAGGATCGGGAAACGGAAACGGGCTATCCGCATCCGGCACCGGACACCGATAGCGGACAATAACCATACAAAAGGAGGAACAGGCAATGAACACCAAACAGATAAAATCGGGACGGCCATCGGACCGGATGGCAACATCAGGGAAGTCGCAGGCCGCCCGGGGAACATCCGGAGCAGGCATCCGGTTGGGCGATTACAACAGGTTGACGGTCGTCAAAGAAGCCCGTCGGGCCGACAGTCATGCCTTCCGTGAGGAGGAGACCTTCGGAATCTACCTCGATGGAGGCGATGAGGGCGAGATATTGATGCCGAAACGCTATGTCCCCGAAGGCATCAAGCCCGGCGAAAGCATTGATTGCTTCGTCTATTTAGATCAGGACGAGCGTCTGATCGCGACCATGGAGAAGCCCTTGGCGCGTGTCGGCGACTTCGCCTGTCTGAAATGCTCGTGGGTCAATGAGTATGGCGCCTTCCTCGACTGGGGACTGATGAAAGATCTGTTCTGCCCCTTCCGGGAACAGAAAAGACGGATGGAGATCGGCGAAAGCTATATTGTCCACGTCCATATCGATGAAGACAGCTATCGCATCGTGGCTTCAGCCAAGGTGGACCGCTATATGGAGCCGGCCTTGGAAAGTCCGCGCGACGCCGGTGGCTACAAACCCGGGGACGAGGTGAACCTGCTTGTCTGGCAGAAAACCGAGTTGGGATTCAAAGTCATTGTCGACAACCGCTATGCCGGTCTGGTCTATGCCAACCAGCTGTTCCGGTATATCCATACGGGCGATCGGCTCAAAGGCTATATCGCCAGTGTGCGTCCGGATGGCAAGTTGGATATCTCCCTCCGGCCCATGGGGCGCAGAGAAACACTCGATTTCGCCGAACGGCTGCTGCAATATTTGAAAAATCATGACGGAAAATGCACATTGGGCGACAAGAGCGATGCCGATGAGATCCGTCGGGAGTTTCAGGTCAGTAAGAAGACATACAAGAAAGCAGTCGGAGACCTCTATAAGAAGCGGCTCATACGCATCACCGACGGGGGGATCGAACTGGTCTGACGGCAGCTCCCCGGCGAATCGCCCACGCTGCCTGAAGATTCAAGTGCACAGGCTGAAAATTGCGTCAGGCTGCGCACCCGATGCTTCGAACTTGATCTTTATCATGTCACTTCCTGCTATAGAGACACAATGAATGAGGCCTTTTAATCGATTAGAAGGATGCCAATTGATAGATCATTTACACCTTATTATATATATTAGGCGTCACGTTGGTTCCGTCCCCTTTTCGCAAGTGATCCGTGCCGCATGGCTAAAGCCCCTTTACAGGCTATATGGCCTTATAAAATCCCACTTCTACGACATTTCATAAAGAAGATTATGTTATTGGCTTGATTTTGATAGCATTTTTATGTCTTATATTAAAAAAAACACTTTTTTGTTTGTTTGTTTTGAGATTTATCTTTATATTTGCATCGAAATTGTCTCCCTTGGGGAGATAAAGTATTAATATGTCGTATAAAAAGCCATTGAAGAATAGCGAACAAATCGATCAGCTTTCACAGAGAAAGATGACGGGAACATGGAGATAATTTAAATTTTATATTTTGTTTTATTAAATTTTTATATCGTATGAAAAAAAGATTATTAAGTACGTTGCTTATGGGGGCATTCTTCATTGCCTCTATGAGTATGTTTGTATCTTGTAAGGATTACGATGATGACATCAACGCGAATGCGAATGACATCGTTGCCTTGCAGAAACAGCTGGCAAGCTTGGAGGCCTCTCTGAAGACTGCACAGCAGGACATCACGACTATCAACGGCAAGTTTGACAACTATGTCTTGAAGTCTGATTATAACAATGGTATCAAGGCATTGGAGGAGAAGATCGCCCAGTTGGTCACTGTTGATGCTTTGAACCAGGCCATCGCTGATGTGAAGAAGGCTATCCAGGGCAATTCGGACAAGACGATCGAGCAGCTGGCACAGGAAATTGCTGCCATCGACACCCGGGTTACTAACTTAGAAGGTTGGAAGACAACTACTGATCAGGCTATCAAGACTGCTCAGGGCAACATCGAAACACAGGCTGCTGCCATCGATGAGTTGAAGAAAGCGCTCGAAGGCAAGTCGGAGGACGCAGAGCTGAACAAGCTCTTCGAAGCCGTTAAGGGCAACTCGGCCGCTATTGACGTGATCAATGGCAAGCTCGTAGCACTCGATGGTATGAAGGCTCAGTTTGAAGAGCTCTTGAAGGGTGTTGCAAGTTCTGCTGAAGTGGCTGAACTGCGTACTTTGATGCAGACTGTCAACGATAAGTTGGATAAGGTTTCTCCGCAGGTGAACATTCTGCAGGCTTTCATCAACAAGCGTCTCACCAGCCTCGTGCTGAAGCCGGACTTCTACTGGGAAGGTCTTGAAGGAATCGAAGTTCCTGTACTCGTTGCCAATGCTTATAAGTTCCCGTTGAGTGAGTATCATTTCACTTATGCACAGGACGATCATCAGGGCAAGGTTACTCCCGTTACATTGTTCGAGAAGCCGGAAATGATCATGGAAACTCAGAGAGAGCCGAAGGTGATCACGATCTCCAATGGTGCGATCGCTACCTATCACATGAATCCTTCTTCTGTCTCTTATGAGAGCCTGAAGGGTGCTAAACTTTCGTTCTACACGAACCTTGCTCCTGTTTACACCCGCGCAGGTGAAGACGCTCTCTTCACTCCGTGGTCTCCGGTTGTTGGTGCTGCCAATGACAAGAATACTGTTGAGAATGGCTTGCTGAAGGTTCCGTTCAAGGCTGACAATAAGGTTCTGGGCGCTATCTTTGATAAGTATATGAAGAGCGTAGGCTCGTATGGTGAAGTTGGCGAAGGCCAGGTTGCTGCATTCAGCGACACGCTACCGTTCATCGCTCTCCAGGTTAATGTAAACGACACCGTTGTTACATCTGACTACTCTGTTGTTACTCCTGCACAGCTCAAGGTGGTTGCTCTTGCTGACACTGCTGCTGAGTGGGAATTGAGCAAGCATCAGTTTGAAGCCAAGCCTGCTGCAGGCATGCATAGCCAGCCGAAACCGGTTAGCTACGATCCGGCTACTCATCATTATTCTACCGATAAATTCAATGTTGGTGGTAATCACATCTATCGCAAGGCTACTGATGCTATCGTGGCAGGTGCTACCCACTCTATCCTCTGGAACGAAAAGGGTCTCGATTTGAAGCCTTTCATCCAGACACATTATGATTACAACACTGTTGCCAAGTACGGAGCAAGCAAGAAGGATCAGGTAATGACTGACGAGCAGATGGAGCTCCTTGGCTTGCACTATGAATTCTTCTTGGTTGACTACCTGAAGGGTGACTATAAGACCAGCGAGTCTCTCCACTTGAAGCAGATTGGTGACAAGACTTCAGGTGTCTTCTCTCCGCGCGAGGTTAGCAACGAGGTAGAAGGTGGCAAGCAGCTGGATACTCAGAACCGTAATGAAATCGGTCGTGAGCCGTTGGTACGCGTGAACTTGGTTGACGCTGAGGGTAACGTGCTCGAATACGGTTATATTAAACTCCGCATCGTTGAGGCTCTGCCTGAGGTGAAGAAGGTTGATATGAATATCTCTGAAATGTGGATGAACTGCGGCGATGAAGGCCGTGTGAACTGGGAAGACATGGAGCATCTGCTCTTCTCTGTCGTAGGTCAGAATGGTATCAACAAGATTGAGTTTGAGAAGAACTATTATCTTGTTAACGACAAGAACAACCAGCAGATGCCGCCGTCGAGCGACGATCCTTACAACTTCAACTATCTTGCTACACGCTATGCGCTCGTAAACGGCGAGTACAAGGCTTGGAACACGCTGACTGCTGAGGAAATAAAGGCTGCCGAAGCCGATGGTTTCACTGATCTCGGTCGTGTATGGATCGCATCGAAGGACTTCGACGTGCTCGACGCTCAGACCAACGTCCTGCTCTGGAACTTCGAACCTGAGGGTGTTAAGGGCCCACAGTATGGAAACTGGAAGGGTGCCATGAATGCCAAGAAGTATGCACATTTGATGGAGATTGCCCAGGCTACTTATGACAGCAAGGGTACAAGCCAGAAGGTTGTTAAGACTATCGTTCACTTCAAGAAGAAGGATACCTCTTCATTCAATGTCTCTGACTTCTATGTAACGCTGAACATTCCGGTAGGTAAGGTTCACTTCGAGTATGGCAAGGTTGCCAACAAGGACTGGTCGCACTGGTACAACTGGAACTCACCTGTTCTGGGTACTGAGGACAACGCATCACCTTATCATACAGAGTTTGACGTTCAGGCCAGCACTCCTGCTCCTGACAAGTGGGGACAGAAGCCTCTGAATGTATACGCATTCGTGAAGGATCTGCGTGAATACTGGAAGAACAATGTCGACTTGATCACGCTGGAAGGCAACAAGGACAAGTTCACCAAGTTCTATAATGAAGACGGAACCGTTAAGACTCAGGTTGGCTTCGAATTCACTACACCAGTCAAGGGGCTGAACTCTACGATCAATGCTGATAAGAACGGTCAATGGGTATGCGAAGGTATCTCCGGTACGAAGTGGACCTTGGCGCTTGGCGACAACAACAAGACTATCTATGCCGTGAAGAAGAACGGTGCAGCTATTGATCCTGATACTGTTGCTACGTTCCTCGATGCTCAGGGCAATGTTACTACAAAGGTACGCTATATGGGTCTTTCTGAAGAAGCTAACGTACATCAGGCAGCTACAGACCTGCTCAACAAGATGGGCCGCTATGACATGTGGGGCAACAAGCTCTTCGAGAAGGCTGCTGATCCGACAAAGGGTGAGTTGAAGAGAGCTGACTTCTTGACAAACGACGTAGACCGTACGTTCACTGCTTACATCAAGATCGTCTTCTCAGAAGATCCTTGCTACTCGCCGCTGATTGCGAAGAACTACTTCAATGTACGCTTCCTCCGTCCGATCAACGTCTGGGGTAAGAATGTAACTTGGGACGATGCACAGAACAAGGCTCAGGAAACTGAATTGAGTAAGCTGCTCGTTATCAAAGACTGGCGTGACTATGATGTCGAAACTCCTGGTTCTTACGCTAACAAGAAAGTTCCGTATGCTTACTATGGCATCAGCGATCTCGCAGTGATCCGTGATGAAATCCGCACTGACCACGATCAGGAGCCGGCCATCTCAACTGCTGATCCTGTGAAGGATGTGAACACGATTCTCGGTTACACCAAGGCTAAGGATCTGTCTTCACTGACTGGAAACGATGGAACGAGATATCTGAAGTTGTTCAGTGGTAATGGTGCAGAAGTTATTGGTGATGATTTCTCAACAGGCCTTGGCAAGTTGACCTATGTGAACAACAGTGGTGTCGTAAGCAAGTATCACATCTACGTTCCGATCGCTGTGAAGTACTTCTGGGGCAACATCAAGAAAGAGTGGAACAATGACAAGAACTATACGCAGACCGTATGGGCAGTCATTACAGTTCAGTCTACTCAGGGTACATCTACAGGTGCTAAGAAACACTAATCATATACATTGATTATTGTAGAAAATCAGAGGGGTGTCACTCGTTGGCACCCCTTTTTAAACTTAAAATTAATTATGGGAAAGAAATCTATATTCATTGCCATGTTGCTCCTTGGAACACTCTTAGTGAGTGTGACATCTTGCAAGAAGAAGAAAGTTGATATTCAACAAGCTGAAAAAATTGCCTCTGTAGCACCTGTTGACAGTTTCAGTGGAAAAGACACCGCAGAAGTAAAGTACTTAGTAGACATGTTTCTCGACAGGTTAAACCATCGGGATCTTTCTGGGGCAGTCAAGATGCTTTCGTTCCTTGACGGTGATAAGATAGTTTCTCTGCCTCCTGGTTTAGTTAAGCGTCAGACAATGACCCTCCAATCTTTCAAGGCTAAACGTTACGAAATTGAGAAGTTGGTTTTTGTCAGTGAGAAGGAGTCTGTAATGAAAGTGAATTGTATCCTCTTTGACAGAAAGCCTGGAGATACTCGTCCTAATCAAATTTCGATGATCATAAAGCCGGTTCGTCGGGATGGCCGATGGTATCTGACCATGGCTGATACGATGACAGACACCAACGGTCTTCATGGAACGCAAATACCGAACTAATTAATCAGTAAAGATATGAAAATTAAAAGATTCTTTTTAGCAGCTGTAGCACTTCTTTCTTTAAGTGCCATGGCCCAGGCTCAAGCTACCTATACAGATAAGGATGGCAATGAGTACCAATTCAAGAAGCACGTCTTCATCAATCTTGAGGGCGGTGCTCAATACACGCTTGGTGAAGCCAAGTTTAAGGATTTGATCAGTCCGAATGTACAGTTTGGTTTGGGTTATCAGTTCAATCCTTGGTTTGCAGCTCGCCTTCAGGCAAATGGATGGCAGAGTAAGGGTGGCTGGAATGGCTATACAGAGGATCTGAAGTTTGCCCCTCTTACACAGGACTACAAGTTTAAGTATGTTGCTCCTGGCCTTGACTTCATGTTCAATCTTTCCAATCTGTTCTGTGGATGGAATCCGAACCGTGTATTCAATGTAACTGCATTCATCGGCGGTGGTGCCAACATCGGTTGGGGCAATGACGAAGTGAATGAAATTTCAAAGCACATCCAGAATGTTGCCAACTATAATCTCGAGTATCTCTGGGACGGAACGAAGGTAAGACCTTTCGGCCGTGGTGGTGTTGAACTCGCTTTCCGTTTGAGTGACGCTGTTCGCTTCATCGTTGAAGGCAATGCCAACATTCTCACTGATAAATACAACTCGAAGAAAGCAGGTAATCCTGACTGGTACTTCAACGCACTCGCTGGTCTTCGCATCAACTTGGGCAAGACTTTCACCAAGACTGCGAAACCTGTTGCTGAGCCAGAACCAGAACCTGCTCCTGCTCCTTACGTAGCTCCTGCTCCTGCTCCCGAACCGCAGCCTGAACCTGTCAAGGTTGAACCGTTGCGTCGTGATGTATTCTTCTTGATCAACTCTTTCAAGATCCGTGAAAGCGAGAAGCAGAAAGTACAGGAAGTTGTCAACTATCTGAACGAGCATCCGGATGCAAAGGTTTCCGTAACAGGTTATGCTGATGCCGGTACAGGTAACAACCGCATCAATGACCGTCTTGCCAAGCAGCGTGCAGCAGCTGTTGTCAACGCGCTGACCAAGCAGTATAATATCCCGGCCGAAAGAATTATTTCTGACAGCAAGGGTTCGCGCGTTCAGCCGTTCGCAGAGAATGACAAGAACCGTGTGACAATCTGTATTGCTGAATAAGCAGCAGTTGCTTTGCGAATAAATAAGGAGTCTGTCTTTGAGGCGGACTCCTTTTCGCATTAATCCGGAACAAAGTGTTGCCTCGCCCTTTGTAGCCTATAGGCTTCCCGCTTTCGTTCGATTTCACCTTTTGGCCACTTTATCCGTCCTGTCCATCCCATCTTTTTTCTCATTGCTTAAAGTGCATTCATTTTTTTCAGAGTCATGTTGCGCAATCTTATTCTTATCTTTTCTTTTTTGTTTTTCATTGCTCCGGTATTCGCACGGCAGAAAACTCCGGTTGTCAAGTTGCTGAGCAAGGCATCATATTCCTTTGGTACCTATCCTGAAAAGAAACCGAAAACGTGTGTGTTCATTGTTCGCAACGACGGCAATGCACCATTAGTCTTCCTGAAAGCGGAGACCTCATGTGGCTGTACGTCTGTGACGGTTAGCCGACGTGCTGTTCTACCCGGGCAGAAAGGCTATATCAAGGTAGTCTATGACGGTAACGGCTTCATCCCTGGTAGCTTTCGCAAACAGATTAGTGTCTATACCAATGCGGATCCCAAACGCATCCAATTGGAGATCAGCGGTTATTATTTCCCGAAAGATGAATAGATGACCGAATGAGGGTGCGATCCTCTTCTTGTACGCTGCACGACAGGAGAAGGGAGGTTTGAGAATTCTCTTCCGACTCCACCTCTCGAGTGGATTTTGTTTCGCATGGGCAGATTGACTACATCTATACGTGAGTTCGGGATAAGAAAATCCTTGTAAAAGTTGGTAATCTCACTAATATTTTGTACCTTTATAGGTGAAAATCAACAAGTTACAAAACTATTGAGTGATGATTACCAAGGACAAAGTTACAGAAATTTTCTGTA
>JALFRV010000016.1 GCA_022778905.1 Prevotella sp. | reverse complement strand
TCCCCCCTTATGTGCGCAGCAGGGTCTTCGAACTCATCCGCAAGCAGCAGTGGTCTCCGGAGCAAGTGTCCGGATGGCTCAGGAGGGAGGAAGGTCTGGCCGTCTCCAAGTCTGCCATTTATAATTGGATAGCCGGCAGCTCCCCACATTATAAGGACAGCATCCACAAGCATCTCAGGCACGGCGGGAAGAGGTGCAGAAACTCGGCACAAGGCTCCAGGATACCGATAACAAACCGCGTGTCCATCGATGAAAGACCTGCCGAGGCCAACGGTCAGACTTTGGGAGACTGGGAAATGGACACCATTGTGGGAAAGGACGGAAAGGGGGCGATCGTCACCCTTGTGGAAAGGAAAAGCGCCTATATGCTCATGGAGAAGCTCGACACGGGCAAGCAGGCCATACCGCTGGCAGATGCAGTGGTGAGGCTGCTCAAGAATTGCCCGCTCCCAGTAAGGACCATAACGACTGACAACGGGACGGAATTCGCAGCACATGAGAAAGTCACAAGCGAACTGAAAGCGAAGGTGTACTTCACACATCCCTATTCCTCATGGGAAAAAGGGGCGATCGAAAACACCAACGGACTCATCAGACAGTATATTCCTAAGAAGGCAGATTTCAAGGGAATTACAAGGGCGTGCCGCATCTCAGCCAGTGCAATGTCTATTTCGCTGTAAGTCACCTCCGGACGGCAGAGCGTCTTGATGAGTGTCTTGTTGAAGTTATCTCCCAACTTGGCGATGAGGGCTCTAATCGCTTTGCGCTTTTACTGCGAAATAAGCCGGTCGGTGATGAGTTCTCCGTTTGCCACATAATAAGCCAGATGGTGACAGATGGTCGATTGCTTCAGATTGCGTTCCATGGCAATCTCGTCGGGCGACATACCGCTGTTGAAGAGGTACAGGGTCTGTTCCTTGGTATCTTCCTTTTTCGGTTTCGGCATTTGATTCTTAGACCGCTGGTCGGCTTTCTTCGTGCGTTTGCGCGTATCGGGTTCTGTAATGTCGAGGGCATGCAGCACCGCTCTCTGTTTGAAATAGAGATAGTTGGTAACAGAGAACCCTTCATCGATGATGTTGCACAGCAGTGTCCTGCGCATCAGATAGCTTTGCTCCAGGTCGTCGAAGGCTGTGGCAAGTCGCTTCATCTCCTGCTTGTTCTCGCTTTTCACCATTTTTGTCTGGTCGAGAACAGGCTCGAAGAGTTCCTTCATCTCTTTTCCGAAGTAATCGGCACCATTCGATACGCGGTCGAGAAACTCAGGCATTTTCAGTTCGGCAACATTTCTGCTCCGTATGAGCGAAGCCCATTTGTCGGCTACGAGCATGATCTTTTCGCGCATCCTGACAAGCAGTTCGCGATGACTCGTTACTGTCTTCGGAAATTTATAGAAGTGCTCTATCATTACTCGCGCCAGTGTCTCTTCAAGTTGCAGCAGCTCCTTGAAATTGAAGAGCTCGAGCAGTTGTTGTCGGTAATATTCGTCTTTCAGTGTAGGAAGCTGTTGGATGCTTGCCTCGGCGGCACTCTGTTGCTGTTGGATATAGGCTTCCACGCGATAATCGTTGAAGATGTTGCCATTGCCTACAGGCGAGGCAAGCACGATACCCTCGAGTGTCTTGCAGCGGCTCAGGGCTACATACACCTGTCCGGCAGCGAAGGAGGCATTGGCATCGATGATGCAATGTTCGAACGTGAGCCCCTGGCTCTTATGAATGGTGATAGCCCACGCCAACCTTAAAGGGTATTGGGTGAAGGTGCCATCGATGGTGGTTTCAATCTCTTTCGTTTCATCATTCAAGGTGTACCGTGCATTCATCCACGTCTCGGGCACAACCTCAATGGCTTCGTCGTCGCCGGGACAAAGTACACGGATCATTTTTTCTGACAGTTCAACCACATGACCGATTCGTCCGTTGTAATAACGTAAACATCCGGAGCTGTCGTTCTTAATGAACATCACTTGCGTGCCTTCCTTCAGTTCGAGCGTCTCGTTGGTAGGGTAGCTGTATTCAGGGAAAGTGCCTTCCACCACTGCATTATAAAGATACGATGCGCCTTTCAGCCGTGCCAGCTCATGGGCATTATAGTCGTTGGCAAGCTGGTTGTGCGTCGTCAGTCGGATATAATCATCCTTTGGACCGGGCAGAAAGGTGGGATTGTATCTGCTGTTGAGCAAGGAGATGTCGTCTGTTGTGACCTTCGCGTCGCGAATATGGTTCAGCAAATCGATGAACTCGCGGCTTTGCTGCCGAAAAACCTGCGTGAGTTCAATGGTCACGTAGTTGATGCTTTGCAAAGCACGACTTCCGAAGAAATAGGGCGTGTCGTAATATCGTCGTAAGATTTGTTCGTCCTCGTTGGTCACGACAGGCGTGAGTTGCTGAAGGTCGCCGATCATCAATAGCTGCACACCGCCGAAAGGCTTGTCGTGCTCGCGGAATCTGCGCAAGGTATTGTCGATGGCGTCAAGCAGGTCGGCGCGCACCATACTTATTTCGTCGATGATGAGCATATCGAGCGTGCGCATGATCTTGCGCTTTTCCTTACTGAACGTATAATGCGACTTTACCTGCATTTCGGGAACGAAAGGTGTAGGTGGCAATTGAAAGAACGAGTGGATGGTTACTCCACCCGCATTGATGGCTGCCACACCGGTGGGTGCCACTACAATGGCACGCTTGGTACTGTTTTCTGCGAGTGTTCGCAGAAAAGTTGTCTTGCCCGTCCCGGCTTTACCGGTAAGAAAGATGCTGATGCCTGTGTGTTCAACGAAGTCCCATGCGTTGCGCAGTTCCTGATTCTGTTCCATAAGTGTTGTCCATGAAGTGAAGGGCGTCCTGCCTTTAAGGGGTTGTAAATACCTGCCGCCGAGGTAGGAATTCATGCAAAGGTAATGAATATTCTTCGAAACAAACGTGTTGGGAGCAAAAGAAATGAGGAATAAATAAGGAAGCAAAAGCCTATTGTAACAAAAAAGCATCCCAGCACTCAGGCCTCCAGTGATTCCTCACCTACCGTGCCGGACTGTCGGGGGGATCACAGAAACAGCACGGTGATCATCAGCTGCATGGTGTCCGAGTCACGGAACCGGTCGCGAAGCAGGGCGATCATCCGCGCCTTACGCTTGTTGAAGTTGGCCAAACTCAGGTTCAGGGCTGCTGCGGCATCGGCATTCTTGAGTCCCTGCTCATAGTTCACCTCGAAGATCTGCCTGTATTTCTCAGGCAGTTCCTGTATTGCCTGGTTGAGCATATCCAATGTCTCCTGCTCAATCATGGTAGCCCACAGTTCCGGTTGGGATGTCTCCTTTTCTGACAGATACTTGGTCTCGGTCCTGTTCTTGCGCAAAAGGGAGACACAACGGTTATGGACGGTCGTAAAAAGAAATGCCTTCATCTGCATCGGCGAGACCAATTTTTCCCTTGAATGATAGACGGACAGGATCGCTTCCTGCACGCAATCTTCGGCCATGAGCGAATAAAGACTGCCAAGATAACGTGCCGCATAGGACATCAGAGGCGTCCAGGCTTCCCGATAGAAGTCATCTAACTCACCTCGCTTGAAACCCTCAAAAATCTGTGGAGTAATGTCCATAAGCGTCAAAACATATTGGCGCAAATTTAAGGATTTTTTTTATTAATCTAAAGAAAAGTAGAAAAATCTTCCAGTTTTATTATATACTTTTGTTTCGAATGCGTATTAGCTTTCAGAGTGAACAATCATAAACTGTAAGAGAACAATGAGAAAAACCAAACGATTGAGACCCTTGCTAATGGCCGCAGTGACCTTGCTGCCCATGGCGGGGAATGCCCAACTACTGAAAGGAAGCATCAAAGGCTATCACGTAGAAGACGCCGCGATCGGCTACTCTCCCGATGGCTATGTACTGAACGAACGGACGCTGGATCTGAAAATCAACCCCGACAGCACATTCACATTCGATATGGAACTGCCAAAGGGAGAAGCCGACGTGTCAATGACGATGGATGACAAAGGCTATTTCGGTCTGCACCTGACAAAAGGAAAGACACTTGAGGTCACGCTTTACCGCACCGGCGAAGGCATGGCTATCGCTTTCAAGGACGGACAGACAGCCCGCAACAAGTTAGTAAACCAGCTATACCGCTCCTTCGACGGCATGAAGTATTGGAGTCCGGATCCCTCCGAGGCCAAGACCAACGCTGCCTATCGCGTCCTGCTCGATACTGAATATAATAAGGTGAAGGCTTTGTTGCCCACGATCAAGGATAAGACACTGCGGGCGTATTATACCCGTCTGGCGGAAGGAAACTACAAATGGTGTAAACTGCGCCTGATCATGGACGACTGTCAGGCACGGAACGCAGAATTCAAAGACAATACCGAGTTTCAGGCGACGATCACCGACATTGACGTGAATGACCCCATCAACTATCAGACAAACCTCTCGCTGACCGCTCTGAACAATATGGTGAAGACCCGGATGGGTGGAGACAACGAGGCCTACTGCCGCGAACAGATGCAATTGGTGGACCGCATGGTCACCCTTCCCAATCTCCGTTCGGTCATGGTAAGGATGATCGGGCAGAATTATTTCACCTTTGGCAACGGACAAGGAGACACGGAAGCGTTCGCCAAAGACTATCTACGGTTTGCCGGCAAGGATTCGCTCGTCGCCCAAGACATCATCCGGCAGTTCCGCGAAAAGAAGCTTTCCGAGGAAAAGACGCACGCCGGAAAGGCCGCACCCGATATCACCCTGAACACGCCAGACGGCAAGCAGGTCCCCCTGTCAAGCATTCTGAATGGCAAATTCACCTACATCGACGTGTGGGCAACATGGTGCGGACCCTGCGTGAAGGAGATTCCACACCTGGAGAAGTTGGTCGAAAGGTTCAAGGGAAACGACAAGGTGCAGTTTGTCAGCATCTCTGTCGACACCAACTGGAAGGCCTGGAGCGCCAAGTTGGACAAGGACCGTCCGCAGTGGGCGCAATATGTCCTGACTGCGGAAAACAACGAACAGTTCTCCAAAGACTGGGGTATCACAGGTATTCCACGGTTTATCATGATCGACGCCGATGGCAATATCTTCAGCGCAGATGCCACGCGCCCGTCTGACGAAGCCACTGCCACAACGATAGAAGAACAAATCAAATAAAACACTTCGTACATGAATCAAATCCCCGACAGTCAAACGATCGCGTATCTGATCTGCAGGCAACTGCTTGGAACAATCACGTCCGAAGAGCAGGTTACGCTCGACCGGTGGCGCCAGGAGAACAGCCACAACGAGGCCGCATTCCAACGGCTGATGGATCCGGACTTTCTGGCGCTCGAACTGCAACGAAGCATGATGCTCGACCATCACCGTCCGCTGCATGACATGAAGCGTCAGGTGGCATCGGAGACAGGACTCACCGAAGATGGAACCGCCAAACGGCACATGCTCCGTCGATATGCCGTGTCGGCAGCAGCAGCCTTTCTGCTGCTCATAGGCGGTGTTTGGATGTGGCAGAACATGAATGGGCCTAAACCGGAAGCACGCACGCAACTTCTTGCCCAGCATGAGATCATGCCGGGACACACGCAGGCGATGCTGACACTCGACAACGGGGAGACGGTCAAACTGGGAAATGACGCGGATCAAAACGACAAAGCCATCGCTGAAGCAACAAAGGGAACAGAAATCCAGATGAATGACCTGACCACCCCGCGTGGAGGGGAATTTAAAGTCACATTGGAGGATGGGACCGAAGTCTGGCTGAATGCGGAATCCAAATTGAGATATCCAGAGACATTCGCCGGTAACGAGCGGAGGGTGGAAATCACCGGCGAGGCTTATTTCAAGGTGGCCCATGATCCTGCCAAGCCATTCTACGTCGTCAGCGGCGGACAGGAAATACGGGTCTATGGAACTGAATTCAACGTCCACGCATACAGCGACGAACCTGACTATTACACCACTTTGGTCAACGGAAGCATCGCGCTCCGAACCATCGGAGGCAATCAGAGCGAGCTTGTCCTGACTCCCGGGCACCAGGCAATCTATCACAAGACCGACGCCTCAGCAAAGGTCCACAAGGTAGACACGGATGTTGTCACAAGCTGGAGAAGCGGTGTCTTTGTCTTCGAGGAACAGACGATGGAGCAGATCATGCGTACGCTTAGCCGCTGGTATAACTTCCAATACGAGTTCGCCGACAGCAAGATTGCCTCCACAGTCTTCATGGGAAGCATCCCAAGATACGGCAGCTTCAGCGAAGTCGTCGACATTTTCCAGAAGATGGGGGGATTCCGACTCCGCCAAAAAGGCAACAAAATCATCATATCCAAACATTAAGCAAGATTAACACACACATACGATCATGAAGACGAAACAAATATTCATATTCCTGAGCATCGTCATCATGTGCCTTTTGGCATCACCCGGCAAGGCCACGGCACAGACCTATGACGTCAACTACCATGAACAGACCATAGAACAGATCATCAAGGATCTGCGCAAGCGGACCGGTTATCAGTTCGTCTATAAGAAGGAAATCACGGCCGGCATCGGGACAATCACGTGCCGATACGAACATGCCACGCTCAACCAGCTGCTCAACCGCATCTTCTATGAGGAAGCCGGACTGGACTATGAGATATCGAAAGGAACCATCATTCTCAAGAAGGCATCTTCGGCCAGACCTTATTTCAAGCGTACGGTCGTCGGGCTCGTGACCGACGAAAGGGACGAACCGCTGACCGGTGTGACCGTACGGGCCTTAGGGACGAACAATGGGGTGACGACAGATTTGGACGGTCACTTCTCAATCCTTGCCGAAGGGAAAGCTCCAGTGCTTGAATTCTCCTACGTGGGAATGCGAAGCAAGTCGGTCCCATTGTCCACCCGCTCACCTCGTTTCATCGTCATCAAGTTGGAACCAGAGGAGCATATGCTCCACGAAATACTGGTCACAGGCTATCAGAACATCAAGCGGGAGAACGCAACCGGTGCCTATCAGATCATCAGTGCCGACGATTTGGACGAGCGCCACACCCGTGACCTTGTCAGTCGGCTGGAAGGTCAGATCCCCGGACTGACGATCTACAGCAACGGGAAGAATGACGGAGGCGAGTCGGCGATGACCATTCGAGGTGTCGGATCATTCCAGGCAAGGACTTCCCCGTTGATTGTCGTCGACGGTCTGCCTATTGAAGGCTCCATAGAGACAGTCAATGCATACGACATTGCAAGCATCACCGTGCTCAAGGACGCATCAGCAGCCTCTATATACGGTGCACGCGCATCGAACGGAGTGATCGTCATCACCACCAAGAGGGCACAATCGGAGAAGCTGTCCATTGACTTCAATGCCGACCTGACGATAGCGGAGAAACAGTCGTATGACAACCGCCGATGGGCCAGTGCTGCAGAGTTGTTGAAGTTGGAAGCGTATAACTTCGACTATGTGGCATCCAAGCCGGACATCTATAACAGTCTGGTCGGCAACTATCGGACGAATCCTTTCAGCCTGACACCATCCACCCGGCTCATGCTGCAGCATCGCTTGGGCGAAGTGAGCGATGCGGATTACCAGGCAACGATGGATCGGTGGCGTTCCAATGACTACAGACAGGAATGGCGGGATGCCATGCTCCGCAACCAGATTCAACAGCAGTATAACATCGCCTTGCGCACAAAGGGAAAGACACTCAACTCGAATCTCGTGCTCAATTATGCCGGAGACAACATGGGCAGGACACGTGAACATACCAACACATACCAGCTGAGCTACTTAGGGGACTTGTCTGCGGCCAAATGGCTGGATCTCTCTTTCGGCATCAACCTGACCAATGAGCGCGCCAAGACGCATTATTCGGATTCGTACAATGATATCAACGCATTCGCGCCTTATCGCAGCATGTTCAACGAAGACGGTACGCCGGCCGCCATGGAAGCCTCTGTTTATCTGGCCGAACCATCCCTGCAAGACCCGTCCTTAGGCCTGAAGCCTGTGACATATAACCTCTTGGAGGAGATCAACCGCAACTTCTCCAACTCGCGGAGGAACAACATCCGGACCTTTATCCATGCCAATATCAAACTCTTACCGGAACTGAGCCTCGCCACGAAGTTCCAATACGAGGACATCATCTATAAAAGTGAGACTTACTTAGAGAATGAGTCTTATTTCATGAGACATCTTTACAACTTGGCAACAAGTGACGGAACCCACTACATTCCTGACGGCGGCATGCTCCGGTCAAACCATCAGAACGGAGATTATTACACCTTCCGCGCTCAGGCCAACTACAGTAAGATCTTCGCCAAGAGGCACGCGCTTGAGGCTATAGCCGGCTTCGAATACCGCCAGACACACAACCGATACGCCCGGAATCTGCTTCTCGGATACGATGACTTGACGCAGACCAACATGAATCACCTCACCAACTTCTACGACTTGCAGTTTCTCCAATCGTCTGATTTGGGGGTCTACTACAGCCCGATAGGATATATGCCGACAGAAGATGACTATGCCACCTCCGACATGCTGCACAGATACTATTCGCTCTACGCCAATGCGAACTATACGTACGACAGTAAGTACAGCGCTTCTTTTTCCTATCGCGTGGACAAGACGGATCTCTTCGGCGCGGATCCCAAGTTCAGAGGACGTCCATTGTGGTCGGTCGGAGCGAGTTGGAACATCGACCGGGAAGACTTCATGAAGCCTTTGACCTGGATAGACGGACTGAAACTGAGGGCAAGCTATGGCCTCACGGGCAACATCGATCAGAATGTCTCCTCTTATCTGACCGCAACCATCGCCGTCAATGAGGTCAACGGGAAGAAAGGCGCCACACTTAACACGCCGCCGAATGATCAGCTGAGATGGGAAAAAACGGCTTCCTGGAACGTCGGGATCGACTTTTCGTTCCTGCGAAACCGGCTGAGCGGATCGTTCGACTGGTACTACAAGCGCAGCAGCGACTTGCTTTCGCTGACCGACGTCGATCCCACTACGGGTTGGACTTCATTGACCATCAACAACGGTAAAG
This sequence comes from Prevotella sp., assembly GCA_022778905.1. Classification (GTDB taxonomy): domain Bacteria; phylum Bacteroidota; class Bacteroidia; order Bacteroidales; family Bacteroidaceae; genus Prevotella. Next base: position 458 of record JALFRV010000016.1, on the reverse strand, counting down.
CCCGCAACACGGGCGTAGAATTGCAGTTGGACGCGAAGATCATCGAAGGACGGACCACGGACGATCTTGGTATCAATGCTTCATTCAATATTGCTTATAATAACAATAAGGTATTGAGCATCGACCACATGCCGTCTTCGGGCTACGAAAGTCTGAACGCTTTACACGCCGGACGGCCCGTCAACGCGCTCCATTCCTATCGCTTTGCAGGCATGCAGACTTCAGAGGACGGCGTACAGGCATACGGTTGGTATGACAAAGACGGCAACATCCACATCACCGACATTGCTTCGGGTGAGTTTAACCTTTCGGATGTCATCTACTCCGGCAGCCTCGATCCGAAACTCACGGCAAGTCTCACGCCCGAAATCACCTGGAGAGGCTTCTCCCTGGCAGCCATGTTTGCCTACTATGGCGGACATGTCATGCGGGCAGCCATGGAAGATTGGAGCCACGGA
>JALFRV010000315.1 GCA_022778905.1 Prevotella sp. | reverse complement strand
ATAGCTTTGGGCGCCCCGGAGCATAGCTCTTGGCGGCCCGGAGCATAGCTCTGCGCGGGCCATATGTTTACTCTGTCTGTTGCCAATGTGCAGGATCCTTGCGCCACTGGTGCAAGACCTCCACGTCACAGGCGTCAATATAGCCTGTCTCAAGAGCTTCCTGGACCACGTGCTCATAGTCGGTGAGGGTGACGAGTGTCACCTTGGCGTCGGCGAAAGCCTGTTCTGCCACCGGGAAACCATAGGTGTAGGAGGCCACCATGCCGATAACCTCGCAGCCGTTCTTGCGGATTGCCTCGACCGCTTTGAGGCTGCTGCCGCCCGTGGAGATAAGATCCTCGATGACAACGACCTTCATCGCGGGCTTCAGTTCACCCTCGATGAGGTTCTCCAAGCCGTGATCCTTCGGTTTGGAGCGCACATAGACAAAAGGCAGATGCAGCGCGTCGGCCACCAGCGCACCCTGCGGGATGGCTCCGGTTGCCACACCTGCGATCGCCTCCACGTCGGGGAAGCGCTCCAGGATGGCGTGGACGATCTCTATTTTCACGTAGTTGCGCAGCTCGGGATAGGAGAGTGCCTTGCGGTTATCACAGTAGAACGGCGACTTCCAGCCTGATGCCCAGGTGAAAGGGTTGTTCGGTTGCAGCTTGATCGCTTTGATCTTCAGCAGCTTCGATGCAAATGCTTTCTTGAGTTGATCCATGTTTGATTGTATTTGAAGATGATTCGCTCGCGGCCGGAGGGCCGGCAGGCTGCGCGGATATCGGTTGACCGGCAGTCGCAGACGGACGGCCTGATGCAAAGGTACGCTAAATATTGCATATTCCGGTCAATGCCCTCCGATTTTTAATCTTTATTTCAGCTTTTGACAAAGCCTATCGACAGGATGCTCATGCGGACATCCCCGGCTGCCTCCAAGGCTTTGGCGCAGGCGCAGATGGTGGCTCCCGTGGTCACCACGTCGTCGACGAGCAGCACGTGGCGGTGGGCAATACGCCCGGCGCGCACCACCCGGAACGCGTCCTCCACGTTCACGTTGCGCTCCCACAGGCCTTTCTTCGTCTGGCTCTCTGTGACCTTCTGCCGCCGCAGCACATGCCTCGCCACGGGCAATCCGGTCTCCCGGCTGAGGCCTTCGGCGATCTCTTCGCTCTGGTTGTAGCCTCGCTGCCGCAGCCGTTTGCGCGCCAGCGGCACGGGGATGATAAGGTCCATGCCTTCGAAAAATCCGCTCCGCCCCATCTCCCGGCCCATCATGCGTCCCATGAGATAGCCGTAATCGGGATGGTCAAAGTATTTCAGGCCGTAGACGACGTGTGCCGCCTCCGATCCATAGTGGAAATGAAGCAGTGCCGCACACCGTTCGACGGCCATCCGTCCCCACAGGGTGCGGGCCATCTCGTTGTCCTCCGGCGAGTCGGCATAGCCGGTCCGGGGCAGGTGCAGGTTGCATCGGGCGCAGACAAACTCCTCGCCCGGATTGAGCCGATCGCCGCAGACGGCGCACGGCCGCGGCAATGCGAAGTCGACCAAGCGGCCTGCCAAGCTAATCGTCTTCATCCTCCGCTTCCGGCTCATCGATGCACTGCCGGATGATATTCATGTCAAAGCCGCGGCCGAGGGCAAACTGCAGGAGCTTCATCCCGCGCTCATAGTCGTTGCGGGCCTTGATGGTCGGCTCCTTCTGGCGCAGCAGCGGGCGCAGCACTTCCATGTAGTCGGCATCGGGAACGGCATCAAGCACCGGACCGTAGACCTCCTTCGGGATCTGCTTCTGCCACAGGGCCTGCTCCACTTTGCGCCGTCCCCACTTGTTGTAGCGTATCTTGTCGCGGACGAAGAAGCGGCAATAGCGGGCGTCGTCCACATACTTCTCGTCCGTCAGACGCCTGATGATCCGCTCCCGGGCCTCTTCTTCCATCCCCCAGCGGGCCATCTTCGCGCGCAGCTCGCCGGTGCAGTGCTCGGCCGAGGCACACATGGCGCCGAGCTTCAGGAGTGCTTCTTCTTCAGTGATTGGTTTCATGCGGTGTCGTTATCAGTTGTTTCCGCCCTGACCGGGCCTGTCTTTATCCGTCGTCAGATCGTCCTTCCGGCGCCGCCCGATGACGAATCTTTCACGGCCGAAAGCATCCTTTCCGACCTCCACGTCCGTGAAGCCGAGCGCGGAGAGCATGTCGGCGATGTCGGCCCAATAGCGCGGATTGATCTCGAAACACAGCAGGCCGCCCGCCCGGAGCGCCTCCGTCGCGTAGCCGGAGATAGCCCGATAGAAGCGCAGCGGATCCTCGTCGGCCACGAAGAGCGCCATCTCCGGCTCATAGTCGGTCACATTCCGGTGCATGGACGCTTGTTCCCGGCGGCAGATATAAGGCGGATTGCTCACGATCACGTCCCATCTGTCGCGGTCAGGCGGCGGGTTCAGCGCGTCCTGACGCACGAAATGCACCCGCGCCCCCAATCGTCCGGCATTCTCGCGAGCCACTGTGAGCGCCGCTGCCGACAGGTCCCAGGCCGTCACCGCTGTCTCCGGGCAGTCCAAGGCTAATGTCGTGGCGATGCAGCCCGATCCGGTTCCGATGTCGAGCAAGTTGATTCTGGCGGGCCGGATATCCTGTGATTCAGAAGGATTCATGGCTAATGGCGGATGAGGCATGATGACTTCGGCACGAAGAATGCTTGAAATCCGATGGCAAAGTTCTTCCGTTTCGGGCCGCGGAACCAGTACGCCGGGGCGCACCCTGAATGTTCTGCCGCCGAAACGGGCCACCCCCGTGACATACTGGACAGGCTCGCATTTCTGCAACCGGTGCATCATTTCTTCGAGCAAACTGCACTCTTCTTCGGATAATTGTGTAACTTTGCCACTGTAGACGTCGGCCATCGACAGGCCGAAGACCACATCCAAGACCGTGCGGACGATGGCTTTCGCCTCGCCCTCATCATAAATGGATGTCAGGGAGTGCCAAAGTTGATTGTACGTCATATACGTGCAAAATTAGAAAAAATATCCTTATGACGCAAGAAGTGATTGACGAAAAATACATGCAGCGCTGCATTCAGCTCGCCCGGAACGGCCTCTTGACCGCCAAGCCCAATCCCATGGTGGGCGCGGTGCTGGTCCATGAAGGGCGCATCATCGGCGAGGGCTGGCACGTCAGATGCGGAGAGGCCCATGCGGAGGTCAACTGTTTCGCCTCCGTCAGGCCGTCCGACGAGGCCTTGGTGCCCTTCTCGACGCTCTATGTGAGCCTTGAACCATGCTCGCACTATGGCCGCACGCCGCCCTGCGCGGACCTCATCATCCGCAAGCGCGTGCCTCGCGTCGTCGTGGGGACCATCGATCCCTTCGCCGAAGTGCGCGGGCGCGGCATCCGGAAGCTGCGCGAGGCAGGCGTGGAGGTCACCGTCGGCGTGCTCGAAAGCGCATGCCGGCGGCTCAACAAGCGCTTCTTCACTTTCCATACCTGTCATCGGCCGTTCATACTCCTTAAATGGGCGCAGACCGCAAACGGCTTCATCGGTCTCCCCCCGGCTCTCCCCGGCGTCGAGACAGGTGCTCTGCAGCTCTCGAATGCTTTCACCCGCATGCTCGTACATCAGCTCAGGGCCGAGTACGACGCCATCTTGGTCGGCCGGATCACCGATGAGCGCGAGCATCCGCAGCTCAACGTGCGCCACTGGAGCGGTCCCGATCCGGAGCGGATCGTGCTTTCGCATGAGACCGACCTCACCTCCGAGCTTCAGAGACTCTATGCCGGGCAGCGCCAGTCGCTCATTGTCGAGGGCGGAGCCGTCACCCTTCAGAGCTTCATCGATCAGGGATTGTGGGACGAGATACGGGTCGAGACAGCGCCGTTTGCCGTCTCCGCCGGCACCCGGGCACCCCTTCTGCCCCCGGATATCAGGGTCGCAGAGCGTGAAGAATATGACGGAAACGTAATCATCCATTATGAAAGGACCCCACAATGAGCAACCGATTCACTTCCAAATTGAGCGAAAACGATGACTATAAGCGTGATCTCCTGATCCGGAAGATCGAGCATGCACTGACCCAAATGCGTCTCCCCGAGTTGGAAGCGCTTGCTTACGACATGTTTACCAAGGGCTATCTCGCCGACTATTGACAGCCGGCGGCAACCGAGCGCGCGCATCCGCATCGGCCACCCCGCGGAAATGGCGAGTGCGGCCGATACGTCTCTCCATCCCGGGGCATCATGCTGCCGGGCCTTCTTATTGCTTCCGGCTTCTGCTGATATAGAAGTCGTAGGCGGCGCCGGCCACGAGTGCGGCAGCCATACAGAGGATGATCCAGAGCGGATCATGCGCTATGAGCGACAGGGTGATGCCGGACAGCGAACCGAGAAGCAGGCCCTTGAAAAGCCATTCGTGTCGTTTTTCCTCTTTGTTCATAATATATAGGTAAGCAGAATGAGTAATCCAGGACAAAGGAAGAATCTTTGTCGGTCAGTCAGATGAATGTTTGGCGGTGAGCAAAGGATATTTTTCGGTCAGTCAGATAAATGTTTGGCGGTGAGCAAAGGATATTTTTCGGTCAGCTAAAAAACTGTTGTTGCCGATTCGGATGAGCCTTCCATCGCTCACTTTCGTCTCTTTCGCCGCCTACTTGCGTCCGAAGTCGGCGGGCGACTCGCCCCATTTGGCCGTTTCCCATTTAAGGATCGGCACGCGGACGGGGTGCGTGCGGAGCCACTGTTCGGCGCGTGCGATGATCCGGAAGAGCTGTTCCGTCTGCGGCGTCCGTGCCAGCTTGGTCCTGCATTGCTTCTTGCTGACCCAGAGAATGGCATTGTATGAGTCGCTGTAGATGGCCTTGTCCCTGATTCCCAACTGCTCCATGAGGGCCAGGGCATGCACGATCGCAAGAAACTCCCCGATGTTGTTCGTGCCCTGCATGGGTCCGAAGTGAAACAGTTGTCTGCCGTCCGCCATGTCCACACCACGATACTCCATCGGCCCCGGATTGCCTGAGCATGCCGCATCGACGGCCCAGGCATGTGAGCGAGCAGCCTCCCCCGGCCCCTCCAAAGGGAGGGAAGCAGGTGCGTTGGATGTTTTCGGCCTTGCCGTTTGTGATTGATTGCTCGTTTCCATTAATCTTCTTTTGATTTCATTAAGCACCCTGCCGGTGTTTCCGATGACCTCTGCATTGTCGAAGCGCAGCATCCGGAACCCCAATGCTTCCAGTTCGGCTGTCCGTTGCTCGTCACTCACCATCTGCGCTTTGGTGTAATGGTACTTCCCGTCGATCTCAATGATGAGCTTTGAGTGCAGACATACGAAGTCGACAATATAGTCCTTGATGACGTGCTGGCGCCGGAACTTGTGTCCGAGGTGCTTCGCACGGAGGTATTCCCATACGATGCTTTCGGCCTGCGTGTGACGTTTCCGGTTCTCCAAGGACATGTCCTTGAGAGCTTCATAGATCGAATCGTCGGCCGTTTCGTATATGTACATAGCTGTAGCGTGTTTCTCCGGACAGCCGTCAGCGTTGTTCCTGCGCGTTCGGAGGCGTGTTTTCCTCCTCCGACACCTCCAAAGGGAGGGGTCGGGGGAAGCTGTCTGTTACATCCTCTCCGGCACTTCGATGCCCAGGAGGGCCATGCCTTGGCGGATGATCTTGGCCACGTTGCGGGCCAAGACGATGCGTACGGTCTTCTGGCGCGGGTCTTCCGCGTTGAGAATGCTGTAGTCGTGGTAGAACTGGTTGAACTGTTTGGTCAGTTCGTAGCAGTAGTTTGCGATGCCTGAAGGATTGTAGTTCTGTCCGGCGTCGGCCACTGCGACGGTGAAATCGTTCATCTTCTGCACGAGTTCAATTTCCTTCTCGCTGATCGGCATGTCGTCTCCGAGCGTTCCTGACGGCGTGATGCCGGCTTCGGAGGCCTTCCGCATGATCGAGCGGATGCGTGCGTAGGTGTACTGGATGAATGGTCCGGTGTTGCCGTTGAAGTCGATCGACTCTGCCGGATTGAAGAGCATGTTCTTGCGGGCGTCCACTTTGAGGATGAAATATTTCAGTGCTCCGAGTCCGACAATGCGTGCCACCTCCTGCTTCTCTTCCTCTGTCATGTCGCTGAACTTGCCGAGTTCGTCGCTCATACGTCGTGCGTCGCCGATCATGGTGGCTATCAAGTCGTCGGCATCGACGACGGTTCCCTCGCGCGACTTCATCTTCCCGTTGGGGAGTTCGACCATTCCGTAGGAGAAATGGACAAGCTCCTTGCCCCACTTGAAGCCCAGGCGGTCAAGCAGGATGGACAGTACCTGGAAGTGATAGTTCTGTTCGTTGCCCACCACGTAGATCATCTTGTCGATGGGGAAGTCGCTGAAGCGCATGGCGGCCGTGCCGATATCCTGCGTCATATATACGCTCGTGCCGTCGGCCCGGAGCAACAACTTCTGGTCGAGCCCTTCTTTCGTCAGGTCCGCCCATACGCTGTTGTCATCCTTCCGGAAGAATTTGCCTGTCTGAAGGCCTTCTTCCACCTTTTTCTTTCCCTCGAGGTAGGTATTTGATTCATAGTATATCTTGTCGAACGAGACGCCGAGTGCGCGGTAGGTTTCATCAAAACCGGCATAGACCCAGTCGTTCATGCGCTCCCAGAGTGCGCGCACTTCGGGGTCGTTATGCTCCCAGCGGACCAGCATCTCGTGTGCTTCCTTCATGAGCGGGGCCTCGTTCTTGGCTTTCTCTTCAGCCTTCTCGGGGTCCATTCCTTCGCTGATGTATTGTGTCTTGAGCGTTTCCACCTCTGCGCGGTAGTGCTTGTCGAAGGCCACATAGTAGTCTCCGATGAGGTGATCGCCCTTCTTTCCCGATGTCTCGGGTGTCTCTCCGTTGCCCCACTTCTGCCATGCGAGCATGGACTTGCAGATGTGTATGCCGCGGTCATTGACGATATTGGTCTTGACGACGCGGTTTCCGTTGGCTTCCAAGATCTGTGCCAGCGCCCATCCGAGCAGGTTATTGCGCACGTGCCCGAGGTGGAGGGGCTTGTTGGTGTTGGGTGAGGAGTATTCGATCATCACCAACGGCGCGTCGTCACCGGCTTTCCGGCGCCCGAAGCTGTCATCGGCGTCGATGTCATTGAGCAGCTCTATCCATGCCGCAGGTGCGATGACGAGGTTCAGAAAACCCTTGACCACGTTGTATCGGGCTACGGCCTTGCAGTGGGCGAGCAGGTGTCCGCCGATGGCCTGCGCGGTGTCTTCGGGCCGCTGACGTGAAATCTTGACGAAGGGGAAGACCACGAGCGTGAGGTTTCCTTCAAATGTGGCCTTCGTTTTCTGCAGCTGTACCAGCTCTTCCGGAACAGTCTGGCCGTACAATTCACTCACTGCCTCGATGACAGCTTGGCTAATCTGATGTTCGATCTTCATATTGCTGAGTTTCTATAAACTATAAGGGTGGTTGCAAAATTACAAAAAATAATCGGGTTAATCATCCGACTAAAGGATAAAAATGGTATTTTTGCACAAATGAAAACAAAAAGATTCATCAAGGATTATCTATTGATTGCCATTGCGATGATGCTGGGCGCGCTCGGCTGGATTGTCTTCCTGCTGCCCAACAGGATTGCTCTGGGTGGCATTACGGGCATTGCCTCGATCTTCTATTGGGGTTTCGGCATCCCTGCCCAGGCCGTCTATTTCGGTCTCAATGCATTGTTGTTGCTGATCGCGCTGCGCATTCTTGGGTGGCGCTTCTGTGTGAAAACGATCTTCGGAGTTATCGTCTTCACGCTCTTCTCGAGTTTCCTGCAGGGCGTGATGGGTGATACGCACCTGCTGGCCGACCAGAAATTCATGGCTACCATTGTCGGGGGCGCCTTCATGGGCATCAGTGTGGGGCTCGGACTGTCGGCAGGAGGGAGCACCGGGGGATCGGATGTCGTGGCCGCCATGGTCAACAAGTACCGCGACATGTCGTTAGGCCATGTCATACTGGTCTGCGATCTGGCCATCATCACGTCGAGCTACTTGGTCCTCCACAGCTGGGAGGAGGTGCTGTATGGCTACGTTCTGCTCTTCGTCATGTCGTTCTGCGTGGACAATGTGGTCAACTCGATGCGCCAGTCGGTGCAGTTTTTCATCATCTCCGAGCGTTATCAGGAGATCGGCAAGGCGGTCAACACGATCGGCAACCGTGGTTGCACGGTCATAGACGGCCGCGGATTCTATTCCGGCAACGAGCTGAAGATGCTCTTCGTCATTGCCCGGAAGACGGAGTCGAGCACCATTTTCCGCCTCATAGACGAGATCGACCCGGGCGCCTTCGTGTCTCAGAGTGCCGTCATCGGCGTCTATGGCGAAGGCTTCGACCGCTTCAAGGTGCGCCGGAGCCGCAAAAACCTGTCGTTGGACAAGGCCCAACTGCGGGCCATCAGTGATTAGCCCATGAAAAAGCGTCTGCTCCTCTCGTTTCTTGCCGTCGTCTTTCTCTTGGCCGGTGTTGTCATCGGCGCCGGCTTCTACATGCTTTCCTATTCGCTGACGCCTTCTTCCGCGAACATCAGAGATCACTCGGGCGCCTGCCGGAAGATGCTTGCGGCCTATCCCGAACTGCGTCCGTGGATGGACAGCATCAATGCCTGCGGTGCGCTGCGCGACACCTTCGTCCGGGCTGCCGACGGTGACCGCCACCATGCCTTCTATGTTCCCGCGCCCCGCCGCACCAACCGTGTGGCCGTCATCGTGCACGGCTACACGGACAATGCCTTTGACATGCTGCACATTGCCTATATCTATCACCACGGGTTAGGCTGCAACATCCTGCTCCCCGATCTTCATGCAGCGGGCCTGAGCGATGGCCGCGCCATCCAGATGGGATGGAAGGACCGCATCGACGTGCTGCAATGGGCGGCCGTGGGAGACCGTCTTTTCCGTGACTCAACGGGTGCCACGCGGCAGGTCTTGCACGGGATCTCGATGGGAGCTGCCACGGTCATGTGTGCCGCAGGCGAACGGACACCGTCCTATATCCGCTGTTTCGTGGAGGATTGCGGCTACACTTCCGTCTGGGATGAGTTCAAGCACGAGCTGCGGAGCTCGTTCGGCCTCCCCGCATTTCCATTGATGCAGGTCACCTCGCTGCTCTGCCGGATCCGCTACGGATGGTCTTTCGGCGAGGCATCGCCGCTCCGCCAGGTGGCGAAATGCCGCAAGCCGATGCTCTTCATCCACGGTGGCGCGGACGACTATGTGCCCACTCCGATGGTCTACGAGCTTTTCCATGCCAAGCAGGGGCCGAAGAAGTGCTGGATTGCACCGGGTGCCGGGCATGCCAGAAGCTACAAGCTGCACCGCCGGAAGTATCGCCAGATGGTCGGGGAGTTTGTGGATGAGTTTTTGAGATAGGAGTTCGGGAGATTCTAAGTCAGGAGTTCGGGAGTTCGGGGAGTTATAGGAGTTCGGACATTAGTGGGAGTTCGGACATTCAAGAAATTTCATGAGTCCGGCTGATTGCCTGCCTGTCGAAATGGCACTTTTAGCGGATCAAAAAGGCATCAAATAGACCTGCTTTTCACACATGTATCCTTTCGGCCGGCAAGAGC
>JALFRV010000214.1 GCA_022778905.1 Prevotella sp. | reverse complement strand
GAAGGCCAATGCCTTCACCTATGAGGTCATCTTCATCAACGACGGCTCCACAGACAACTCGTGGGAGATCATCGAAGCACTGAGTGCAAAGGCCGAACAGGTGAAAGGCATCAAGTTCAGACGAAACTACGGAAAGAGTCCGGCGCTCTATTGTGGATTCAAGGAAGCCCGTGGCAATGTTGTCATCACCATGGATGCAGACCTGCAGGATTCGCCCGACGAAATACCCGCCCTCTACAAGATGATCACAGAGGAAGGATATGATCTCGTATCGGGTTACAAGCAGAAACGCTATGACCCGCTGACCAAAACGCTGCCGACGAAACTGTTCAATGCCACCGCACGCCGCATCTCAGGCATCCACAACCTGCACGACTTCAACTGCGGGCTGAAAGCATACAGCAACAGTGTGGTCAAGAACATTGAGGTCTACGGCGAGATGCACCGGTATATTCCCTATCTTGCAAAGAATGCCGGATTTGCCAGAATCGGCGAACGGGTCGTGCATCATCAGGCTCGGAAATACGGAAAGTCGAAGTTCGGAATCAACAGATTCTTCAACGGCTATCTCGACTTGCTGACCCTCTGGTTCCTGACCAACTTCGGCAAGAAGCCCATGCATGTCTTCGGCTTTTTGGGGAGCATTCTTTTCCTGATCAGTTTCCTCGCTTTGATCGCCTTGGGAATCGATAAACTTGTCGAGCTCAACAATGGTGTCTACGGCCATCTTGTGACGGATTCGGCTTGGTTCTACATCTTCCTCACCTCCATGCTGATAGGCAGCCAGTTCTTTCTGGCGGGTTTCATCGGCGACTTGCTGAGCAGGCAGAACCCTTATCGCAATGACTATCAGATCTCGGAGACGATACGCGTCAGGAAAGAAGACTACGAACACCGATTCTGAAACAAATGCCTTCCCGAAACGGAGGCCGTAACAACACGCTGAAATGACCTGGAACAAGAACCACTCAACACACAGGCGACCGGACCGGAAAGGACGCAAGAGACTCGCGCTTCTTCCGTCCATATTGCTCTTCTTGGGTGCCTGCTCATCCATCGACTGTCCAATGAACAACATGGTTCATACCAAATATCGGCTGGCAGGCAATGTCACGACCCTCGCGGACACACTGACGATTTCGACGGACATACAGGATGGCAACGACTCTGTCATCATCAACAGGCAGGTCAATACCGACAGCCTCTTCCTTCCCATCAGTTTCCAGCGCCCGCAGGACACGTTCTACTTTAAGACCAGTCGCCCATCGGGCATCCGGAGCGTCGATACGATTGTCGTACATAAGGACAACAGGCCGCACTTTGAATCCGTCGACTGCAGCCCCACGTTCTTTCACACGATCCGACTGGTCACGACCACCCATCACGCCATTGACTCCGTGGTCATCAATAATCCCCAAGTAACTTATGATGCGACCAAAGCTCACTTCCTCATCTATTTCAAGAGCCGTGTTTATTAGCCTCCTTTTGGCAGCATCATTGCAGGTGTTCGCCCAGGAGAGACCAAAGGTATTGACTGCCAGAAAGGACACGGTGCCTTTCCTGCGGGGCGTGTCCGTATCAGCCGACTTGGTGGGATTGATCCAGAAAATGGTAAGTGACTATGGCCAATATGAGGCCTCCCTGCGGGTCAACATCAAGGATAAGTATTTCCCGGTTGTGGAATTAGGACTTGGCAAAGCGGACGCCGAGGATGTCGCCACACGGCTTACGTACAAGACAAGCGCACCTTACGGGAGGATCGGACTGGACTTCAACATGATGAAGAACAAGCATGACGTTTACCGGATCTATGCAGGTTTCCGCTACGCATTCACCACGTTCAAGTATGATGTGACAAGTCCGGGTATCGAAGACCCCGTCTGGCGGGAGCACACAGACTTCGGGATCGAGGGCGCCAAATGCACTTACCATTGGGGAGAGCTCGTCGTCGGCATCGACGCAAAGATCTGGGGACCGGTCCGGATGGGGTGGACAGTGCGCTATCGGAGACGCATCGCATATAGCGCAAGTGACTTCGGCAACGCCTGGTACGTGCCAGGCTATGGCAAAGGGGACAGCAGCAAGCTGGGTGGAACTTTCAACCTGACTTTCGAGCTATAGCGGTCGGAAAGGCAATATTCGTCATATGACTAAAACAGATTGAACAAGATGGAATCCAATAAGAACAAACAGCTATTGTGGAAGATCCCGTTTCTCCTTTTCCTGATTATCGGGACGATCTACATCATCCGCCAACAGCGCTCCACGCCTTATCAACACGACACAGGCTTCATATTCGGAACGATCTACAATGTCACCTATCAGAGCAGTACGAACCTGAAGAGTGAGATTGAAGCAGAAATGAAGAAGGTAGACGCCTCGCTGTCAACGTTCAACGAACAGTCCACCATCTCAAGGATCAACCGCGGCGAGTCGCCCGACCTGAAAGATGACGAGATGTTCAGGGAGGTGTTCAGGTTGGCCGAGGAAATATCCGCGGAGACGGGCGGCGCCTTTGACATCACGGTTGCACCATTGGTGAATGCCTGGGGCTTCGGATTCAAGAAGGGGACCAGTCCGACCAAATCTCAGATCGACAGCCTGATGCAATACGTAGGCTATCAGAAAGTCAAGTTGGTCAAAGAAGGTGAAACGATCAGAATCAAAAAGGCCAAACCCAACATCATGCTCGACTGCTCGGCCATCGCAAAAGGCTATGGCAGCGATGTCGTGGCACGTTTCCTGCGCCGAAAAGGCATTCAGAACTATATGATAGAAATTGGCGGGGAGGTCGTCACAAGTGGCATCAGCGCCAAGCGGGTGCCATGGAAAATAGGCGTTACAAAGCCCGTCGACGACTCGCTGAATCAAGATCAGGAGATCCAGACCATACTCAATATCACCGACAGAGCGATGGCGACAAGCGGGAACTATCGTAATTTCTATTACAAAGGGGGCAAGAAATATGCCCATACAATCGACTCCAAGACGGGCTATCCCGTACAGCACAACATCCTGTCGGCTACAGTTCTGGCCAAGGAATGCGCCACCGCCGACGCCTACGCCACCTCTTTCATGGTAACAGGGCTTGACGGAGCACGCAAGATATTGGACCGCCACCCGGAACTGATGGCCTATTTCATTTATTCAGACCCCAAAGGACAGATGGCCGTCTGGTACTCCCCGTCAATGAAGGGGAAGATTTTAGAATAGCCGACGGCGGCAAACAGACAGCGCGAAGGCCACATCTGACGACTGTTGATCATCCTTGTCTCACAGATATACATGGAAGCCATCCAATCCTATGACATGCTGCTCAGGCTCGTGCTCTTCCAAGGCATGAGCAGTAGTGATATGTCCCAGGTCGTCGGACACACGAAGTTCGGCTTCCATAAGTTTCCTCCGGGGCATCCATTCATAACTTCCGGAGACCCCGTAGACCAACTCTGGTTCCTGCTCAACGGGCATATAGTCTCGACAGCACTGTCGGACGACGGGACCTATGCAGTCATGGAGCATCTCCCAGGCCCTTATCTGATTGAACCAGAGCATATCTTCGGCCTCTCCCAACGATTCTCCCACTCCTACCGTACGGCCGAGTCGTGCAGCTTTATCACACTTGACAAGGCGGAAGTAATGAAACTCAGCGATGAGTTTCTTATCTTCCGGCTCAACCTGCTCAACTACATCTCAACCCAACTGCAGAAATGTACGCACCGTGCATGGCAGAGCAGGCCACAGCATTTGGAGCAGCGCATCATCCGATTTTTTGAATCCCATTCGTTGAGACCTGCCGGGGAGAAGCACTTCAAGATCAAGATGGTCAGGTTGGCAGATGAATTGAACGACTCAAGACTCAACATTTCGGCCGCGCTGAACAGCTTGCAGGACAAAGGATTGATCGTCTTGCGCCGCGGCATCATCGATATTCCGGCGCTGGAAAAGCTTTTGATGTAATATACGTTAAAAATCACTCTGCTTCGCAGAGCATCTATGATATTTTTGCTATTTTTGCAAACAATAACAACAGAGACAGTATGGATGAGAAAGTCAAAGAGAATTCGACGCACGTAAACCTTTTTTTTCAACCTTACAATACACCACACGACACGGTCCCTTTCGACCGTTTGGACATTTCGTTCTATGAAGAAGCTTTCATGGAAGGCATTCGCCGTGACGATGAGGAAATAGACAAGATCGTCAATGATCCGGCAGAACCGACTTTCGAAAATACGATCGCAAGGGTTGACACATCAAAAGGGGAGCACTATTATGACCTGCTCAGCCGCGTGTCGAATGTCTTCTCGTGCATGCTGAGTGCTGAGACAAACGACGAGCTCGATGCCATCGCGCAGAAGATAAGCCCCCTGCTGACCAAGCATGCCAATGATGTAAGCCTCAACGAGAAATTGTTTGAACGCATCAAATACGTCTACGAGCATCACCGCCCGCTCACGCCGGAGGAGCAGATGTTGCTGGACAACAGCTACGACGGATTCGTCAGAAGCGGCGCCTTGCTTGACAAGGAAGGCAAGGAGAAACTGCGCAAACTGACCGAAGAAGCCAGCCTGCTCTCCCTCCAGTTCTCTCAGAACCTGCTGAAAGAGAACAAGGCATTCAAATTACACATTACGGACGAGTCACAGCTCGAAGGTCTTCCGCAGACGGCACTTGATGCTGCTGCTCAGACTGCTAAGGATGAGAACATGGACGGATGGCTTTTCACGCTCGACGGGCCAAGCTATCTGCCTTTCATGACATACGCCTCGAAGCGCGATTTGCGTCGTCAGCTCTACATGGCACGCAATACGGAAGGGACACATGATAACGCCGAGAACAACTTAACGATATGCAAGCGGCTCGTCAATTTACGTCGGGAGATCGCGCAGCTGCTTGGATTCCACACGTATGCAGACTATGTGCTCAAGCGGAGAATGGCCGGGAGCATCAAGAACGTATATAAGCTCCTCGATGACCTTATCGATGCCTACAAGCCTACAGCCATCTATGAGATGCAAGAGGTGGAAGCCCTTGCCCGGAAAATAGAGGGTGACGACTTCAAAATGATGCCCTGGGATCAGGGATACTATTCGCACAAGCTGCAGATGGAGAAATTCAACCTTGATGCAGAGATGCTCCGTCCATACTTCAGACTTGAGAACGTAATCAAAGGTGTATTCGGACTTGCGACCAAACTATACGGGATCTCTTTCAAGGAGAATGATCAGATTCCGGTCTATCATCCGGACGTAAAGGCCTATGAGGTCTTCGACAGGGACGGAAGCTATCTCGCAGTGCTCTATGCCGACTTCCATCCGCGTAAGGGAAAACAAGGCGGGGCCTGGATGACGGAGTTTCAGGGACAGTGGATTGACTATAAAGGAAACAACGTAAGGCCGCATGTGAGCCTCGTGATGAACCTGACGAAACCCACGGAAGACAAACCTGCACTGCTCACATTGGGCGAAGTGGAGACCTTCCTGCATGAGTTCGGTCATTCATTGCATGGAATGTTTGCCAATACGCGGTTTGAAAGCCTGTCGGGAACGAACGTCTGGTGGGACTTCGTGGAGCTTCCGTCTCAGTTTATGGAAAACTATGCCACGGAAAAAGAATTCCTCCGCACTTTCGCCTTCCATTATCAGACAGGCGAACCCATCCCGGATGAGCTGATCGACCGTATCGTGCAGAGCCGCAACTTCTGTGTTGCGATGCAGTGCTTAAGACAAGTTTCGTTCGGCCTGCTGGATATGGCGTACTACACACAGGACAGCGAATTCACGGACGAAATAATCCCCTTCGAGAAGAAGGCATGGGAAAAAGCCATCCTGACCGAGCAATTACCCGACACCTGCATGACCACCCAGTTCTCCCATATCATGGCCGGGGGCTATGCAGCAGGCTACTATAGCTACAAATGGGCAGAAGTTTTGGATGCCGATGCGTTCAGTATGTTCAAGAAAGAAGGCATCTTCAATCAGACCACTGCACAGCGCTTCCGCGACAACATCCTTTCCAAGGGCGGCACAGAGAATCCCATGGAACTCTACAAAAGATTCCGTGGACAGGAGCCGACCATTGAAGCGTTGTTGGAAAGAAACAACATTCATCCTGAAACAAGGCTGCATGCGGAAGCGGAAAACAAAGCTCCACAGCGGACAAACTGATCATCCGAATCACCAATACCATTCTTTATGTCAACCGATCAACCACAGAACAATCCGGCGCAGCAGATGCCTGCCGATGGGGAATCCCTCAGTCAGAAGCAGCATCAGCTGGATCTCCGCTATCTTCGGATGGCCCGCATCTGGGCCGAAAACAGTTACTGCCGCCGCCGACAGGTTGGTGCGATCGTCGTAAAGGACAAGATGATCATCAGTGACGGATACAACGGCACGCCGAGCGGATTTGAAAACGTGTGCGAAGATGAGAACCAACTCACCAAGCCGTATGTGCTCCACGCGGAAGCCAACGCCATTACGAAATTGGCAAGAAGCTCAAACAACAGCGACGGATCCACGCTCTACGTCACAGCCTCACCCTGTATCGAATGCGCCAAACTGATCATTCAGGCAGGCATCAAACGCGTCGTCTACGGTGAGAAATACCGCCTCGAGGACGGAATCAATCTCTTGCGCAGAGCCGGAATCGACGTGACCTACTTAGATCCCGAAGAAACGCAAACACCAAAGAACATTTAAGTACATTATATAGATATGAATCCGAACAAGTCTAATCGTTTCATGCCGATATGGCTCGCCCTATGCGTCGTCATCGGAATTGTGATCGGGACTTTTTATACCAACCATTTCTCCGGCAACCGGCTGAACATCATCAACAGCGGAAGTAACCGGCTGAACAACCTCCTGCACATCATCGATGATCAATATGTCGACGAAGTCAACATCGACTCATTGGTGGACAAGGCCATCCCGCAGATTCTGGCCGAATTGGACCCGCATTCTGTCTATATCAGTGCTAAGGACGTGCAGGCCGCCAATGATGACCTGCGCGGCTCATTCTCCGGGGTCGGGATCGAGTTTACAATCAGGCAGGATACCATCCATGTGCAGAACGTCATCAAGAACGGTCCCGCCGACAGGGCTGGAATCCTCGCAGGCGACAAGATCGTGGCTGTTGACGGGAAGCCGTTTGTAGGAAAAATCGTCACCAACGAGGAAGCCCAGCACCGCCTGAAGGGCCCTAAGGACACGAAAGTCAAGCTCGGTGTGCTTCGCTACGGGCAGAAGAAGATCAAGGAATTCATGATCACGCGCGGTGAAATCCCACAAAAGAGTATCACCGCCACTTACATGCTGGACGACAAGACCGGCTACATCCGTATCAAGAACTTCGGTGAAACGACCTACGCAGAACTGCTGATCGCCTTGACCAAGCTGTCTCAGGAACGGTTTACCAACTTGGTTATCGACCTGAGAGACAACTCCGGCGGCTACTTGGAGAAAGCTGTCCAGATGGCAAATGAATTCCTTCCGAAGAACAAGCTGATCGTCTATACGCAAGGCAGAAAGTCTCCACGCCAGGATTACCATTCCGACGGGCACGGCAGTTATCAGGACATCCCGCTCGTCGTGCTTATCAACGAAGGCTCGGCATCTGCAGCCGAGATCTTCGCCGGAGCCATGCAGGACAACGACAGGGCCACGATCATCGGCCGCCGTTCGTTCGGAAAGGGTCTCGTACAGAAGCAACTCCAGTTCCCGGACGGCAGTATGATCCGCCTGACCATAGCCCGTTACTACACCCCATCAGGCCGGTGCATCCAGAAGCCGTATGTCATGGGGGATGGAAAAGACTATGAGCAGGACCTCTATTCGAGATATCAGCATGGTGAATTCTTCAATTCAGACAGCATCAAACACACCGGTCCAGCTTATCACACGGGGCTTGGGAGGGTTGTATACGGTGGTGGCGGCATCACCCCAGACATCTTCATTCCGGAGGACACCACGAATATCACCTCTTATTATAAGCAGGCAAGCATGAGCGGATTGATCCTGCAGTTTGCCTTCACCTATACGGATGACAACCGTCTGAAGCTGAACAATTTCAAGGAAATGATGGAATTGAGCGACTATCTCGTCAAGCAGAACACCGTGGAGCAGTTTGCCGTTTATGCCGACAAGCACGGACTCCAGCGACGCAACCTGATGATCCAGAAGTCACATCAGCTGCTCGAGCGGTTCATCAATAGCCGCATCATCTACAATATGCTTGATGAGCAGGCATGGACAGCGTACATCAACCTGGACGACCCGGCCATCGGGAAAGCCTTGAAGGTGTTCGAGAAGCATGCCGCATTCCCCAAGAAGCCCGAGCAGAAAGTCCCTGCCAGGCAGCGAGAAAAGGTTGCCTACGGCTGGACACCGGCCATTCACTCACCGAACGTCCATACACTTATCGCTTCAGCTTATGCTTAAACAGGAACTTAGAAAGGAAATACGGAGGCGCAAAAGGCAGTTCTCCCGAGAGGAGCTGCAGGCTTTCTCGGCAGAGATCATGCAACGACTGCTGGCTCACCCACGTCTGAACGCAGCCCGGACGATCCTTCTCTACCACGCACTCGCCGATGAGGTGGACACGCATGAGGCCATCCGACATTTCAGTCAGCAGGGCAAGACCATTCTCCTGCCCAAGGTGATCGGTGAAGGTGAGATGGAAGTGCGGGTCTATGACGGCCCCGACACACTTCAGGTGGGTGCTTTCGGCATTCTGGAACCATCGGGAAGGCCTTTCGAACGGCTCGGCGACATTGACGTAGCTGTCGTTCCCGGCATGGGCTTCGATCCTTCGGGCAACCGATTAGGCCGCGGGAAAGGCTATTATGACCGCTTTCTCGTCAAGATACCGCAAGCCTACAAGTTGGGGATCTGCTTTGCCTTTCAGAAAGTAGATGCTGTTCCCGTTGACGAATATGATGTCCGGGTCGACGAAGTGTTGTGAATCAATAGATCCGCACATCCGTAATGACGAGGCTGCCTACAGCTTCGTTCAGCCTCTTGACTAACTGTGAACGCATCATGGACAGATTCTGACGCAGCGCGGGATTCGTTATCTTGACGAAAAGTGTCTGATTCTTGATGAACTTTTCGACCGTATAGCGTGCCACGACGTCTCCTGCCACGCGCTCCCAAGCGTCCACAATGCGCTTCTGAAGCAACGGTGTCTCCAATCCTTCCTGCCTTAAGAGGCGCTTGATGACATCGTCCAATGTCTGGACTTCCCGCTTAAACATGCTCCTCCTTTCGCTCCTCGATGAAGCCTTTTTCAACAGTGAACAGCTTATAGTCCAGATCCGCGTTCTGCAGGATCCTGTCCAAGTGTTCCCGGTTGGTGTCCGTGATGAAGATCTGCCCGAAGTCTTTACCCGCCACGAGATGAATGATCTGCTCCACCCGGCCTGCATCGAGCTTGTCAAAGATATCATCCAGCAAGAGCAGAGGTGTCGTCTGGGGATTCGTCCGCTTGAGAAAGTCAAACTGGGCGAGCTTCAAGGCGAGCACGAAGGTTTTGTTCTGTCCCTGGCTACCTTCCTTCTTGAGGTGGTAGCCGTTCAGCATCATCTCGAGATCATCACGATGCACGCCGTGCAGCGAAAAGCCCATCGTCCTATCCTTGGCCCTGTCGCGCCGGATGACTTCCAGCAACGGGCCTCGCTGACAATGCGAGACATAGGTCAGCGAAACGCTTTCTTTCCGCTCAGAGATCGCCTGATAGATCTCCTGAAAAATCGGGACCAACTCACTGATAAACTGTTCTCTTTTCCGGAACAGCTTTTCCCCCTGCTCCCCCATTTCCAGCTCCCAGATCTCCATCAGCGCCATGTCCGGCTCGGCTTCCATCTTCAGGAGTGCGTTACGCTGCTGGAGCGCTTTGTTGTAACGGTTCAACGCGTCGATATACGTATGGTCATACTGCGAGATGACGACATCCATCAGATGCCTGCGCTCCTCACTGCCGCCCTCGATGAGCGAATGATCAGCCGGCGAGACAAAGATGAGAGGGATCAGGCCGATATGCTGGGACAGCCGGCGGTATTCCTTCTGGTTGAGTTTGAAGTGCTTTTTCGTACCGCGTTTCATGCCACAGTAGACCGTAGCCTCGTCCCCATCTTCCTGCCCGTAGATCCCTTCGAGCATGAAGAAGTCCTGATCGTGCATGATGACCTGCGAGTCTATGGGGTTGAAAGCGCTGCGGCAGAACGACAGATAATAGACTGCATCAAGGAGATTCGTCTTTCCCTCTCCGTTATGACCGATGAGACAGTTCATCTTCGGAGAAAGTGTCAAAGTCGCTTCGCGAATGTTCTTATAGTTGAGAATTGAGATTTTCCGGAGTTCCATCAGCATTTCACTTTCAAACCCATGCAAAGTTAGGGCTTTTATCAGTGAAAAACGAAAAAAGTAGGAAATAAATTTCAATATGTGGGATTAATTCTGTAATTTTGCTGCGCGTTAATCCATGCAATATCAAACGCTTTTCATCGAACTTTCAAATCTTTGGAATAAATAAAAAACAACAAAAATAATGGCAAACAAAAAAGAAAAAACAGAAGCCACTGATGCCTTTTCAACATCAGAGGCATTCCTGGTGAAGTACAAGAAGCCGGTCATCATTGCAGTTGCAGCAGTCATCATCTTGATCGCTGGTTTCTTCAGTTACAAGTCGCTTATCGCCGGTCCGCGCGAGGAGAAGGCATCCACAGCCCTTGGCTTGGGATCCAATTATTTCGAGAATGAGATGTACGACAAGGCCTTGAACGGTGACGGAGCAAACTATCAGGGATTCCTGAAGATCGCCTCCGACTACAGTGGCACCGACGCTGCCAACTTGGCCAACCTCTACGCAGGACTCTGCTATGCCAACCTCGGCAAGTGGCAGGATGCCGTGACCTATCTCGACAAGTATTCTCCATCAGATGACTCGATGGTCAGTCCGGCAGCGATCGCAGCCTTAGGGAATGCCTATGCGCATGTCAATCAGATCGACAAGGCCATCAGCAAGCTGAAGAAAGCAGCCGACGAAGCTGACGAAGCCGGCAAGGACGGCGTCAACAACAGCCTCTCTCCGGTGTTCCTCCTGCAGGCTGCAGAGCTGCTCGAGTCTCAGAACAAGACGGCTGAGGCTTTGGAACTCTATCAGAACATCAAGAAGAAATATGTCAACTCCTCGATCGTCCAGAGTCAGGAAATTGACAAATATATCGAACGTGCTTCTCTGAAATAATGGCTACGGCATTACATCATCTGTCAGATTATGACTCCACACAGGTGCCCGACGCGAGCAACATGTGCTTCGGCATCGTCGTATCAGAATGGAATCAGGAGATCACAAGCGCACTGCTGGACGGGGCTGTCACGACCTTACAGAAACACGGAACCCTGCCAGAGAACATCCATGTGAAGACCGTGCCGGGAAGTTTCGAGCTGGTTTACGGCGCTCAACAAATGACCAAGAATGACGGTTTTGATGCCCTCATCATCTTAGGAGCCGTGATCCGGGGCGAGACACCTCACTTCGACTACATCTGTCAGGGTGTAACCTACGGCATTGCCCATCTGAATGCCACGCAGAACATACCGGTCATCTACGGTCTTCTGACCACTGACACACTCCAGCAGGCCAAGGATCGCAGTGGCGGACGATTGGGCAATAAAGGCGATGAATGTGCTGTGGATGCCATAAAGATGGCAAAATTTTGACCCAGATAAAGCTTACGGCGGAGTGAAGGACTTCGCAGCCATAGATTTTGAAACGGCAAACGGGTGTCGGACAAGCGTTTGCAGCGTTGGTGTGGTGATAGTAGAAAACGGCGAAATAACCGATTCTTACTATCACCTCATTCGTCCAATCCCCAATTTCTATACTCCTTGGACCACCGCAGTCCACGGACTGACCCACCGGGACACGGCCGACGCACCGACGTTTCCCGAAGTTTGGGCCGACATAGCGCCCAAAATCCGCTACCTCCCCTTAGTTGCGCACAACAAGGCATTCGACGAAAACTGCCTCAAGGCGGTATTTCAGGCCTACGGGATGGCCTATCCCGACTACCCGTTCTATTGCACCCTGATCGGCGCACGCCGCCGGTTCCCCAAGGGCGAGCTCCCCAACTACCAGCTGCATACGGTTGCCGCACACTGTGGGTACAACCTGACTCAGCACCACCATGCCCTCGCGGATGCAGAAGCCTGTGCGGCCATCGCGATGGCCATATTCTGATCCAACCACCGCAACTTATGAACACCGCTCACCGATCCATCCAAAGCCCGGAAGCGCTGGAGCATCTGATCCACGAAATGGGCTTCCTGCCATTCTTCATGAATGACATCCCGGGATTCTCTGTCAGTGAGTTCATGGCGCCCGACTATTGGTTTCCCGATGAGGGAGACGGCGTGTGGGAGTGGAAAGGCCCCGTGATCATCGAAGGCGGATTTGCCTATGGCAAGTTCTTCAACGGCAAGGCTGGATTCATCAGCATGGATTGGTTTCCCGATTTCGTCAACTATCGCCGCAGCATTTACCGGCTGTCCACCGAGGAACAGACGATGCTCGACTTGCTGAAAGAACATCAGACGCTGCTCTCCAAGGACTTGAAACGCCTCTGTGGCTATACGAAGTCACGGACACAGACCGTCCGCAATCCGATCGCACGCCAGGTGGAGCCTTCCGGCATGGTGCAGCCGAAGCAGCCGAAAGACAGAAAGGAATCGTTCGAACGGGCCATCACGCGTCTACAGATGGGCACTTACGTGGTGACCGCCGACTTCGAATACAATTACGACAAGCAGGGAAAGCGTTACGGATGGGGCGTCAGCAGATATTGCACACCGGAGGCTTTCTTCGGCGAAGAATCATTCACCGGCCTTGAACGGGAACCTTCCGAATCCTGCAGACGCCTGTTCCGCCACTTGGAAACGCTGCTCCCGTGGGCCACCAATCAACAGATTACTCATTTAATAGGATAAAGATGAAACTATACCAACTGATTCAGGCGTATGAATTCGATGAACTCATGCCCATCATCAACGACATGTTTCCCGGTACGACCAAATACCGCGACCCCCTCAAAGAGGCCTATGACACGCTGCTCACGCTGAAGCCGGTTGCGTCGAAGAAAGCCATCCGCTATAAGATCATGCACAATGAGAAGGGGAACGAATCGTATATGGGAGCCGAAGACTCGTGCTTCGACACTACGTGGGAAGTTTGCCTCGGCAAGGATGTGTCGCGCGAGAAAGGCGTAGACCTCTCGGATGTGGAGCTATTGGCCAACTGCTTGGTCAACCTCTGCTTCCTCGGACAATATCCGAAATCATTCGAGGAAGCCCACCGTCGTCTGCTCCGGAAGGCCTGACACAAGCCCCGCCCCACTCCATTCTCCGCATACGGGCGGGCCTCGTGCCCGTCCGCAACCGTGGGAATGCGCTTTCAGGATCTGCTCCCCTCCCATCGGAGGAGCCGGGGGGAGGCTGCTACGGGCGGGCACAAGGCCCCTCCCGGCATTCTTACAAAAAGCATTTGACTTCCTGAAAGGCCGCTCATGTTACCCCTCAAGAGTCATCCCTTCTTTACGCCTGATAATCAAAGGGTTAGCAAACGATAGCTTTGGACGGCCGAAAGCATAGCTCTGCGGAAGGCGTATGATATCAATGGGCATTCAAGTAGGCTGCACACATCTCCGCGCACCGTTCTCCATCGATGCCTGCCGACACGATTCCACCTGCATATCCGGCTCCTTCTCCGCATGGGAAAAGACCATGAAGACGCACGTGCTCCAAGGTTTCGACATTGCGGACGATCCGCACCGGACTACTGGTGCGCGTCTCGACGGCAATCAGCACAGCCTCATTGGTCAAGAATCCGTGCGCACTGCGCCCGAAAGCCTTGAAACCTTCCTGCAGCCGATGACTGATGAAGGACGGCATCCAGAAATGTAAGGGACTTGAAACGAGACCAGGCGCATAGCTCGAACGCGGCAGATCGTAGGACAAGCGGCCATTGACGAAGTCGGCCATACGTTGCGCGGGAGCCGTCTGCCGCATGTTCCCCTGCTGCCAGCAGAGCCTTTCCAACCATTGTTGGAAGTGCATCACGTCCAGCAGGCCGTCGTTGCCGGCATCGCCGCCAGCAGCTCCGACCGACCCGTCCGACAGGGCTCCGGCGCCGGCCGGCACCTCCCCGCCCCCATGTGCCTCACTTGGCATCATGCCCTTGACATCTTCCGGCCGGATCTCGACCACCATTCCGCTGTTGCTCCATTTCGTTCCTCTGTTGGAAGGGCTCATGCCATTGACCACGATCTGTTGGGGACCGGTGGCCGCCGGGATCACAAAACCGCCGGGACACATGCAGAAACTGTAGACGCCACGACCCTCCGACTGGGTGACGAAGGAATATTCGGCGGCCGGGAGATAGCGCCCCCGCCCGTTCTTGTTGTGGTATTGGATCTGGTCGATCAGTGCCGACGGATGTTCCAGTCGGACGCCGACGGCGATCCCCTTCGGCTCAATCTCGATGCGGGAAGCGGCTAAATAGCGGTAGACATCACGTGCACTGTGGCCCGTGGCGAGGATGACGGGGCCGCGGAAATGGCGCTGCCTGCCTGCCGTATCCTCAGCGGTCGAGACAGCCTCGATGCCCACGACGCGGTCACCTTCGGTCAGAAATGCCTGCATCTTGGTCTGAAAGTGCACCTCTCCGCCTGACTTCAGGATGGTGTTGCGCATGTTCTCTATGACCATCGGCAAGCGGTCGGTGCCAATGTGCGGATGCGCGTCGGCTAAGATCGATGTCGACGCGCCATGCTGACAGAAGACGTTGAGGATCTTGTCCACCGAGCCGCGCTTCTTGGAACGGGTATAGAGCTTTCCGTCAGAATAGGCGCCGGCGCCGCCTTCGCCGAAACAGTAGTTGCTCTCGGCATCCACCCGCTGCGTCTT
This sequence comes from Prevotella sp., assembly GCA_022778905.1. GTDB lineage: Bacteria > Bacteroidota > Bacteroidia > Bacteroidales > Bacteroidaceae > Prevotella. The sequence goes on along the minus strand of JALFRV010000214.1, from coordinate 3,111 downwards.
CGTGATCATGGCCAAGTCCTTCTTGCGCTCCCTGACGTCCTTTCCCCGTTCGACCACAACCGGGCGGAAGCCCGATTCGATCAGCCGGAGCGATGCGAAGAGACCGCCGGGGCCTGCACCCACGACGATGACCTGCGGCTTGTCGCCGACATAGGGATAGACGGTCGGCACATATTCCTCATCCTGCGGAAGCTCGTTGATATAGGCCCGCACCTTCAGGTTGACATAGATCGTCCGCTGCCGGGCGTCGACCGAGCGTTTGAGTACGCGCACCTTGTTGATTGTCCGGGCATCGAAACCTTTCTCCCGGGCTATGTATTCTATGACTGCCTGTTCCGAACAGGCCTGCTGCGGCAGCAGTCTGAGTTGGTATTCCTGTATCATCGCCTGTCTTTCAAATATCGGTCCAGAAAGTCGAGGATGGCTTTCTGATCCTTCAGATTACACTCATGGGGCTGGTCCCAGATATAAGTCTCGAGCTGATCTGCCTTCCCTTGATCTTGCCAGACATGCTGCATGATCTCGAAGGCCTTCTTGACGCCGGGCACGGGAAAGAGCTTATCCCGCGTCCCGTTGATGAAGAGCATGGGCTTCGGACAGGCTATTGACGCGATGTCCGGATAGTCCAAGTAGTTGCGGAGACCCGGGATGCAGTTGGCGAAGCCTCCATTCTCCGCCCTTCCATATCGCTTCGTGAGCTGTGCCTCCGTGGTGACCATCCAGCAGTCGGCACATCCCACCTTCACTTTGTCCGTCAGTGCGGCCAGCATCCAGGTGCGGTAGGCGCCCATCGAGCAGCCCGCCGCACCGATGCGGTCAGCATCCACGCAAGGCAGAGAGGCTAAGAAGTCGGTACCCGCGATGTCATCGTAGTGCATCTGGGCACAGAGATTGCGTCCGAGCTCCATCATGTTGCCGGCGATGATGTCATACTTGGCCCGGTCTACGCCTTCTTTCCGTCCCCGGTCACCCCACAAGGGCGCGTCGGCGGAGAAGACTACGTAGCCGTGACGGGCCAGATAATCGCCTAAGTATTGGTCCTCATAGAGCATCCTGCACCATCGGTCCGCATCGTTGACAACGGCCGTGTCCTCATCCAGCGGGCGTATCATCTTCTCCTTACCTATATATAAATGGGCACCATGATCATGCAGCAGGTTGACCGCCGGATGCTTTCCGCCCCCGTCGGGAATGAGGAGCAGTGCCCGCACCCGATACCAGCGGCTCAGGCTGAACTCGATCTTCCGGGCCCTATAGCCGTCGCGTTGCTCTTCGGCCAGCATCTTCATGTTCCAGTCCGTCGTACGCGGCGGCTGCGGCCCCATCAGCTCCAGCACCCGCTGGCGGGCCTTCTCCCGCCACTGGTCGAACGACAACGTCTGCCTGTTGTTGCGCCATGCGAGCGGATAAGTCAGCATGGCATGGATCGAATCATAATATACGGGGATGTCATAGTCGAATTCATACAGGGCCCGCTTCTGCTTCCCGGGCTGCCCGAAGGCATGTATGGACAGGACCAATGACAAGAGAAAAAACAGCTTTTTCATCATCAGATGTTTTAGTTTGATGCAAATTTAGCAAAAAAATGAATAAAAGCATTGGCCGGTGCGATAATTCTTTGTATTTTTGTCACCAAGTTTTGCCACAACCCTGTTTGTTTCAGGGGTGGCTTGATATTACATTAAGAATAGACCAATGAAAGTTTTAAAGTTTGGCGGAACATCTGTAGGTTCCGTAAAGAGCATTCTGAGCCTGAAGCGTATCGTTGAGAGCGAGGCCAAACGCCAGCCGATCGTCGTAGTTGTAAGTGCATTGGGCGGCATCACCGACAAGCTGATTGCCACCTCAAAGTTAGCCCTCGAGGGTGACACCCGATGGAAAGACGAATTTGACAGCATGATCGACAGGCATCACAAGATGATCGATACCATCATCACGGATCCCAAAAGCAGAGAAGACTTATTCAACAACGTGGACGCATTGTTCGAACAACTGCGGTCCATTTACTATGGCGTGTTCCTCATCCATGATCTCAGCGAGAAGACGCAGGACGCCATCGTCAGCTACGGAGAGCGCTTCAGCTCCTTCATCGTGGCCACGCTCATCCGTGGATCTAAATGGTTTGATGCCCGCGACTTCATCAAGACCGAACGTAAAAACGGCAAACATACGCTCGACACAGAGCTGACCACCCGACTCGTGAAGGAGGCTTTCGCGGATCTGCCGCGCGTCTCGCTCGTCCCCGGATTCATCAGCCGCGACAAGGACACCGATGAAGTGACCAACCTGGGACGTGGCGGATCGGACTATACGGCAGCCATCATCGCCGCCGCCTTAGATGCAGAGGTGCTCGAAATATGGACGGACGTGGACGGCTTCATGACCGCCGACCCGAAGGTGATACGCACTGCGTACACGATCAATGAGCTCAGTTACGTCGAGGCAATGGAGCTCTGCAACTTCGGGGCCAAAGTGATCTACCCCCCGACCATCTATCCCGTCTGCGAGAAACACATCCCGATCAAGGTCAAGAACACATTCAATCCCGAAGGAGCAGGCACAATCATCAAGGACAAAATTGATGACGACAACAAGCCGATCAAAGGTATTTCAAGCATAAGCGGCACAACGCTCATCACCGTCTCAGGACTTTCCATGGTCGGCGTGATCGGCGTCAACCGCCGGATCTTCACTGCACTGGCCGAAAAGGGCGTCAGTGTCTTCATGGTTTCACAGGCCTCGTCCGAAAACTCTACATCCATCGGTGTCCGCGACGTGGATGCAGCAAAGGCCGTAAAGGTCCTGGACCACGAGTTCGCACGTGAGATCGGGGACGGTAAGATGTTCCCCATGCACGCCGAAAGCAATCTGGCGACCATCGCCATCGTCGGTGAGAACATGAAACACACACCGGGCATCGCCGGCAAACTGTTCGGTACGCTCGGACGGAGCGGCATCAGCGTCATCGCCTGCGCACAAGGCGCATCAGAGACCAACATCTCCTTCGTCGTCGACTCGCAGTTCCTGCGGAAGTCACTGAATGTTCTGCACGACTCATTCTTCCTCTCCGAATACAAGGTATTGAACCTTTTCATCTGCGGGGTGGGCACT
>JALFRV010000204.1 GCA_022778905.1 Prevotella sp. | reverse complement strand
ATTACTGTGACTACCGCTGAATAATTATGATGCCAAGCGGTTTTCTTCATTTTAGTTAAAAAGAACTTGAAAACTTCGATAATCACACAAAAAATAGTAACTTTGCACGACACGACAAAATAAAAGAGTATGGAATATGCGTTGGTAACCGGAGGTTCGCGGGGTATTGGGAAGGCAATAGCCCTGGCCTTGGCAATACAGGGAAAGAACGTGATCATCAACTATCACAGCAATGAGGCGATGGCTTTGCAGACGCAACGTGAACTGCAGGAGGCCGGATCCCTGTGTGAGCTGTTGCCTTTTGACGTCTCCGATCCCAACTCCATCGAGACCGCGCTGACCCGTTGGGAAAATGCGCATCCCGATGACTTCGTTTCCATCGTGATCAACAATGCCGGTATCCGGCGTGACAATCTTATGATCTTCATGCAGAATGAGGAGTGGGACCGCGTGATGAACACCTCGCTCAACGGCTTCTTTTATGTGACGCGACGACTGTTGAAAAACATGCTGACCCACAGATGGGGGCGGATCGTCAACGTGACTTCACTCTCGGGAATCAAAGGACTGCCCGGCCAGACCAACTACAGTGCAGCGAAGGCTGCCGTGATCGGGGCTACGAAGGCACTCGCACAAGAGGTTGCCAAGCGCAATGTAACCGTCAACGCAGTAGCCCCCGGATTTATTGCGACGGATATGACGGAAGACTTAGATGCCAAAAACCTTTCGGAACTGATTCCGACGGGACGCTTTGGCAAGCCGGAAGAAGTGGCTTCCTTAGTGGCATTCTTAGTCAGCAACGACGCGGCGTATATTACGGGGCAGGTCATTCAGGTGAATGGGGGGCTGTACACATAAAACTGAAGGGTGTGGGCGAGTTGAGGTCTGTGGGAACAACTGCGTCCTTGATTAGAGGCATGAAAAAATGATCGGATCAAGCATGCACAGAAAGGTCGCCTCCATCAATCGCCCCGCACAGACAAGATGAAGATATGGAAAGAAGAGTAGTAATTACAGGCATGGGCATATGGTCATGCTTAGGAACAAACAAGGCAGCCGTGACAGCCTCGCTCCGAGAGGGGCGGTCGGGCATTGGCATCGAAAAGGAAAGGTTGGAGTATGGCTATCAGTCGGCTTTGACTGGCATCGTGGAACGCCCGAACCTGAAAGGACTACTGCACAGGCGTCTTCGCATAGGGCTGCCAGAAGAGGGTGAATATGCTTTCATGGCTTCCCGGGAAGCGTTCGGGCAGGCTGGAATTGACGAAGCTTTCTTAGATGCCAACGAGGTAGGCATCATCTTTGGCAACGACTCGTCGGCCCGGCCTGTGATAGAGGCTGCGAATATCAAGGCTGAAAAGCACGATACTCAGATGTTGGGATCAGGTTATATCTTCCAGTCGATGAACTCCACTGTCAATATGAACCTGAGTTCCATCTTCCGGATGAAAGGAGTCAACTTTTCTGTCAGCGCGGCATGCGCCAGCGGAAGTCATTCCATCGGCTTGGGTTACTTGCTGATCAAACAGGGCCTGCAGGACCGTGTGCTCTGTGGAGGGGCTCAGGAGGTCAATTATTACAGCATGGCCACCTTCGATGCATTGGGCGCTTTCTCCATGCGCATGGATGATCCGGCGAAGGCATCGAGACCTTTCGATCGCGACCGTGACGGTCTGATTCCGAGCGGAGGGGCTGCTGCCGTGATGCTCGAAGACTATGAGAGTGCCGTCCGACGCGGTGCCCCCATCCTCGCGGAGATCACCGGTTATGGATTCTCTTCAAACGGGGGAGGGATCAGTCAGCCATCTGATGACGGGAGCATGACAGCCATGTCGCGGGCGATGAAGATGGCAGGCATTCAGGCAGACGACATCGACTATATCAATGCGCATGCCACCAGCACACCGCAGGGCGACATGTTCGAGGCCATTGCTTTGGATCGCATGTTTGCCAACAGCCATGCCTGGATCTCGTCCACTAAGAGTATGACCGGCCATGAATGTTGGATGGCAGGAGCCTCCGAGATTGTCTACAGCGTCCTGATGATGCAACACGACTTTGTGGCTCCCAACATCAACTTTGAGAATCCGGATGAGCATTCGGCCCATCTGCATCTTGCTACGGAGATGAAGGAATGCCGACTTGATACGATCCTGTCAAACAGTTTCGGCTTCGGAGGCACCAACTCGGCCTTAGTCATTCAGAAAGTTAAGGAATCAATCAACAAATAATCATTATACTTATGAAAAAGATTTTATTGTTGGCAGCCCTCCTGATGGGCGCTCTGAGTATTCAAGCTGAAGAAAAGATCGAAGGATCTCTTGCCGAACTGAAAGGTGAGACAAAGATCAAGGTTGTGGAAGATTGGGCCGGAACGGCAATCGCAGGCAAGTCGTTGGAGGATTGGCTGCTCTTCCGACAGGCAGAACAGCCGAAATATGACGCTAAACAGGAGTGGGAAGACGAACTCAAGCCCCGCCTCCTCGATGATCTGCCCCATACAGCTAATGAGAAACTGACAAAGTGCAACCTGTTTTTGGTGCGGGACGTCGATACCCGGTTTGTGATGACGATCCATCCTGTGTCGGTCGAAAAGAAAGGGAACTGTGTCCTCACCTGCACAATTTGTGAGGCAAAGACCGGTCGGTCAATCGCCACAATACACCTTGAGGGCGACGGCGGTAAGTTCGGAAGTATGTCAAACCTGTGGGGAGACGGCTTCAAAAGCGCCGGCAAACGGTTGGGAACATTGATGACAAAAGCTTTGAAGAAGTAGAACCTGCCCACACAAAACGTACAAATGAAAACAATACAGCGACTGTCATTTGTCGCCATCCTGCTCCTGCTGTCTGTCGGGATGCGTGCTGCAGACCATCTGAAACTCGTTGATGGAGATCTCGGTCTGCTTTTCCAAAAAGACAAGAGTATGAAAGTGGCATTCAGTTATAATAATCTGAAGATCGAAAAGAAGTCTTTCGAACAATACTGCAAAGGACGCGAGGAAGGCTATGCGGAGATTTTTGAGGCTGAAAAACAGGCAGCAGAAAAGGCCTTCAAGGCCAAATGGGACAAGGTGATGGGCAAAGGGCTGCATATCAATGAGCAGTCAGCCGCCGATTATAGCCTCCGAATCCAAATCCATGAATTGGATCTCGGCAGTAATGCGGCCGGCATTTGGGGCATAAGAACTGCCGACGGCGGTGCACTTATGTGGGGCACACTGACATTGACCGACCGCACTGGTCGGACGGTATTGACCGTGACCGTCGACGGCCTGCGTGGTTTAGGCAACAATGGCGTGACGTTCTACAAGGAGGGAAACCGCCTGAAGAAGGTCTATGAGAAGTTAGCAATCAAGCTGAGTGAAAAAGATTGAAAGATGAACCTATCCCCATTGCTGGCAAAGAGATACACAGCCGAACAACTGTCGGCCAAGGATGCACAGCGGGCAGCTGAGTTCATCGCTTTCGGCCCCATCGTTTTCGAGGTTTCAAGACTGATGATCCAGTGGGGCATCTTTGAAATGTTACGTGACGGGCAACTGACGCCGGAAGAGATTGCAGACAAAGCCGGCATCAGCATCTATGCAGCCAAATGCCTTTTGGAGGCGTCACTGACCATCGGGACCGTACTTGTTGATCCGGCTACGGAGCGATATTCCATCTCCAAGACAGGATGGTTCCTGCAGAATGATCCTGCCACTCGCGTCAACATAGCCTTCAACCACGATGTCAATTACGAAGGCATGTTCCGTTTGGAAGAAGCTCTTCGAAATGGGAAACCGGAAGGACTGAAACACTTCGGGCCATGGCCGACCGTCTATGAAGGCTTGTCAAGCCTGCCTCAGGCAGTCCGGCAAAGTTGGTTCGCGTTTGATCACTTCTATAGTGACAGTGCCTTCGGCGAGGCCCTCACCATTGTTTTTGCCGACAAGCCGAAGTTCTTGCTCGACGTAGGAGGCAATACCGGACGATGGGCCTTGCAGTGCGTTGGCTACGATCCTGAAGTCCATGTAACCATCATGGATCTTCCGCAGCAGTTGCACCTGATGCATGAGAACATCAGCGGAAAGAAAGGGGCTGACCGGATCCACGGTTTCGGCATTGATATGCTCGCATCAGAGAGCCGTTTTCCAGCTAAACAGCATTATGACGTGATATGGATGAGCCAGTTCTTAGATTGCTTTTCTGAGGAAGAAATTGTCCGGATTCTCAAACGGACGGCTGCCATCATGGATGACAAATCAAAGTTGTTCATCATGGAGACGTTGTGGGACCGGCAGCGATATGAGCCTGCCGCCTTCTGCCTGACCCAGATCAGTCTCTACTTTACGGCAATAGCAAACGGCAACAGCAAGATGTATCACAGCGACGACCTGATCCGTCTGATCCGCCAGGCAGGCCTTGAAGTGACAGCGATCCATGATCATTTAGGACAGGGACATTCAATGCTCGAGTGCAAGATATAAATGATGATAATAAACGAATAATCAACCAATAAAATGACAAGACAGGAA
>JALFRV010000198.1 GCA_022778905.1 Prevotella sp. | reverse complement strand
TAATATTATTATCTTTGCACGAAATAATTAACCTGAAAATATGGAAGAGAAACAGAAAGACGTAGTTCAACTACCTGAAAACGCATTCCGCGAATTGAAAGAAGACGAAGAGTACCAGCCCGTGATGAGCCCTCAGCAGGTTTATCCGGAAGTCAACGCATGGTCCGTAACATGGGGCGTGATGATGGTCGTGCTGTTCAGCGCGGCTGCAGCTTATTTGGGACTGAAGGTCGGACAGGTGTTCGAGGCAGCCATCCCGATTGCGATCATCGCCATTGGCGTCTCATCTGTAGCCAAGCGAAAAAACAGTTTGGGCGAGAATGTCATCATTCAGAGCATCGGAGCCTGTTCGGGAGCCGTCGTCGCAGGTGCGATCTTCGTGTTGCCGGCCATCTATATGCTTGACTTGGAGGCCAACTTCCTGAAGATCTTCATCGCTTCCTCGCTCGGCGGAATCTTAGGTATTCTCTTTCTAATTCCATTCCGTAAATACTTCGTAAAGGACATGCACGGGAAATATCCGTTCCCTGAGGCGACGGCAACGACACAGGTTCTGGTCAGTGGAGCAAAAGGCGGCAGCCAGGCCAAACCGCTTCTGCTTGCCGGACTCATCGGCGGAGCCTACGACTTCATTGTCGCCACCTTCGGCTGGTGGAATGAAAACGTCACCTCACGGATCATCGGACTCGGCGAGCAAGTTGCCGAACAGGCCAAGCTCGTGTTTAAGATCAATACCGGAGCAGCCGTGTTAGGATTGGGCTATATCGTCGGTCTGAAATACGCATCGATCATCTGTCTCGGTTCGTTGGCAGTGTGGTGGCTGATCGTTCCGGGCATGGCTCTGCTGTTCCCAGACACCATCCTCAACCAGTGGGATCCCACTATCGCAACAACGGTTGGCAGCATGAGCCCCGAGGCGATATTCGCCAACTATGCCCGAAGCATAGGTATCGGCGGCATTGCCATGGCGGGAATCATCGGCATTGTCAAGAGCTGGGGCATCATCAAGGATGCCGTGGGGCTTGCAGCACGTGAGATGAAAGGCAAAGGAGCATCGGATGCCGAGGTCATCCGCACACAGCGGGACATCTCTTTCAAGATTATCTCCATCGGATCCGTCCTCACCATCCTCATTACATTCCTGTTCTTCTATTTCGGCGTGATGAACTTCAACCTGCTTCATGCCGTCGTGGCCATCCTGCTGGTGGCGGTCATCGCATTCCTCTTTACCACTGTGGCCGCCAATGCCATAGCCATCGTCGGCTCCAACCCGGTGTCCGGCATGACGCTCATGACGCTGATCTTGGCATCGGTGGTGATGGTTGCAGCCGGCTTAAAGGGTGAAGCGGGCATGCTCGCCGCCCTCCTGATGGGCGCAGTCGTCTGCACCGCGCTGTCGATGGCAGGCAGTTTCATCACCGACTTGAAGATTGGCTATTGGTTGGGAACGACACCCAAGAAGCAGGAAAGCTGGAAATTCCTCGGCACGATCATATCTGCGGCGACCGTGGCAGGCGTGATGATCCTTCTGAACAAGACCTATGGCTTCAACTCCGACGCGTTGGCCGCCCCACAGGCACATGCGATGGCAGCCGTGATTGCCCCGTTAATGAACGGGCAGGGCGCTCCCTGGATCCTCTACGGCATCGGGGCGCTGATCGCGTTAGTGCTCGACCGCTGCAAGATACCTGCCTTGGCGTTTGCCTTGGGTATGTTTATCCCGATCCAACTGAATATCCCGTTGGTCGTCGGAGGTGCCGTCCACTGGTACGTCTCCACACGTTCGAAGGACACGGAAGAGAATAAGGCGCGCGAAGAAAAGGGCACCCTGATCGCCAGCGGATTCATTGCCGGCGGCGCCCTGATGGGTGTTGTAAGCGCATTGCTGAAGTTCGGAGGCGTTGAATTCAACTATGCCGACTGGTGGCAGAACCATCTGTCCGAGTTGGTATCAATCATTGCATACGTGTTGCTGATCGTCTACTTCATCTTGGCGACAAGAACGCGCAAACAATCCTGATCATCCTTCGAAATAATGCATGACAGGCCCCATGAACGGAGTTATCTTCCGCTCATGGGGCCTGTTGTAATAGTCGATGCGGGTCATGCTCACCGAGACGAAGAGACGCTTCTTGGCACGGGTCATGGCAACATAGAACTTACGCGCATCTTCGGCTGCCAGACGCGGATTCTGCTGATTATAGTAGTTCGGGTAACGTCCTTCGACGGCATCGAAGATAATCACATTGTCAAACTCAAGTCCCTTGGCCTTGTGGACGGTGGTCACAAAGATGCGGTCAAGAATGGTCTTACTGCTGCAGAGATCGGCCTCCTTGAGCGTGTTGAT
>JALFRV010000193.1 GCA_022778905.1 Prevotella sp. | reverse complement strand
CGCTCACCAACATACCCGTGGGGGCCAGTCCTGAACATAAACGGAAAAGCTCCTCCAACCGCTCCTGCGGCGGTTCGCCGCCTATCCAAACATTCAATCCCATGAAGATAATCAGAAACAGCAGAACGCGGGGAAGCAGATGGACTGCATGCTCTTTCATCTCAAACGCACAAAGGGCCATGAGCCGGAACATCCTACCTATATTGCCCTCCCTCATGAGCGCCTCCCTTCCAACTGAAAACCGGTGAAAAATCGATAGCCCAACCAGCCATTGAATGCGTCGGCCGCCAACAACAGCAGGGCCATCCAGGGCAACAGCCATCGGAACGACTGTGCAACCACAACCACCAAAGAGACGAACGCAATCTCCACAGCATCCATCCACCAGCTCCGCCCGCTGAAAGCCGAGATCAGACTGAAGGTCACTCCCGACAGGCCGACGGCGATGTAAAACAGGAGAACTGACCATTCAGCCGCAAAGACTTGCGCATGCAGCGAACCCGCATGGCCGGTCGGGAACCGCAACCAACAGCCGGAGACAAGCAGCCCTGTGTCTACAAACGCCATCGAGGCTGACGGAATGACAAATGAGAGCAGGAGCGCCCACATGACCAGCGCCGCATATTTGTCCTGATTGGAAGCCGGAAGCAACAGCAGGCGCATGCCTCGGCTGCGGCTGCGTATCACCTTGAACACGTCGTCGCTGATCATCGTCGACATCAGGACCAACAACAGACTGACGCCGGAGAGCGGAAGCGGCCTTCCGTCATTATACATAAAGAGGACAAACATCAACGAAATCAAGCAGCATAACGTCAGCTGCCGACCTGCATGACGGCCCATCCACGGACGGCAATAGCGCCACACGCGGCAGCAGGAAGCATATCGGAAACCACTCATAATACCACTCCTTTCGTGACAGCGTTGAACAACAGTTCGAGATCCATCTGTGTCTCGTCACCCGCCGAAGCCTCCGTGATGACGCGGAAGCCACCGGCCGACGGCTCTGCATAGCGCACACCGGCATCCGACGCGCGCGTTTCAAACCGGTAACGCGACGTGACTGCCGACACCTCCGACTGCCACAGGCGGCCGTCGGGACACAGGATGAGCAGTCCGTCCAGCAGCTGTGCGATGTCATGGACCAAGTGGGAGGAGACGACCAGCATCTGTCCGTCACACACATAGCGGGCCACCAACTGCCTGAAAACCTGCTTCGAGGGAATGTCGAGACCGTTGGTCGGCTCGTCCATCAGCAGATGACGGCAGCCCGAAGCCAGCGCGAAGCTGATCATGACCTTCTTCCGCTGACCCAAGGACAGTTCGTCCAACTGCAGGTCGCCACCCATCCCGAAGGCGTCCAGACAAGCAAAGAGCACGTCTTCCGCAAACTGCGGATAGAACGGAGCATAGCTCCTGACCATCTTCCAGAGCCTCCGAGCGGGCAAAGTGAACTCATCGGGCATGTAGAACAGCTGTTCCAGCGTCTCCGGAAGCCGCTTGGCGGGCGACTGCCCGTCGACGGTGACGGTGCCGTCAGTGGCAAACAGCAGACCAGAAATCAAGTGCAGCAGCGTCGTCTTGCCCGATCCGTTCAGACCGAGCAGCCCATACACGTGACCCGCTTCCATCTCAAAGCTCAAGCGGTCGAACACTTTGGTCGAAGAAGGATATGCAAACCGGACATTCTGAAATCGTATCATGATGATCCAATGGATTAACTTGGGTGTACTACTTATATATTACACTGCAAAGATATGGATAATATGGATACGTTCCAAATAATTTCCGGAATAATTGCAAAGAAAGTTTCGGAATGCCGGGAGAAGGTTCCGGGCTGCTAACTGACGACCGCTTTCATCGACTTCATCCAGTTGCCGCGGAACAGGCGGATCAGGAAGATCGTCCCACGGAAGGTGAGTTCGACGGCCATAGCGATCCAGACACCCTTCAATCCGTATCGCGGGGCAAGCGCGGCAGCCAAGGTCAGACGCACGCACCACATGGACACTAAGTTCATGACGGCCGGCTTGAGCGTGTCGCCCGCACCGACAAAGACGCTGTAGGCGACGATCGAGGCCGCAAAAAACGGTTCGGCGAAAGCCTCGATGCGCAATACGAGCGTGCCGAGTTCGCGGATCTCGGTCACCGGAGACAGCATCCCGATCATCTCAGGGGCAAAGATGTACATCACAATGCCCATGAACGCCATGACCGACATGCCCAATCCGACGGTCATGTGGGCGAAGTTGCGGCACAGGTCGAGCCGGTTGGCACCGTGGGTCTGGCCCACCAGTGTCGACGCAGCGTCCCCGATGCCGTAGCCGGGCATATAGCAGAGGCTCTCGGCCGTGATGGCAAACGAGTTGGCAGCAATGGCGATGTTGCCCAACGGGGCCACGATAAGCGTGCTGACCACCTGGGCACCGCTCATCAGAACCGACTGCACGGCAATCGGCAGACTGATCTTCATGGCATTGCGCACATAGTCCCAGACCCACCGGAACTCGGTCCCATCCAACCGCAGCGCCAGGATCTTGCTCCGGCAAGTGGCAATCCAGGTCATCGGAGCTGCCGTGGCGACATAGGCCGCGGCCGTTCCGAGCGCCGCGCCCATCACGCCCAAGTCGAGCATATAGATGAAGAAATAGTTGAAGACGACATCTAACGCGCACAGCAGGATGCTCAGCGCACTGGGCGTCTGCATGTTGCCCGAGCTCTTGAGCATGGATGCCGAGAGGTGAAACAGCAGCACGAAAGGCAGCGTAAGCGAGTAAATGAGGAAGTAGAGCGACGAGTCGCGGGCGATGTCCGATCCTCCGCCGAGCCAGTAAGGCAGCGGATCATGGATGCCGACGCCGATGAGGCACATGAAAATGCTGAACACGCCGCCGAAAACCAGCGCATGACGGAACACCTGACGCGCCTTGAAGAAGTCACGGGCACCGATGAAATGGGCCACCTGCACCGAGAATCCGGTCGACATCGCAGCCATCACCGACCCCATCAGCCATGTTGTCGTCTCAATAAGGCCGATACTCGCCGAAGCCTCCGCACCCAAATGCCCCACCATCGAGGCATCGATGAAGAACATCAGCACATTCGTTATCTGCGCCAGAATGGACGGAATACTCAGGCTGATGATCAGCGTGAGCTTCTCACGGCCTGTCATCGCGACTCCCTCACGAATGTTGCTCAATAATGTTTCGCTTCTTTTACTGCCCAGCATACGGTCTTTTATCTATGATGCAAAGTTACGCAATTTCCTCCAAATAATCTTCATTCAACAAAAATAAGACACAAAAACTTGAGCCTCCCCTAAGCCGCGCCTGCCCGGAAGCCAAGCTCCGGAAGGCTCGGATGCCACCGCTGCCGGCGGCAAAGGAGACCTGCGGGGAGCGTGCATCACGCCTGAACAGCGCGTGCAGGATAGCTGCACGCCATGTGCATGACACCTGCACGCCACGTACAGGATACCGGTAAGCCGCATGCAGCCACGATTTCCGTCGCCTACAAAATTGCTTGATATCAGCCAGAGGCCGGCCATCTCCCATTGTGTCAGCATCTGCTCATTCTCTAAATGAAAAGGACAAGGGATCGTATGCTGCCACTTCTTTACGGAAAACGGATCAGGCAGCATTGATTGACATGGAAATAAAGAGCCGTAAAAGAATAACAGAAAAACGAAAAACTCTAAATAGGTTAATAAATAAAGGAAGCGGTCTGCAGCGAAATCGCATTCATAGCAATGCCTGATTGGACCGATCACCTCGGCAACAAGGCGCGCAACTGTCCGAGATATCGCTCCATCTCCGACTTCGCCCGAGGATCCTTTTCCTGCCGGCATGCTGCTGCCAAGTCTGCTTCATAGGTAAGATAGTCGGTCTCGGCAATAAACCGTGCGGCGCGCACCCGCACAGAAGCATCTTTATCAAACAGCAATCCCTGCACCCAACGTTTGGCCTCCCACGAGCGGCAGGCCTGCAGCCAGTCGAGCGCCGCGACCTTCTGTTCAGCCCGTGCATACAGCAGCGTGTCATAGCATGCCCGTTCCCGCTTAAGATCTTCCTTGTCCATGAGCAGCTCGCGATTGTAGACATCGGGGTTCACAACCCTATTCGAATAAGCCAAGATGGGTTTCCGCAATGTCCAACGCACCATGCGGGGAACCATCCACACCATTCCCGGCGTGGCCTCCGGATGAGATATACTGCAGAACACACGCCCGCGACCATAGTCATTCGCTATAAAGAAAGGCTTTCCGTTGGTCATATCGGCCGGCGCATCACCCTCCTCGTGCACATCGCTCTGCATGATGGCCATGGTGGTGTAACGGACAGGCGCTGTTTCGGCGGGCACGAAGACAGGCCCCTCGTAGTAGAACACATACGAAGTGTCGCGATCGGCCAATTCTGGAAACAGTTTCTTGCCTTCCTCTGTCAGCGTGAACTTGGTCACACCGTGTCCTCGGTTGTCGTGCTCAATGTCTATCGCCCTGGCGCCATTGAGCGCCATACAAGCATAGTCGGGCGTATCTGAGAAGAGGTAAGCACCGGCGCAGATGCCCACCGCACCCTTTCCTTTGGCGATGAAAGCCTTCACGCGTGCCACGTTCTCCGGCCCGAGATTCAGATATTCGGTCGACCCGCCGCCACCTGGAAAGATGATGACATCGAGCGAGTCAAGCACTTGGCTGGCGATATCGGCAGAAGTGACCGTGCGGACAGACATTTCCGGATCTACCCTCACAGCCGCGACCGTTTCCCAAAGACAAGTAGCCGCCACACCATGGCCA
>JALFRV010000043.1 GCA_022778905.1 Prevotella sp. | reverse complement strand
TTTCTCATGAAGCCCACATGACACAATGAAAGTGCCTTAATGACGTCCTCATTAAGCCCATGTGACAGCCACAAAGAGGCTATTTGACGACCTCAAAGAGGCTTAATGACACAGTAAGTGTGTATTTTAAATCTGTTAACAATTCGTGCGCGAAATTTAACTATAATTTTGCGCATCCTGCAAAGATAAGCCTTTATTCGCTATCTATCTGTCATTCTGTATATTTATGCAAAACCGTGATAAAAACGCCCCTTTTCTAACCTTTTCCATCCTTTACAACGCATTTCTGAAACCCCTCTTTTGCGGGGTGTAAACACGTCACTTACGGAGCGTAACTGCGTCACTTACGGAGCGTAAGCAGTAATGTTTTTATAACCTTTACGGTTAAAAAACTGTAATTTATAAACAGTGCAAACGTTTGTGCAAAAAAAAATAATGTATTTTTGTAGGCGAAATATGTTCGACCAAAACGGTCATCTATTAATTAATTTTCTAACCGTTCCATTTTTAATGGGAAACTAAAGTAATCAAAAAATCATGAAAAGATCATTGTTGTTTATCGTTTGCCTGTTGTGTATCAGTGCTGTATATGCCACTGATATATCGCGGTTGGAGCCTGCTTGCTGGTGGGTAGGGATGAAGAATCCTGAATTGCAGATTATGGTTTATGGCAAGAACATCGCAAGCTCTCAAGTTCATATCGACTATCCGGGGGTAAGAGTGAAGGAGGTTGTAGGAGTGGAGAACCCTAATTACCTGTTCATTTATCTGGACATCTCCAAAGAAGCCTCTCCAGGTACCATGAATTTGGTGTTTCAAAAAGGCAAAAAGAAAGAAATAAGAACCTTCGAGTTAAAGGAAAGAAGTAAAAAGCCTGGAGCTGCCGGATTTTCATCTGCTGACGTGATGTATTTGATCACTCCTGACCGTTTTGCAAATGCAGACCCGTCTAATGACAATCTCGATGATGTTAAGACAAACCGTTCGGGAGCCTGGGCTCGCCACGGAGGTGATTTGCGCGGTATTATTAATAAATTAGATTATATCCGTGATTTAGGCTTCACGACAATCTGGTTAAATCCAGTGTTGGAGAACAGAATGCCCGGAGGTTCATATCACGGATACGCAATTACCGATTTTTATCGGGTAGATCCTCGTTTCGGAACGAACGATGAATATTGCGAGTTGATCGACAAGGCCCACAAGAAGGGAATGAAGGTGGTGATGGACATGATTTTCAACCATTGTGGTAGCTCCCTTTGGTGGTTAAAAGATTTTCCTACCTCTGATTGGCTGAATAATCAAGACAACTTTGTTCAAACAAACCATTTCAAATGGACTCTTATGGATGTTCACGCACCTAAGTCGGAGAGAGAGACATTGGTAAATGGTTGGTTTGGAAGAGGCATGCCTGATCTTAATCAGAAAAACAGGCATCTGGCCCGCTATCTGATTCAAAACAGCATCTGGTGGATTGAATATGCACGCATTGACGGTATCCGTCAAGACACACATCCCTATGCCGATTATGATTTTATGTCTACTTGGTGCAAGGAGGTGGAAAAAGAATATCCCGATTTCAACATTGTGGGAGAAGCCTGGTATCCGAGAGGATCTGCTTCGGCATGGTGGCAAAAAGATTCTAAAATGAATGAATCGAACAGCAACTTAAAGACCGTGATGGATTTTGACCTGACCTTTACTTGCCAAAAGGCGTTTGGAGATGTATGTTCCAGCAATGAAGGATCTGAAGCAGGGCTGTTTAAGATTTATGAAGTTATCGCACAAGATTTCATGTTCCCCGATCCCAACAACGTGCTGATCTTTTTGGATAATCATGATTTAGGGCGCTTTATGCAAAAGGGAGAGTCTGATTTAAGAAGATACAAACAGGCCATAGCTTTCTTGTTGACAACCCGAGGCATTCCTCAGATCTATTATGGAACAGAGATTCTGATGTCTGGAACAAAAGCCGAAGGCGACGGTGTCATACGCTCTGATTTTCCCGGAGGTTGGGTTGGAGACCCGAAAGATGCTTTCACACCTGAGGGACGTACGGATCTGCAGAATGAAGCTTGGAATTATATGAGGAAATTGTTGAACTGGAGACAGCGGTGTGATGCTGTAAAAGAAGGAAAGCTGATTCATTACACTCCTGACAGATCGGGCTGTTATGTCTATGCAAGGGTCAAGGACAACAAGACGGTTCTTGTTTTAATGAATGGAACAGATCAGACCCAGACATTGGATATGAATCGTTTCAATGAAGTTGTAAAAGATCATAAGTCGGGCAAAGATGTTATAACAGATACGACCGTTGCGATAGACACGGCGGTTCAAATTCCGGCCCGTGGTGTTTATGTTTTGGAAATTGTCTAACTTTTAAGTTTGTTAGGTTAATTGGCCATTAGGGTCCCGGCTTTTAACGGGACGCTAATGGCCATTTAACGTTATTTTAACTCCAAACGGTCTAATGACCGTTTTGGGTTCAATAGTTTACATACATCTCTTTCGTGTCCTTCGATATGTCTCTCTTGGGCCACGGAACGACGAGCATGAGACCGGCAAGTATTATGCAGGCATAGATGGTCCATCCCGACATCTCCTTGATGGCTGACAGCGTGGCCTGCACCTGCACCTTGCCCTTTGCCGACATGGCAGCCATGTGTTGTGCCTCTGTCTCGCTCTTGCCCTGATACTGCATGCCACGGGCTGTCATGTCGTAGGTTGTGGCTGTCTCCGCGTTCGTGCGGTCATAGTCGTGGGCGTAACGCGTGACATAATATTGCTGGCGATACTGGAACACCACCTGATAGAGAGCCGATCCGATGCCGGGAGCTATGACCATGCGCACGGTGAGCATTATGCACACCCATGTGGAGAGCAGCTTGTAAGGCATGCGCTGGTTGGCGTAGACGGCGATGAGCGAGTAGAGGAGCATCATGCCCGTGGCGCGTATGATGACAGGCCACTTCATGCGCTCCAACATTCCGGCTGTCTGTACCTCAAAATACATGAACAGTGAGGCGGCGGCAATGAGGATGAAGCCCAGGGCGAAGAACCATTTGAAATGGACACCCTTGTTGTTGAGAATAAGGATGGTCACCAGGCCTATGAAATAGCCCAGCAAGACCCAGTTGCCGAGGGCTGCCACCTGTATCTGGTCTGTCTTCATGCCCACGCCCACGAAGATGTTGACGAGCATGGAGCTGGAGTTGCAGATCATCAGTCCGATGAAGAGCAGTATGCCGCCCTGTATGCTACGCGACTTGAACGCCTTGAGCATGAAGTAAGGCGAGCGGCGCGTCTTCTCAAGGTAGAAGAACAGAAGGGCGGAGAGCACACAGACAGCTGTTGCCCAGCAGATTCTTGGACTGTCGTACCAGTCGTAAACCTTGCCGTAGACCGTGACATAGACGAACGAGCAGCACATGAGGCAGAACACCACCACGTTGCCGAACTTGGAGAACGACAGCGGACTGTGCTTTGTGGGGTAGGGGTTGTAAGGCATGCACAGAAGGGTGATGAGCAGGGCCACGAGTATGGCGCCGAGCATGGCATAATAGACCATCTGCCAGTGGTAGTTGTAAGCGAACCATGCCGTTATCCATGTGCCTATCTGTCCGAGGAGCATGAAGAAGAAATAGATGATCGGTTGGCTCGCCTTCTTCTCCGTGTCGAGAGCGTCCCATCCTGCCTCATCGGTAGGCTCGTTGCCGGGCGTGACGTTGCGTGTGGCCTCTATGCCGAAGCCATACTTGATGAGCGTGAAGAGGTTGCACATGAGCAAGGTCTGCCGGACGAAGCCCATGATCAGGCTGTTGAGAGCGAGGATGAACAGGCTGTCGGTGTTGGCACAGATGTAGCTCTGCACAGCCAGCAAGGAGAAGCCTACGAGGCTCATCATCTTCTGGCGGCGCACGCTGACCAGGGAATAGAAGAACGGCGAGAACGCCGCCATGCCTATGGACGTGACGAAGCTCAGGAACGCGATATGTTCCGATTGGATGCCAAGCCCGCCCACCATCTCGCTACTGTTGACGGTGTAGGCACCGCTCACCGTCATGATAGGTATGAAAAGGATGACGAGGAAGGCGATGCCCAGGGGCTTTGGCACCCAGTTGTAGAACGGAAAATTCTTCGGCAGGTGGTCAGGCACCGCCGTATATATCTCTGCTTGTGTCATTTACTTAAGTTGAGCCTTTACAACAACCATCATTCCGGCAGCCAACTTGTCGTTGTCTTCCTTGGATATTCCTTCAAACTCTATGCGCACAGGCACACGCTGCTGAATCTTCACGAAGTTGCCAGCCGAGTTGTCAGTAGGCACG
>JALFRV010000132.1 GCA_022778905.1 Prevotella sp. | reverse complement strand
GTACAACATGGCTGATTATTCTTTAAAAAGGTCATGCAGCACCTCGTGGTCATCAAAGTGATGCTTGACGCCGTTGATTTCTTGGTAGGTCTCATGTCCCTTTCCTGCCACGAGCACCACGTCGCCCCGTTCGGCCATCATGCACGCCGTGCGGATGGCTTCGCGCCGGTCTGCGATCGAGAGCACCTTCTTCCGCTGCTGCGCGTTGAGTCCTGCAAGCATGTCGTCGATGATGGCCTGCGGTTCCTCGTCGCGCGGATTGTCGCTCGTGAGGATCACCTTGTCACTCTGTCTGACGGCTTCCTGGGCCATCAGCGGGCGCTTGCCCTTGTCGCGGTGGCCGCCTGCGCCGCAGACGGTGATGACATGTCCCTTGCCGCCAAGCACGTCATGGATGGCACCCAACACGTTCTCTAAGGCGTCGGGCGTGTGGGCGTAGTCCACGATGGCGGTGAATCCCTGCGGCGAACGGATCGGTTCCAGCCGTCCGTTGACGCTTTTGAGCGTGCTCATCGTCACGAGTATCTCCTCCGGCTGCTTGCCGAGCATGCGGGCGGCACCGTATACGGCGAGCAGGTTGCTCACGTTGAAGCGGCCGATAAACTGCACGCCGACCTCATGGCCGTCGATTTCGAGATACATTCCTTCAAAGTGACACTCCACGATGCGTGCCCTGTAGTCGGCCATGGCGCGTGTGGAGTAGGTCTTCACCGTGGCCTTCGTGTTCTGCACCATGTACATCCCGTTCTTGTCATCGGCATTCGTGATGGCGAAAGCCGTCTTGGGCAGTCCGTCGAAAAAAGCCTTCTTGGCATCCCGGTAGTTCTCGAAAGTCTTGTGATAGTCCAGATGATCGCGCGTCAGATTGGTGAACAGGCCGCCCGTGAACTTCAGTCCGGAGATGCGGCGCTGCGCGATGGCGTGCGAAGAACATTCCATGAAGGCGTACTCACAGCCCGCCTCGACCATCCGCGACAGCAGTTCGTTCAGCTCGATGGGGTCGGGCGTGGTGTGCTCTGTGGGCAGGGCCTCGTCCTCGATGTAGTTGCAGACGGTCGAAAGCAGCCCGCATCGGTGTCCCATCCGACGGAACATATTATATAATAAGGTGGCAATGGTGGTCTTTCCGTTGGTGCCTGTCACACCGACAAGCTTCAGCTTGCGCGACGGGTCACCGTAAAAGAGCGTCGCGGCCTTGCCCGCCGCATCCTCCGTAGAAGCCACCTGCACGTAGGTGACCCCCGTTGCGCGCTCCTCGGGCAGATCCTCACAGAGCACCGCCGCAGCGCCCTGACCGGTCGCCTTGGGTATGAAGCGGTGTCCGTCCACCTGCGTTCCCTTCATGGCAACGAACAGATGCCCCTCGCGGACCTTGCGCGAATCGATGTCAATACCTGCGATTTCAACCTCCGCATCACCGATCACGGTCAGCGGTTTGATGTTTCTGAGCAATTCATTCAGTTTCATATCTTCTCAAGTCTTTTGTTTCTCATTCCAATATAAGCCTGCACCGTTCACCCTTCTTGATGCGATGGCCGGGTTCGAGGCTCTGCTTTACGACCACCCCGCGGCCCACTAAGTCAACCCTTACGCCACGGCTCTCGATCAGATACACGGCATCCCGGGCGCCCATCCCGTGCACGTCGGGGATGTGGGCGTTGCCATAGATCTTCTCGCGGCGCAGGTCCACGGTGCGCTCATTGTGCCTCTGGGCAGTGCCCCAGATCGGGTTGCCGTTGGCCCAGCTGCCACTCCAGCTGCGGTTGGTGCTGATGCCGAGGTGCGTGAGCACATAGTCGGCAGCGAGAATGTTGCCCTTCTTGACATCCGGAACCATCACCGACGAAGAGTCGCGGGCGTCTCTGACATCGAGTTTCACGTCCTGTGCCATGACGCCTTCGGCGATATGATGGAACACCAGACCGCTCATGCCGCCGCCGGAGGCCGGCAGTCCCGACTTCTGAATGCACACGATACAGCTGTAACGTGGTGCGTCGGCCGGGAAATAACCCGCAAAGGACAGCAGGTAGTTCGTCGTTCCGATCTTGTATCCGCCCGCTCCCTGAGATATTTGTGCCGTTCCAGTCTTGCCCGCAACCTTGAAAGAGGTGGAGCCTGCAGCCTTTCCGAGCCCCTGACTGACCACATGTTCCAGGATCGTCTGCATGATCCTGATGGTCTTCATCGATGCGATCTGATCCCGGCCTTTCACTACTTGCGGCGGGAAATCCATGATCACCTGCCCGTTCTTGATCACCTGCTTGACGAATCTTGGCTGCATCATGCGGCCATTGTTGGCAATCGCGTTGTAGAAAGCAAGCGTCGAGATCGGCGGGATCTGTGTGACGTAGCCGATACTCATCCATGCCAGGTCCGTCGCACTCCAGTTGACCCACTCGCCCCGATCGTTTTTCTTCGGCATGCGTATATTCGCCGGCGACGATCCAACTAACGGGATGTGGAGGTTGTCGGCAATTCCGGACCGGTAAACGCCATTGACAAAGCGCTTCGGATCATTGTGATAATATTCGTCGATGATGCGGCTGATACCGATATTCGAGCTGACTTCCAAGGACCGCGGCAGCGTTATCGACCCGTATCCGCCACGTCGCCAGTTGTGGTCGCGCATCTCCCGGCCGTACATAGGCCAGATGCCGCCTCCCGTGTCGACGCGTTTGGTCGTGTCGCACACACCGTCTTCGAGTGCCGTCATGATGGATACGGTCTTGAATACGGAGCCGGGCTCGAGCAAGTCACTTACTGCGTGGTTCTTGATTTCACGGTATTGGCCGTCGATACATTTCTCCATGTTGACGATGGCCTTCACATCGCCGGTCGCAACTTCCATCACGATGGCCACGCCGACATTGCCGTTGATCTTCTTGAGCTCGTCGATGACCGACCGTTCGGCCAGATCCTGCATGCCCACATCAATCGTCGTGACGATGTCCGCGCCGTCAATGGGCGGCGTGTCCATGATGTTCAGGAACTTGTTGAGCACCTTCCGGCGGTGAATGATGCCGTTGGTGCCGCGCAGGATGCTGTCGTATGAAAGCTCCAGGCCGAATCTCGCCGTGTCCTTCGCGCCGAACATGTCGCCCACGGTGCGGCCTGCCAGTGAGCCGTAAGGACGCTGACGGGCGTTGAATTCCTCATAATGAAAGCCGCTCTGATACTTGGGGAGGCGGAAGATGGGGAGCTGTCTGATCTCGGAATAGGTATTGTAGTCGACCCGCCGGGGCCAGATGGCCCAGTGCCGGCTCATTTTCCTGTGTCCTTCATTCAAATGCTTCCTGAAAGCCGAAGCAGACTTCTCGGGGAAGATCTGGTTCAGGCAAAGGCAGATGGAGTCGACCTTCGTGTCCCACAGCGAGTCGTTCTTGGCGTCGTGGAGGGCCTGGAAGTCCATGAAAAGCTTGAACTCCGGGAGCGAGCTGGCCATCAACTGGCCGTCGCAGCTGAGGATGTTGCCGCGGATAGGGTTCACCCTCACGCTGTCCTTCTTGACGCGGTCGGCCACCTTCATCCAGTAATCGTGCCTGGCAGTCATGATGTACAGCGTCTTCGCAAGGACAGCGAGGGCTGTGAGTGACATCAATATGGCGATGGCACTGTATCGGGGCATGATCTTCTTATAGTCGAATTTGCTCATTGATCCGGTACGTTTATGATGTAGGGCGGCTGCTTGGCGATCTTCAGCACGCTGTCTTCGTTGTTCTTGAGCATCTCTAATATGTTGCTTTCACGGCTCTTCTCGGTGATCTGGCTGGAGCTTGAGAGCGCCCTGTATTTGGCATCCTGCAGTTCCTTGGTGAGGTGATCGATCTCGATTAAGTCCTGTTGACAGCTATATCTGTTGGACGTATAGATGATCATGAAGAATGCGATGAGCAGGAAGAGCCATATCTGATGCCGGATGGTGGATGTGGAGAGGATGTCGCCGCCCAATATCTTGCGCAGCGTGAGTGTGGAAGACAGCGGCGCCTCGTCTTCCGTTGCCTGCTCCTTGATCACCTCCTGGAGCGTGGGTCCCTCGTCTTCCGCTTTTTCCGGATTCGGGTTCTCCGTCCCGGTCACGTCGTCTTTGGTCTGCTTGTCGGCGTTTTCCGGCTCTTTGATTTCCTGTCGGAGGTCTATGTTGACGTTTTCGTTCATATCTTTTCTGCTATTCTGAGCTTGGCGCTCCTGCTTCTCGGGTTGCGGTCCAACTCCTCGTCTGCGGGCGTGATGACCTTGTTGTTGACGAGCGAGTAGGGCGTTTCGATGCGCCCGTAGAAGTCCTGTATGCGTTTCCCCTCGACGTTTCCGGTCTTCATGAGGTTCTTTACGATCCGGTCTTCGATGGAATGATAGGTGATCACGGACAGTCTGCCGCCGGGCCTGAGCCATTGTGTGGCTGCGCGGAGCATCTGCTTCAGGGCCGCCATTTCATGATTGACCTCTATGCGCAAGGCTTGGAAGAGCTTCGCCGTCTCCTTTTTCTCGCGCTCGCGGCGGAACAGCGGCTCCACCACTTGCATGAACTCCTGTGTCGTGGTGATGCTTCGGGCCGTGCGGGCCTTGACGAGTGCCGCCGCGATCTGCCGTGCGTTCTTCAGCTCCCCGTACAGGAAGAAGAGGTCTGCGAGTGCCTCCTGGTCGTAGGTGTTGACGATGTCGGCGGCCGTCATGCCTGCCCGCTTGTTCATGCGCATGTCGAGCGGCGCGTCGAAACGGAAGGAGAAGCCGCGGCTCTCGTCGTCGAAGTGATGGCTTGAGACGCCGAGGTCAGCCAGCAGTCCGTCGATATGGTCCACGCCGTAGTATCTCATCCAGTTGCTGAGATAGCTGAAATTGGACCGTACGAACGTGAAGCGGGGGTCGTCGACGAATCGTCTGCCCCTCGTGCCGTTGCCATCCTCGTCCGCCTCGGCACGCACGAGGTTCTGCTCCGCGTCACTGTCCTGGTCGAAACTGTAGAGGTGTGCCGTCGGGTCAAGCCTCGACAGGATCTCGCCCGAGTGTCCTCCGCCACCGAAAGTGACGTCGACATAGACGCCTCCGGGCTGTATATTGAGCCCGTCGACGCTTGCTTTCAGCAGCACAGGGACATGATAGGTCTCGGCGGTATTCGTCATGGCTGTCCTTCGTTTGGCTCTGCCGGTCCGGACGCCCCGTTCATGATCTGCTCCAGGGCCTGCGTGAACGACTCGGTGTCCATGAACGGACGGTCGTCCTCCTTGTTCGGCCAGATCTCGATGGTGTCGCCCATGCCGATGAATTTCACATTCTGTCCGATGCCGGTCATCTTCAGATAGCGCTTCGGGATGAGAAAGCGGCCGTTGCCGTCTAACGTGAGTGTCTCCACGTCAGAGACAAACTGGCGGAAGATCTGCTGATGAACGGCGTTCCAACGGGATAGGCGCGCGCGGAGCGAATCCATCTGATCGTTCCAGACGGACTCGGGATACAGCACTAAGCAAGCCTGAAAGACGTCCTTGCGCAGCACAAGATTCTCCTCGCCGGAGGCCTGGAGCACCTTGCGGAACACGGACGGCAGGAACGCACGCCCCTTTGCATCGGTCTTTGCTTCTATATTTCCCAAAAAACGCATACGTACATCTTTAATAAGGGTAA
The DNA here is from genome assembly GCA_022778905.1 of Prevotella sp. Lineage (GTDB taxonomy): Bacteria > Bacteroidota > Bacteroidia > Bacteroidales > Bacteroidaceae > Prevotella. Next base: position 1,067 of record JALFRV010000132.1, on the reverse strand, counting down.
AACACTGTGCCAAAGTTACATATTATTCTCCACATTACGCCACTTTTCCCCACAAATTTATCGAAAAAGTATCAATTTCATGACATAAGATGTTTTTTCCCGCCCCTGCCGCATGTCTGAGGTGCTGCAAGACCGTTACAATTTAAAGAAAATATGAATATTTCTGTGCCTAAATGTATCATATTAGGAAAACTTATGTTATTTTTGCAAAGTGTTAGTATATGAGCAGCATGCGTGAGACGATAGAGAAAACCATTGACATCAACAGCATTCTTGTGAGTAAAATGGGGGCACGGGCCAAGTTCGTCCCTTCCTTCCTCGTGTCCTGGCTGAAGCATATTGTCCACGAAGATGAGGTGAACCGCTATCTCTGGGAAAGCCGCCACCTCACCGGGACGGACTGGTTGGAGGAGTGTGTGCGCTATCTCGACATGACACTCGAGATCAACGGACGCGAAAACCTGCCCGACAAGGACGACGGCAAGCTCTATACCTTTGTCTCGAACCATCCACTCGGCGGGGCCGACGGTGTGGCCTTAGGCTCCATCATCGGCCGTCATTACGACAGCCGGTTCCGCTATCTCGTCAACGATCTGCTCATGAATCTCCCCGGACTGGCACCTCTCTGCATCCCGATCAACAAGACCGGCAGCCAGAGTCGCAGCTTCCCTGCCATGGTCGAGGCCGGATTCAGCAGCGACATGCACATGCTGATGTTCCCTGCTGGGCTCTGCAGCCGCAAGATAAACGGCCAGATCCGCGACCTCCCGTGGAAAAAGACCTTCATCAACAAGAGCATCGAGACCCGCCGCGACATCGTGCCCATCCGCTTTGACGGGCAAAACTCCGGGCGGTTCTACCGCATCGCCAACATCTGCAAGGCACTCCACCTGAAGTTCAACGTGGCGATGCTCTTCTTGGTGGATGAAATGTACCGCAACGTACACAAGACCTTCCGCGTCACCATCGGGCGTCCGATACCGTGGGAGACATTCGACAAGAGCAGGACGCCGGCACAGTGGGCCGCATATGTCCAGGATCTGGTCTACAAACTCTGATCATTCAGA
>JALFRV010000287.1 GCA_022778905.1 Prevotella sp. | reverse complement strand
GTAGGCGTTTCCGGCGGCCATGGTCGGGAACTTCCCGTCGGGATTGTCAGCGGGATCGAACATGTCATTGACGTAGGAGAACTGGTTCCAGATGAAGTCATTGTACTTCGTCTGTGCGCCCCGGTAGTCCAAGAAGCCTCCCCAGGAGGTGTTGAGCTGTGCGGACCAGCTGAAGTCTCCCCACTGGAGCTGCAGCCGGGTATTGATTCCGTGAACCCGGTCGTTGCCCAATTTCACGTAGTCTTCACCGTGATCCTTGGAGATGACACCGTTGGGACCTGCGATAGTCCTATGCTCCGTGTCGATGTCACCATTGATATCCTCGTAGACTACCATGCCGGGGTAGAGCCGGTCCTTGCTTGTGATGTCGAGAAACTTAGGTGTTGTGCCGGCCGCGGTTGCCAGTTGGGTCAGGTAGTCCCAGTAGGCGTCGATGTCGGCCTGATTTCTCAGGATGCCGTCATGTGAGCTCGTGTGCTTCCAGGTGCGGAATCCGTAGACGCCGCCCATGCTGTTCCGCCATCCCGTCCAATTGCTCTTGGCCGAGATCTCGGCCGGATAGTCGAACGTAGGTTCCTCACCCAGCACGGTCTTATTCCAGGAGACCGAATAGTCCATGCCAACCGAATAACGTATGGGGCCCCACTTCGGGAGGACCGATTGCTCGATCCGGTCATTCCATCGTACGGAGAACTCCAGTCCCCAGGCGTTCTTCTTGCCATAGTTGACAGGCGGGAGCTTGGCGCCGATGTATATCGGCTGCTCGGGATCCGCCACGGTCATGATGAGGTCCTTGGTCTTGTCGTAATAATAGTCGGCCGTCAGGGAGAGCCGATTGTCGAGGACATTGAAGTCGACGCCAAAGTTCTGCTTGATCGTGGAGTCCCATTTGATGTTGCGGTTGGCCGTGCCATTGATGTTCGCCCCATTGGTATAGATACCGCCCAAGTTGCCGAATCCGAGTCCGGTAGACGGATTGATATTGTAGATCTGCAGCCATTGCCATGCGGCGACGTTGTCCTTTCCGGTCTTTCCGAGGCTGTAGCGGAACTTGAGGAAGTCGAAGACGTGGCCGAGGGAGCTGTTCTTGAAGAACGGCTCTTCGCTGACGACCCATCCCAAGGAGCCTGTCGGGAAGAATCCCCAGTAGTTTTCCGGGGCGAACTTCGTTGACGCATCGGAGCGGAAGACGAACTGTGCGAGATATCGGTTCGCATACTTATAGTTGGCGCGTCCGATATAGGAGAGCGATCCGCTTTCATATTTATGATAATAGGTCGTGCCTCCGTCGGAGTTGATGGTGCCTGCGGTGGCACTCGTACCGTTATAGGACCGGCCGATCCCACGATACTGCTGGGCGAGGATGTCACCCTCTGTCTCGCCTCTTTCGACAACGGCCGTGGCCGAGACATCATGCAGGCCGAAGGTCCGGGCATAGCTGATCTGGAAGCTCATCTGCTCACTCCGGCTGGTCGACTTGGAATAGGAGACTGCCGGTTTCTTGCTGTCGTCGGTGCCGTCGGGCGTTCCGTAGTTGATGAAGTTATAGACCGTGCCTTCGCCGAGCAAGTGATGGTCGGGCACGTTGGTGTTGGCGGCCCGGGCGAGTTTGAGGTAATCGCCCTGAATCGTACTGGTCCCGTTGTCGTAACTCAAGGCATAGGTGGCTTTCAAGCTCAATCCTTTGACGAACGGAACATCGTAAGTGAGCGAGAAGTTGGCGTTGTAGCCGTTGCTCTTGTTGAAGCGGCGCGAATTGGAGGCCTCCTCCGCAAAGTAGTTCCACACGGGATAGGTGGAGCCCACGCTGCTGTCCGACGAGGTGTTGAGCAGGCGCGGTCCTCCCCAAGGCGACATGAAGTGGGTCTCGTAGGCTTCTGTCACGGCATTGAAGACCTGTGTCGTCCAGGGGACATAACGCGGCATGTGCCGGAGAATGGAGTAATCGCGCGAGGCATTCGAATTTCCCCAGGGGCCCGTAGAGATGGAAGCCTGGATGTTGTTCTCAGTCTTGTCGGTCGTATAGGCGGCCACGGTGGCCGACAGCTTCAGCCCCGCGAACACCTTGACTTCGCCTCCGGTGCGGAAAGTCGTCTTGTTGAAGTCCTGCACATTGCCCAAGTTGCTGTCCTGATTCTGGTAGTTGAGACCGGCGAAATAGGTCACCCGGTCCGATCCACCGGTGACATTGACCGAATGGCGCTGCGAGACGGCCGTCTTCCAGGCCTCATCGAGCCAGTTGTAGTCGAGTGTCCGCAGCTGCTGGAGCTCGGCGTCGGAATACTTATAGTAGGCGTTGTCGGTCACGTTGTTGATGATGTCTGTCTGATTGAACATCCTGTTGGTCCAGATGCCCAATTCATAGGCGCTCATCATCTTGGCGTGGCTGACGGCATCGCCGATATCCAACTTGCCCGAATAGGAGATCCGGGGGGCGCCTTCCTTGCCGCGCTTGGTCTTCACGAGGATGACACCGGCCGAGGCGCGTGCCCCATAGACGGCCGCCGAGGCATCCTTGAGGACTGTCATCGACTCGATTTCCGACTGGTCAAGCATGTTGAAAGCGTTCATCGAAGGCTCACCATTCTCGTCGACCTGGACGACATCATCGATGACGATCAGCGGCTGGTTGAACGAGCTGGAGGATGTGAAGCTCATCGGCTGGCGGATCCTGAACGATCCCGTAGCACCCGGACGGCCATTGCTCTGTGACACGGAGAGACCGACAACCTGTCCGCTCAGCGCGTCGACAAGTGATGCGCCGGGCAGGTCGGGGATCTCATCCATCTTCACGTTGGTGGCTGCACCGGTCAGGTCACGCACGCGCTGCGTGCCGTAGCCGACAACGATGACATCGTCGAGCACCTCCTCATCGGGTGCCAGCCGAAGGCTCAGACTGCGCGCAGCCTTCACTTCCTGCGACTTGTAGCCTATATAAGAGATCACAAGCGTAGATCCCGGAGCGGCATTGATCCTGAAATGACCGTCCAAGTCAGTAACTGTACCCACCTGGGTACCCTTCACCAAGACCGAAACTCCGATCAGAGGTTCGCCCTTCTCATCGAGAATCGTTCCTTCGGCCGTATCTGCCTGACGCACTTCAGTGGGCTGCTGGCCGCCGGACTGACCCGACGCGGCCCTTGCCGGAGATATCGGCAGCAGGGCCATCCACAACACCAGCATGGACGACAGACACAGGGAAGGAAGAGTGTTGATTGTTTCAAGTTCCTTCTTCATAAATATTAAAGGTTCAGCAGTTAATAAAAATCCCGGCAGGGGGCTGCGTGATGTCATCCCATGCTCAGGCGTAATTCAATCGTAGATGATATGTTTAAGACAGATTCATGCGTGAGATTTAGTTATTAAGTAAATACGGAAAGATTTGTTGCAAATATAAATATAAAAAATGAAAAAACCAAATATAAAATTGAAAAACATGCAGATCGGATGCTGAAAGCGGAAATCCAGACGCCAAGGATGGCTCCACGGACGCAAGAACGGGAGCATGCGAAAGGGCAGGAAACACAGGCTGCTCGCGCAAAATGTAAATATTTCTGATCAGACTTCCCCCCTGTGCCCTTTCCGCACGCCACAGCCCCCGCAGACTTCCGGACGTTCCCGGGACCGCTCACCGACCTTCTGACAACCAGCGACTTACGATCACCCCGACCAAGAACTGTCATTCGGGCCGCACGGAGCTATCCTCCGGGGCGCCGAGAGCTATCATATGGGCGGCCCGGAGGATAGCTCCGTGCGGCCCAAAGGATAGCTCCGCGAAAACGGGAGGATCCATGTGCAGAAAGAAAACGGCAAATGTCATGGAATCGGAGGATCCAAACGGCCGATCCGGAGCAACGGGACGGGGAAAACGGGAGCATAAAACGAAAGAAACAGAAAGATCCAATCGCAACGGCCGGAACAGCCGGGACGGGCCGGAACCGGTGCGGGCGGCAGGAACGGAGGGGGCATGACGGGGGAAAGATGGCACGCTTTTTGTTCTTTGTTTCAAGTATATTCAGATAGGTATTATGAACTTAATAAAGGATGAAGAATTCGGGGGCGAACGCCCTCTGTTTGGTGCGCACGACCTGCGATTGGAAAATATCGTGATCACCGATGGTGAGTCGGGCATCAAGTGTTGTCAGAACTTGGAATGCGACGGCTCTAAATTTTACGGAAAATACCCGTGGTGGCATGTCGACGGGAGTGTGATCACCAACTGCTACTTTGCGCCTGAGAGCCGCTCGGCGATCTGGTACTCGGACAACATGGTGATGAAAGACTGTGTGATAGATGGTCCGAAGTTCTTCCGGGAGATGAAAAACCTGACGTTGGAGAACGTGAAGATCAACGACGCAGACGAGACATTCTGGCGCGTGGACGGGCTCCGGCTGAAGCAAGTGGAGCTCCACGAGGGCACTTATCCGTTCATGTTCTCGAAGAACATCTACGTGGACGGATTGGTGAGTGACGCGAAATACGTGTTCCAATACTGCCAGAACGTGGAGGTGCATCATGCAAGGATCGTCACCAAAGACAGTTTCTGGGAGTGTGACAATGTGACAATCTATGACTCGGACCTCGACGGCGAGTACTTGGCCTGGCACTCGAAGAACGTCAAGCTGGTGCGTTGCCACATCAGTGGCGAGCAGCCGCTGTGCTACATGGACCATGTGACGCTGGTCGACTGCACCTTCGACCCAGCCTGCGACCGCGCCTTCGAGGACAGCACCGCTATCGACGCGACGATCAATGGAAGCATCACCGAAGTGAAAAATCCGGTCAGCGGACGCATCATAGCCGACGCCATCGGCCGCGTCACCTATGACGAGTTTGCCAAAGGCCATGACTGCAAGATCGGGACAACAGCCTAACAACCAAGATATGAAATACGACTTTGACAAAGAAATCAACCGACGGGGGAGCCATTGTGTGAAGTGGGACACCGCCAAAGACGACGACGTGCTGCCGATGTGGGTAGCCGACATGGACTTTGAGGCCGCTCCCGCCATCAAGGAAGCATTGCGCAGGCGCGTCGAGCACGGCGTGTTCGGCTATACGCAGGTACCAGAATCCTACTACGAAGCGGTGACCGGATGGTTCGGCCGCCGCCATCAGTGGCAGATAGAACGTGACTGGATGCTCTACACCATAGGCGTCGTACCCGCCGTCTCATGCGCCATCAAAGCCATGACGATGCCCGGAGAGCGGGTGTTGGTACAGACGCCGGTCTACAATTGCTTCTTCTCGTCGATCCGCAACAATGGTTGCGAGATCGCGGAGAATGTGCTCGTCAGGGACGAAGACACCTACCGCATCGACTTCGACGACTTCGAGCGCCAGTGTGCAGACAGCCGCACGACTGTCTTCCTGCTCTGCAACCCGCACAATCCGGCAGGGCGCGTGTGGCGGAAGGATGAACTGGAACGCATGAACGAGATCTGTCTCAGGCACGGCGTGCGCGTCATCACGGACGAGATCCACTGTGAGCTGGTCATGCCGGGCTATCGTTTCACGCCCTTTGCAGCCGTTTCTGAAGCCTGCCTGAACAATTCGGTCACGCTGAACTCACCCTCCAAATCATTCAATACGGCCGGTCTGCAGATCGCCAACGTCATCTGCAAGGATCCCGAACTGCGCCGACGCATAGACCGCGCCATCAACATCAACGAGGTGTGTGACGTCAATCCGTTCGCCCCGGTGGCCGTCGAGGCCGCCTACAACGAGAGCGAAGACTGGATAGACGAGCTGAACGGCTACATCCATGGCAACTACGAGGCGCTCAGGAAGTTCTTTGCCGACGAACTGCCGATGGCAAAGGTGACCAAGTTGGAAGGCACCTATCTGGCCTGGGTGGATGTTTCGGCCTGGGGAATCACCTCCAAGGAGGCCTACCGCATGCTGCTCCATGAAGGCAAGGTGCTTGTCAACGGTGGCACGATGTATGGAGAACGGGCCGGCGAAGGATTCATCCGGATCAACATGGCATGCCCCCGGAGCCGCCTGATGGACGGGCTCGGGCGCATCGGACGCGTGCTCAAGGCCCACCTCAAAGGGTGACCGGCACCGCCAGAAGATACTTTCTGTCAACAGAGAAGGGAATGCAGGAGCGGACGAAAGTCCATCCTTGCATTCCCTTTATCTTTGTCCGGCCCGTCCGGACGTTACATGCGCCGAGACCGAAAATGGCCGCCGGTCACGGAAGAGGGATATTCACCCTGCCCGGAACATGGCTGCCGGAAGCGGGATTGCTTCACGGAAACGGTCGAAAATCGCACGACCGCGGCTAAAGGAGCTTATGCTTTCCGATACTTCTCGGCCTGACTGCGGATCAGGGCCTCATCCTCAAAATAGTCGATCTGCATGGCCCGACGCACCTCATCCATGGTCTGTGCGGCGGCCTCACGCGCCTGTTCGGAACCCCGACGGAGGATGTTGAAGATCTCGGGGATGTCCTGTTCGAACTCGTGACGGCGCTCGCGGATGGGGGTCAGCATGCGGTCGAGGATACTGTTGAGAAACTTCTTGCACTTCATGTCGCCCACGCCGCCTTTCGTGTAGGCCGCTTTCAGCTCGTCGAGATCGTGGTATTCGGGCCAGAACTCAGCGAAGTCTTCTGTCACCGAGAACGCATCGAGATAGGTGAACACGGCATTTCCCTCCACGTGACCGGGATCGGAGAGGTTGACATGCAATGGATCGGTATACATGGAGCGCACCTTCTGCCATACCGTGTCGCGGTCGTCGCTCAGGTAGATGCAGTTGCCGAGGCTCTTGCTCATCTTCTCCTTGCCGTCGGTACCGGGCAGACGGCGGGCCGTGGCGTTGTCAGGGAGCAGGATGTTCGGCTCGACCAGCACCGGCGCATAGACCTGATTGAAGCGGTGGACCAGCTCGCGGGTCAGTTCGATCATCGGCTCCTGATCCTCGCCGGCTGGCACTGTGGTGGCCTTGAAGGCGGCGATATCGGCCGCCTGAGATACGGGATAGCAGAAGAATCCGAGCGGAATGTTGGCCTCGAAATTGCGCATCTTGATCTCCGTCTTCACCGTCGGGTTGCGCTGTACGCGCGACACGCTGACGAGATTCATCAGATACGTGGTCAGCTCGGCCAGCTCGGGGATCTGACTCTGGATGTAAAGCGTGCATCGTGCCGGATCAAGTCCGACTGACAGATAATCGAGTGCGACCTCGATAATGTTCTGCCGGATCTTCTCCGGATTGTCTGCGTTGTCCGTCAAGGCCTGCACATCGGCCATGAAAACAAACATGCGGTCGTAGTCGCCTGCATCTTGCAACTGTACGCGGCGGCTCAATGAGCCGATATAATGCCCCAGATGGAGCTTTCCTGTGGGGCGGTCGCCCGTCAGAATGATCTTTCCCATGATGAAATGATTTATGTTCAAAGTTGAATGGAGCTGAACACCCGGTCGGTCGCTCCTGTAAGACTCTCCACGAAGGCTCCTGCTTTACGGCCTGCCCTTGCCAGCTCCTGCGGGTCGGAATTGAACTGCACCATCAGCAATTCTAAGTCATCGTAGTTGCCGATTTCATAGCCTCCGCCGGCCGCTTTCAGTCCCTGGGCCTCCTGGAACCGCTGGTTGTTGGGGCCGAAGATGACCGGCATGCCCCAGACGGCAGCCTCGAGCACATTGTGGATACCGACGCCGAATCCGCCGCCGACATAGGACACCTGACCGTAATGATAGACCGAGGAGAGCAACCCGAAGCAGTCGATGATCAGACAGTCGGCCTGGGCTGCTTCCTCCGGAGTGGTCTGCGTGTAGCGGACCGCCTTGCACTCAAGCTTGCCGATGATCTGCCGGAGGTGGTCCTCACCGATGACGTGCGGCGCAATGATCATTTTCCACTCGGGATGTCGGTTGAAATAGCGGATGAAAATATCCTCGTCGGGCGGCCAGGACGATCCGGCCACAAAGACGGAACGCTTCGCCGGCAGATCTGCAGAGGGTTTCCCGGCTTCTCCGGGACCGTTGACAAAAGCCTCGACGACGGGTAGTTGCCTGGCGGCTTCCTTGATCTGGACCACGCGGTCGAAGCGGGTGTCGCCCACGATTTCCACCTCCGTGATGCCGATCTTGCCTAAAAGCTCCTTCGAGATCTCGTTCTGGACGAAGAATTTCGTGAAACATCTCAGCACCCTGCCATACCCGCGACCGTACCATCTGAAGAAAATCTGATTGGGACGGAAGATACTGCTGACGCTGTAGACAGGCACACGGCGATGCTGCAGGATATGAAGGTAGTTGTACCAGAACTCATACTTGATGAAGAAAGCCATCACAGGACGCACCGTGCGCAGGAATCTGCGGGCATTGCTGACCGTATCTATCGGCAGGTAACAGATGATGTCAGCTCCCGGATAGTTCTTCCGGACCTCGTAACCGGAGGGGGAAAAGAACGTGAGAAGGATCTTGTAGGCAGGATGCTCACGGCGTATCTTCTCCATGAGCGGGCGCCCTTGCTCAAACTCACCTAACGAGGCTGCATGAAACCAGACATATCTGGCAGCGGGATCCACTTTCTCCCTGAGGACCTGCAGCGCCTGATGCTCTCCCCGCCACATTGTCCGCACCTTGCGGCTGAACAGGGTAGCGATGGCCACACCACCCATATACAGGATCATGATCAGATTGTACATGGCTCCTATTTTAGTATGTCAATAGCCCGGTGAAGGCGTTTCAGCGTCTCTTCACGGCCTAAGAAAGCCGAAATGTCAAACATCCCGGGACCCTTGCCGATGCCCACCAATGCGAGACGGAAGGCATTCATCACGTCGCCGAGCTTGTATTCGTTGCGCTCAACCCATTCCATGACGGCTTTTTCCTGGCCCTCAATGGAGAAGTCTTCGACCTGCCCGAGCACCTGTCCGAGTTCGGTCATCTGCTGGGCCGAATACGCTTTCCAACGCTTTTTCACGGTCTTCTCGTCATACTCCATCGGTGGGATGAAGAAGAACGAGCACAACGGCCACAGCTCCTTGACGAAATCGACGCGGTCCTTCATCATATGGACCACCTGCGTGACCCGTTCGAGGCTCTCGTCCACACCGTTATTGGCAACGATCGGGGCAAAAAGGTCGGCAATGACGGCATCACTCTTGCGGAGAATGTATTCATGATTGAACCAGATGCCTTTCTGATAGTCGAACTTGGCACCCGATTTGGAGCACTTGGAGATATCGAATGTCCGCACGAGTTCATCCAATGAGAAGAGCTCCTGCTCCGTCCCGGGGTTCCATCCCAATAAGGCCAGGAAGTTGATGACGGCTTCCGGGAAGTAGCCGCTCTCCCTATAGCCGCTGCTGACCTCACCCGTCTTGGGATCATGCCATTCGAGCGGGAAGACCGGAAAGCCCAATCGGTCGCCGTCCCGCTTAGACAACTTGCCCTTACCTTCAGGCTTCAGCAGGAGCGGAAGATGGGCAAAGCGCGGCATGGTCTCCTCCCAGCCGAAGGCACGGTAGAGCAACACGTGCAACGGAGCGCTCGGCAGCCACTCCTCCCCACGGATTACGTGGGTGATTTCCATCAGATGATCGTCGACGATATTGGCCAGATGGTAGGTCGGCAACTCGTCTGCGCTCTTGTAAAGGACCTTGTCATCGAGGATGTCACTCTTGATACGGACGTCGCCGCGGATCATGTCGTGGACATGAACATCCTCGCCCGGCTCGATCTTGAACCGCACGACGTACTGTTGTCCGTCCGCTATCCTGCGATCGGATTCTTCCTTTCCGAGGACCAGCGAATTGGTCATCGTGAGCCGCGTGTGCGCATCATATTGGAAATTGCTGATCTCATTCCGCTTCGCATCAAGCTCCTCCAGCGTGTCGAAGGCAACATAGGCCTTACCGGAGTCAAGCAGTTGACGGACGTATTGCTTGTAGATCTCGCGCCGTTCACTCTGTCTGTAGGGACCATGTTCGCCTCCAAAGCCAACGCCTTCATCAAACTTGATGCCAAGCCACTTAAATGACTCCTGGATATATTCCTCTGCTCCCGGAACAAAACGATTCGAATCGGTGTCCTCTATTCTGAAAACGAAGTCGCCGCCATGCTGTCTGGCGAACAGATAATTATACAATGCGGTTCGCACACCACCGATGTGCAATGGCCCTGTCGGACTTGGGGCAAATCGCACCCTTACTTTTCTTTCAGCCATTTGATAAATGAAGATATGACATAAATTTATGCAAAAGTACGTATTTTTTTTGAGTCTTGCGTATTTTTTTAGTATTTTCGCAATGTATAAGCTATAATCATCGGCTATCATGCATAAATTCGACACATCTGAGAATCATTACTGGCGCAACGTCCTGACACGTGTTGCATTCGTAATCATCACCGTCGCCGTGATCGTATGGTTCTTGCCGCACAGCGAAGGACAACGTTTCCATTACGATGTCGGCAAACCTTGGATGTACGGTTCATTCATTGCCCGTTTCGACTTTCCCATTTACAAAAGTGATGAGGCCATCAAGGCAGAGCAGGACTCGTTGATGGAGGTGTTTCAGCCCTATTATAATTACAATGTAAATGTAGAGAAACAGGTGATCGCAAAATTCAGGGAGGACTTCAAGGAGGGCATTCCGGGGCTCCCGGACAGCTACATCCCGATCCTCATCGACCGCCTGCACAGGCTCTATCAGTCAGGTATCATGAGCACGCTCGAATACAATGACATCGCCAAAGACTCCACCTCGATGATCAGGGTGGTCAGTGGGAAGAACGCGCAGATCCTTCAGATCAACTGTATCTACTCCACATTCTCGGCCTATGAGCAGCTGCTCTCGGACGAAAAGTTAGCCAAAGAGAAGCTCATCCTGCAGAAATGCAATCTCACCAACTATATCGAGCCGAATCTGGCTTATGACAAAACACGAAGCGAAACAGAGCGGGACGACCTCCTGAGCAGCATTCCGCTTGCCAGTGGGATGGTGATGAGCGGACAGAAAATCATCGACCGGGGCGAGATCGTCGACGACTACGACTTCCGGGTGTTGTCTTCGTTCGAGCGGGAGATGAAAAGACGGAGCCTCACATCAGAGGAATTCACGTCGACCGTGATCGGGCAGATCCTCTATGTGGGCATTTTAGTGTTGCTGTTCACGATCTATCTCGCGCTCTTCCGACACGACTACTTCTACAATCTGCACAGTCTGCTGATGATGTATGCGCTCATCATGCTGTTCCCCATTTTCGTTTCGCTCATGATGGAGCATAATCTGTTCAGTGTATACATTATACCTTTCGCGCTCGTACCTATCTTCACGAGCATCTTCATGGACTCGCGGACGGCGTTCATCACACATGCGACGACGATACTCATATGCGCAGCTGCCGTGAGATATCAGTATGAGTTCATCATCGTGCAGCTTGCATCCGGCTTAGTTGCCATCTATACGCTTCAGGAACTGTCCCAACGCGCACAGCTCTTCAAGACTGCCATCTTTGTGGCGCTTACAAGTTGCGCGGTCTATTTTGCCCTCCAGCTGATGCAGGACAGTGCTATCGCGCAGTTGGATCAAAGTATGTACTACCATTTTGCAGTGAATGGCGTGTTCCTATTATTGGCCTACCCCCTCATGTACGTGATTGAGAAGGTCTTTGGATTCACGTCCGACATCACCTTGTTTGAACTCTCCAACACCAACAAGGGTCTTCTGCGCAAGCTGAGCGAGACCACTCCCGGCACCTTCCAGCATTCGATCACCGTCGGAAACCTTGCTTCAGAGATCGCAAACCGCATCGGCGCCAACAGCTTATTGGTCCGCACGGGCGCGCTCTATCATGACATCGGCAAGATGTGTGATCCGGTTTTCTTCACCGAAAACCAGGCGGGGGCCAATCCGCACAACCATCTGGACTACAAGAAGAGTGCCCAGGTCATCATCGGACACGTGACCGAAGGGGTCAAGCTGGCCGAAAAGGCAGACCTGCCGGCATTCATCAAGGACTTCATTCTCACCCACCACGGACACGGAGTGGCAAAATACTTCTATATAAAATGCCAGAATGAGCATCCTGAAGAGGAAATAGATCCCGAGCCGTTCACCTATCCCGGACCTAATCCTTTCACCCGCGAGCAGGCCATTCTGATGATGGCCGATGCCGTGGAGGCCGCTTCGCGCTCGCTGCCCGAATACACAGAGGAGAGCATCAGCAATGTTGTCAACAAGATCATTGACCAACAGGTCAACGATGGGTATTTCAAAGAGTGCCCCATTACATTCCGCGACATCGCCCTGGCCAAGATTGTGCTGACCGAACGGTTGAAGTCCATCTATCACACAAGAATCCAATATCCCGAACTCAAAAAAACTGAGGCAAACGCATAATATTCATGCACAGACTCCAGAATTTGTGCATGAACAACCGGAATTATGTTAATATAAAATAAAAAGTTGACTTATGTTGCGAGAAAAAGAACAATGTTAGTAACTTTGCAGCCAATTTTTTACGAGTTTTTAACATGATAAAGGCAAAATTTACGTGCTTTTTAGCGGCACTAAGTATTTCAGGAACGACAAGCTATGCAGGTGGCTTGCTCACGAACACCAATCAAAACGTTGCTTTCAACCGTAACTTCGCACGCGACGGAGTTATCGCCATCGACGGCGTCTACTCCAATCCGGCCGGCGTTGCCTTCCTGCAGCGAGGCCTGCATCTGTCGTTCAGTTTCCAGAACATCTATCAGACGCGCACCATCGAGAGCGGAATGAACGTCCCGGCTCTGCAGGGAACGCCTTTCTATCAGCCTTTCAAGCTGAACGGCGGGGATGAAAACGGCGTGAAAGTGTTCAAGGGTAAGGCCTCTGTACCTATCCTCCCCTCCTTTCAGGGAGCCTTGAACTACGACCGTTGGGGCTTTCAGATAGGCTTTGCACTCAACGGCGGGGGCGGCAAAGCATCCTTCAACGAAGGGCTCGGATCGTTTGAGCGGCAGATTGCGCTGATCCCTGCCCTGCTCGCAAGTCAGGGCATCAAGACGAATACGCCCGGTTACAGCGTCAATTCTTACATCAACGGACAGCAGTATGATTTCGGATTGCAGTTCGGAACAACGTATAAGATCAATAAACACATGGCGGTTTACGCCGGCGCACGGTTCAACTATATCTGGAACAAGTATGAAGGCAACATCACAGGCATCAGCGCCAACATCAACGGAAACATGGAACGGCTCTACGACTACTTCGGTACGCAGGCCAATACGTATTCCCAAATGGCTTTCTACTACAAGATGCGGGCTTCCGAGATGGCCAATGACCCGGCCACGCAGGCGGTCTATCTCTCCACTGCCGCGAAGTATCAGGCGGGCGCAGACAAGGCCAACGAGACCAAGGAGCAGTTCGCAGACAAGTATCTCGACTGCAAGCAGTTGGGCTGGGGCATCACGCCTATCATCGGTTTCGACTATCAGTTGGGCAAACTGAATCTTGCTACGCGACTCGAATTCACCACTCACTTCAACATCGAAAATCACACCAAGCGCGACGACACGGGGCTTTTCCGCGACGGAGTCAACACACCCAACGACCTGCCGGGGCTCTGGACGCTCGGCGCGCAATATTCCATCCTGCCCAATGTGCGCGTGATGGGAAGCTACCACTATTATTTCGACAAGCACGCCAAGATGGCCAACGACAAGCAGAAGCTGCTTGAGCACAACACGATGGAATATCTTGCCGGTGCCGAATGGGACATTACGAAGAACATACTCGTCAGTGCAGGCGGCCAGATCACGAACTACGGGCTCGGCGACGGCAGCTATCTGAGCGACATGAGTTTTGTCACCAGCAGCTACAGCTTAGGCTTCGGCGCCAAGTTCAAGATTGCCAAGAACATGAGTGTCAATGTGGCTTACTTCTTCACAGACTACGACAAGTTCAACAAGTCGTACGCGGCGGACATCCAAGGCATGAAGACCGAGAACACGGACAAGTTCACCCGCACCAACAAGGTCGTAGGTGTCGGCCTCGACATTGATCTCTAAGCCTGAGGTAAAGTATATCATTCATCATTCCTTCATGAAATGCAGGAGGAGCCTCCCCCGGCTCCTCCGATGGGAGGGGAGACGATGCCGGATGTGCAAACCGATCTTCCGTATACGCACAGGTATCGTATGGGCGGACACGCTGATCCCCGCCCATACGGGCAGCAAGCATTTATCTGATGGCACATCTCCCCTTTCGCGACCGACTCCCTTCCCTTCCGAAGGGACGGCGGAAGCTCTCAGGGACGGGCCTTGTGCCCGTCCCCGAGTTTGCCGATCCGTCATCGGCTATCGCCAAAGGCGACTCTGTCATCACCCTACACGCCACATTCATCATTCACAAGGCTCCCGAACGCCTACAAGGGATCCACATCGTAGTACACTTGCAGCGTCGCATAACGCTTGTCCTGCATCATCTGCCCTGCGCCCAAGCGAAGGTAGCGGCGGACAAGCGCCGGATCCAAGCCTGTCTCGAGCTTGATGACAATCTTGCGGATGTGCATTGCCTTCACGCGGGCCACCGACGGACGGTCCGGTCCTAATATCCGATCGCCGAACCACTGGCGCAGTCTGCTCCCCAATTCCTGGCCGGCCGTCTCCACCGTTCCTTCGTTGCGATGCTTCAGATAGACATAAACCAGACGGAAAAACGGCGGATAATTGAACGCCTTACGCTCCTCGAGCAGATCCCGATAGAATCCTTCGTAATCGTTGTGCACCACCTGCCGGATCACCGGAAGATCCGCACTCTTGGTCTGGAGGATCACCCGGCCGCGCTTCCCCTTTCTTCCGGCGCGTCCACTGACCTGCGCCATCATCATGAAAGCGTGCTCATAGGCCCGGAAGTCGGGATAGTTGAGCATCGAATCGGCATTCAGTATGCCGACCACACTCACGTTGTCGAAATCCAAGCCCTTACTGATCATCTGCGTTCCGATCAGCAGATTGGTCCGCCCCGACGAGAAGTCGCCGATGATGCGCTCATATGCGGTGCGGGCGCGCGTGGTGTCCAAGTCCATCCGGGCTACGCGGGCCTCGGGGAAGATCTCGCGGATCTGATCCTCGATCTTCTCTGTTCCGTAGCCCCGGCCGCTCAGCTCGGTGCTGCCGCAGTTAGGACAGACGGCCGGAACGCTATAAGTGAAACCGCAATAATGGCAGGTCAGCAGGTTGAGGTTCTTGTGTAAGGTGAGCGAGACATCACAGTTCCGACACTTCGGAATCCATCCGCAGACGCGGCACTCGATCATCGGGGCAAAGCCGCGACGGTTCTGGAAGAGTATCGCCTGCCGTCCCTCGGCGAGCGTCTGCCGCACGGCGGACAGCAGGGTGGGCGAAAACAGGCCCTGCATCATCTTCCTCCGCTGCAGGTCCTTGATGTCGACGACCTCGATCTCTGGCAGTTGGATGTCCTGGAAACGGGTCTGCAGGCGCACGAGCCCGTATTTTCCGGTCTCGGCATTGTAGTAGCTCTCCACCGACGGCGTGGCGGTCCCGAGCAGCGTCTTCGCACCTGCCGTCCGGGCAAGCATGATGGCCGCCGACCGGGCATGATAGCGCGGAGCCGGGTCCTGCTGCTTGAACGAGGTCTCATGTTCCTCGTCGACGATGACCAGCCCCAACCGGCGAAACGGCAGAAACACCGCACTGCGCGCCCCGAGGATCACCTCATAGGGATCGTCCGACAACTGCTTCTTCCAGATCTCCACCCGTTCGGCGTCGCTGTATTTGGAGTGATAGATGCCGAGCCGGTTGCCGAACACGCGACGCAGGCGCGACATGATCTGCACGGTCAGCGCGATCTCGGGCAAGAGATAGAGCACCTGCCGATGCTCCTGCAGCATCTTCGTGATGAGATGGATATAGACTTCGGTCTTCCCGCTCGACGTGACGCCGTGCAGGAGCACCACGTTGTGCTTCATCCACTGGAACAGTATCCGGTTGTAAGCATCCTGCTGCACCGTGCTCAACGGCTTCAAGGCTCCCTCTTCAGCCCCATCCGGGCAGTTCAGACGGCCCACTTCGAGCTCGTAGGTGTAGAGGATCTTCCGGTCGATGACGGCCTTCAGCGCCGCGGCCGAACAGTGACTGACGTTCATCAGCTCGTCGCGCGTGATCTCCACGATGGCTTCCGTCGGCCGATCCTGCTGCAGCGAGTCCCAGTGAGACATGCCGAGGAAGTGGATCAGCACTTCCTGCTGCCGTCGCGCACGCCCCAACACGTCCAAGGCGACGTGCAGCGCCTGCTCCGAACGATAGTCGGGCGACAGCCCCACGTAGGTTTCCGTTTTCGGGCGGTAGCCGTCTTCAGCTTTCAATCCCGACGGCAACGCAGCCTTGTAGATCTCCCCCAAGGGCGACATGTAATAGTCCGCGATCCACTCCCACAGCTTCAGCTGCCCGGGCAGGACCATCGGACGCTCGTCCAATACGGCCATCACCTCCTTCACCTCAAAGTCGGGACGCTCCCGGTGACGGCGGATGACGATGCCCGTATAGGTCTTCGACTTGCCCAATGGCACGAGCACGCGCGTTCCCACCGCTGCCCCCGCCTCCATCGAGTCGGCCACGGCATAGGTGAAAGTGCCCTCCAAGGGCAGGGGTAAGATGACTTCAACGTAGATCACAGATGCAAAAATAAGGAAAAAAAACGAGATCGGCAGCAGACGGACCGATCTTTTCCGCAAACGGGACCGTGACCCCAAATCGTTTATCAGGGCGCAGCGTTTCAACAACACTTGCCTACGAATGCTTCCCGACTGCTTTCGTCCGTCAGTCGGGTGGCTCACCCCCCGGTCTTTCTCCACGTAGCCCGCGACGCCTTCGGCACCCCGACAGGCAGGCAGCCCGACGATCCGACCATATCAGTGCAGGCCTTAATGACCGGTCCGGGATGAAACAACAAGGGGCAAAGAGCAAGTGCCCCGCCTCCGGAGATCCTCCTCCGGCAAGGCGGCCGCACGTCCTCTTTACCCCATTGATATTCAATGCTTTACGCGGAAGCCTTTTCTACCTTCCGCAGAGCTATGCTTTCGGCGCCCTAAAGCATAGCTCTTGGCCGTCCAAAGCATAGCTTTCGAGGCCCCGGAGGATAGCTCCGCGCGAGCCTCATCCATCATGTGCTTCAGAAGTAGTAGGCAAGGGCGATCTGCCAGGAGTTCGTCCGGCCTTTGTCGCCCTTTCCTCTGACCTGATCGTAGGAATCCTGAATGGCACTGCCGACGTTGACATCGCCCGTCTTGCCGAACACGATGTTGTATCCGGCCGAGAGCTGCAGATGCGACAGAATC
>JALFRV010000126.1 GCA_022778905.1 Prevotella sp. | reverse complement strand
TCGAGGATCTTGGAAGCCAGCGTCTGACGGAGCGTCAGGATGGCCCGGCGTCCGAACTTGGCAAAGTTGACACTCTCGGAGACATCCTCATCGACCTCGTAATCAGGTTCTATCTTGCGCGCTTCGCTCAAAGAGATCTGCTTGTTCTCATCTTCCACCTCGCCGTCTTCAACGACCGTGCGGTTGCGATAGATCTCAAAGTCGCCCTTATCGGGGTTGATGATCACGTCAAAGTTCTCATCACTGCCATAGATCTTTGCCAACACGTTGCGGAAGCTTTCCTCCAAGACGCTGACAAGTGTCGTACGATCGATGTTCTTCGTTTCCTTGAACTCACGGAAGGTGTCAATCAAGCTGACTTGTTCTTCATCATTTTTTCTTGCTGCCATAGCTTATTTGAAACTTATAATGTATTTAGTATATTTCACTTGGTCGATGTGAAAGTGGTGGTCCACATCCTTCTTGACAGGCCGTTTCTTGCCTTCTTCGCGCACGCGCTCAGTGACCGTGACCGTAAAATCGTTGCCGTCTACCTGCTTGAGGATACCCTTGAACTTCTGTCCGTCGGCATCCATCACCTCCACTTCATTGCCGATGTTGTTCGCATATTGCTGCAACACCTTGAACGGCTGACCCAATCCGGCCGAGCCCACCTCCAATTCATAATCTTCATCTTCCCTGTCCAGACGGTCTTCAATATGCTTGCTCAGATCCGCACAGTCTTCAATCCATACGCCATCGGCGTGATCTATTTCCACAACAATCTTGTCTTCCTGACTGATCTCGATGCCTACGAGGAAATATTCCTTGTCTTTCAACCAGTCTTCTACAATGCTTTTTACGACGCTTTTGTCAATCATACGTGTTATATTAAAACAAAATGAGGAGCTCTCGTGAGCCCCTCATTCCACTGAACGCTGCAAAATTACAAAAAAATCCTGCAACTTCCAAATAAAAAGATGATTTTCATCACATTTTCAAACGATTATGCCCGAAATGGCATTTAGACGACCTGCCGGACGCGGAGAATGACTCTCCGAGACGCAGAGACGGTCTGCGGACGCGCCGCCGACTTCTTTCCGCCTGTCAGTTCCATAGCGGCCTATTTCCCTTTCTTCACAGGTTGGAGCAACTGCTGATAGCGGGCGCTGTCGCCTATCAGCTCCATGGCTGCCTTGAACTGCTTGTCCTTGCGGAGCATATTCTCCACCGTGCCGCGCTGGAAATAGTAGGCAGCCACGAGATCATTCTCGATCACCTGCTTGATCATCTCCTTGTTGTAGTCAAGATCCTTCGCCACGTTGTGCTTCAATTTCTGCTCCAGCGCCTCAAACTCGGCCTTGGCCTCATCGTAGTAGCCTTCAAAGCGGGCGATCGTGATCAGTTTTTCCAATCCTTTCTCGCTTTCGGGGTCATACTTGAAACCGCTTTTCACGACGCGCTGCTTGAACTCCTCGTAGTCGGCATCGCTCAGTTCGAACTCCGACGGGGGCGCAATGGTCGGGTGGCGGGCGATGTAATCGGTCTCGTAATTGAGCAACACCTCATTCGAGTCCTTCACTTCGGAGAGATAATAGGCGATGTTCGGCAGCGAGTCGGGCTTCACTTCGACATCCGGCTGAATGCCTCCCCCGTCTCTGACTTCCCGTCCGCGCGAGGTGTAGAAGACCTTCGTGAGCGAGTCGGCCACATGCTCCGTATATCCGCCTCGTGCATGCCGGTAGTTGATGGCCTGTATGCAGCGGCCGCTGGGGATGTAGTATTTGTTGGTCGTGAGCTTCAGCTGCCCGTTGTAGGGCACGTCCATGGTCATCTGGACAAGCCCCTTTCCATAGGTCCGGGTACCAAGGATGACCGCCCGGTCAAGATCTTGCAGGGCACCGCTCGTGATCTCACTGGAACTCGCCGTGCCGCCATTGACCATGACGACAATCGGCATCAGCGTGTCTACCGGCTCCACCGTGGCCCTGTAGTCACGGTTGACGCGGGCCAGTTTGCCCCGGTTAGAAACGATGAGCCTGCCTTTCGGCACAAACATATTGACGATGCTGACCGCCTCCTGCTCCGATCCGCCGCCGTTGCCGCGCAGATCCAGCACCAGTCCTTTCATGCCCTGGTTCCGCAGCTCGACAAAAGCGCGGCGCACTTCCTTCGCACAGCCTTCGGTGAAAGAGTTCAGATTGATGTAGCCGATTCCGTCCTTCTGCATCCCGTAATAGGGCACCGCCGGCATGACGATGGCCCTGCGCGTGATCTTCATCTTGAGAATCTTACCCGTCGAAGGCCGCTTCACCTTGAGAATGAAGCTCGTTCCAGCATCGCCGCGCAAGCGTTTGCTCACGTATTCATTGTCCTTTCCGGCCATCGGCTCGTCGTCCACGCTCAGTACGATGTCACCCTTCTTCAGCCCGGCCTCCGCTGCGGGCATACCGGCATAGGGCTCATCGATCACCACATTCCTGATCTGCGAGTTGTATCGGATCAGCGACCCGATACCGGCTCCCATGTTTCCGGTGATCATCGACTTCAGGTCGCGCACCTTGTCCTCCGGATAATAGACCGTATAGGGATCCAGCGAGCGCAGCATGGCCTCGATTCCCGTGCCGAGCACCTCGTTGGCGTCGAGCGTATCCACATACATCATATCAAGCTGCTTATAGATCGTGTTGAGCACCTCGAGGTTTTTGGCCACGTCGAAGTTGTGGTCCTTGCGCTGCGCATGGACCGGCGCGAGGCCGAGAACGGACAGCAGGATACAGGAAAGCAATTTTCTCATCATCGCATTTAAATTTTTGCAAAGATACGAAAATCTCATGACTTCCGTCCGCAAATAAGTTTTTTTTCACGCTCCGAGCATCGTCCGCCTCAACGGAACGAACGCGCCACCCAAGCAATCTTTTTTTTTGCGAAATCGAAAAAAAAACACGGAAAATATTTGGAGGTTTCCCATAAAGTCCTTACCTTTGCACCCGCTATCAGGCAAACTGCTTCAGTAGCTCAGTTGGTTAGAGCACCTGACTGTTAATCAGGGGGTCGTTGGTTCAAGCCCATCCTGAAGCGCCAGAAGGCCAAAATCCCACAGACACGATATCTGCGGGATTTTTTTGTTTATGCCACCCTCACCCTATTCATCTTCTCATCCCCGCATCTCAATCACCCCCCATCATCCTATTCATCTTCTCATCCCCGCATCTCAATCACCCTCCATCATCCTATTCATCTTCTCATCCCCTCATCTTCATCATCAGCAAGCCATCCACATAACTCTCACGAAGACAAAACTTTAAGTCCAAAACACCACACCTTGCAAGACGGAGCAAAAATGCCGCTCGCGCAGAGCTATCCTCCGGGGCGCCAAGAGCTATGCTTTGGGCCGCCCATATGATAGCTCTTGGCGCCCCGGAGGATAGCTCTGCGCGAGCGGGAAGACAGAAGCAGTTGGAAAGGATGAGAAAGACGAGGGAATGAGAGGATGAGGGATGATGATTGGGATGAAAGGATGAGAAGATGAAAGGGAGGTAAGAAGAGCAGTGAAAGCAGGCCTGATCGTGCCGCCTTACAGGCTTTGAGAACGGGCAGAAACAGTAAAGAAGTGGCGTGCAAGGTATCAGAAATACACATTTATTAACTTTCTCGGACAAATTTAATGCATTTTTCTTGCATCAAAACACAAAAAAAGACTATATTTGCCACTTGAAATCTCAATACTGCAAACGTCCCTTGCGAAAGAGAGCCGTTGTTAACCGCAGGAACAAAAGAATATGAACGAAATACTATGGAACAAGTAAAGCGTATTATCGAGTGCGTTCCCAACTTCAGTGAAGGACGCAACATGGAGACCATCCACGCCATACAGGACGTCATTACCGCCTGTAAGGGCGTCAAACTGTTAGACGTTGACCCGGGCGATGCGACCAACCGCACGGTCGTCACCTTTGTCGGCGAACCGGAAGCCGTATGCGAAGCAGCCTTCAGAGCCGTGGAACGCGCCGCCCAGCTCATCGACATGCGGCAGCACCACGGTGCCCATCCGCGTATGGGAGCTACCGACGTGCTTCCGCTCATACCCGTTGCGGGCATCACGCTTGAGGAGTGTGCCGAACTCGCACGCCGGCTCGCACAGCGCATCGCCGATAATCTGCACATCCCGACCTATTGCTATGAGGCTGCCGCGCGCAAGCCGGAGCGTAAAAATTTGGCCGTATGCCGCGCCGGAGAATATGAAGCGCTGCCCGAAAAGCTCGCCGATCCCGACAAGGCACCCGACTTCGGCGCACGCCCCTATGATGACGACGTGGCCCGGACCGGATGCACCGCCGTCGGCGCACGCGACTTCCTCATCGCCGTCAACTATAATCTGAACACGACATCCACACGCCGCGCCAATGCCATAGCATTCGACGTGCGCGAGAAAGGACGTCCCATGCGCGAGGGTGGACTGCTCACCGGAAAGCCGCTCAAGGACGAACAGGGACGCACCATCATGCAGCCCGGCACGCTGAAGTGCACGAAGGCCATCGGATGGTATATCGATGAGTACGGCATCGCGCAGGTTTCGATGAACATGACCAATCTTCAGGTGACGCCGCTGCACAAAGCTTTTGAAGAGGTATGCCGCTGCGCGCAGAATCGAGGCGTGCGCGTCACCGGCACGGAGATCGTCGGGCTGATCCCCAAGAAGACGCTCATCGACGCCGGCCGTTACTTCCTCGAGAAGCAGCAGCGCTCAACCGGCATCCCCGAAAGCGACATCATCAAGATCGCCGTCAAGTCCATGGGGCTTGATGACCTCAAGCCTTTCAAGCCCGAAGAGAAGGTGATCGAGTTCCTCCTCGAAGCCGACGACAAACAACGGAGGCTCGTCGACCTCTCCATACGCGGCTTCGCTGAGGAGACCTCACGTGAATCGCCTGCTCCGGGTGGCGGCACCATCTCCGCCTATATGGGTGCCTTGGCAGCCGCCTTGGGAGCCATGGTCGCCAATCTTTCGGCAGGAAAACAGGGCTGGGACGACAGATGGCAGGAGTTCAGCAACTGGGCCGACCGCGGACAGCAGCTCATGGAACGCCTCTTGCACCTCGTCGACGAGGACACGCAGGCATTCAACCGCATCATGAACGCATTCGGCATGCCCAAGGGAACTGACGAGGAGAAACGCCTCCGCAGCGACGCCATCCAGGCAGCCACGCTCTATGCCACCGAGATACCACTCCAGACGATGAAAGCCTCCTATGAGACATTCGAGCTGTGCCGCATGATGGCACAGCAGGGAAACCCCAACAGCGTCTCCGATGCCGGTGTCGGCGCGCTCGCGGCAAGGGCGGCCGTCAGGGGCGCATGCCTCAACGTGAAGATCAACGCGGCATCTCTCAAGGACCGGCAAACAGCCAACGCCTTGGTCGCTGAAGCCGAGCGCATCGCCGCCGAGGCCGATCAGGCAGAGCGGGAAATCACACAGACCGTCGAATCTCTTATCTGACATATACAATGGAACACAACAGCAACGATATGACATTGGCAGCATTCCAGGCCGACATCAGGCTCGGAATACCCGCAGAGCTGCCCGAGCCGATGCCCTATGACACCGAAGTAAACCACGCCCCGAAGCGTAAGGACATCCTGAACGCCGACGAAAAGCGCCTCGCACTGCGCAACGCGCTCCGCTATTTCCCCAAAGAGCAGCACGCCGTGCTTGCTCCCGAGTTCGCAGAGGAACTGAAACGCTACGGCAGAATATACATGTATCGCTTCCGCCCGCGCTATGCGATGCACGCACGACCCATCAACGAGTATCCCCACCGGTCGCTCCAGGCGGCCGCCATCATGCTCATGATCCAGAATAACCTCGACCCTCGCGTCGCCCAGCACCCGCACGAGCTGATCGTCTACGGCGGTAACGGCGCCATATTCCAGAACTGGGCACAGTACAGGCTTACCATGCGCTACCTCAGCGAGATGACTGACGAACAGACGCTCGTCATGTATTCCGGACATCCGCTCGGCCTCTTCCCCTCCCATCGCAACGCACCGCGCATCGTGGTGACCAACGGAATGGTCATCCCCAACTATTCCAAGCCCGACGACTGGGAGCGCTTCAACGCCCTTGGCGTGAGCCAATACGGTCAGATGACAGCCGGATCCTACATGTATATCGGTCCACAGGGCATCGTGCACGGCACCACCATCACCGTCCTCAACGCCGCCCGGCGCGTCATGAACGGACGTGAGCGCAAACCGCTCTTCGTCTCTTCCGGACTCGGAGGCATGAGCGGCGCACAGCCCAAGGCAGGCAACATCGCCGGAGTGGTCAGCGTCGTGGCCGAGATCAACCCCTTGGCCGCTCAAAAGCGCCATGACCAGGGATGGGTGGACGAGCTGCACGACAATCTCGATGAGCTCATCCCCGCCGTCCGGAAGGCCGTCGACGAGCAGCGGACCGTATCGATGGCCTACGTCGGAAACATCGTAGACCTCTGGGAAAGATTAGCCGACGAAGACATTGAGGTCAATCTCGGATCCGACCAGACATCCCTCCACAATCCCTGGGCGGGCGGTTACTATCCCGCGGGACTGTCGTTCGAGGAGAGCAAACGCATGATGGCCGACGATCCCGAGGCCTTCCGCGAGCGCGTCCAGGCATCTCTGCGCCGTCAGGTCGCCGCGATCAACAAGCTCACGGCACGCGGCATGTACTTCTTCGACTATGGTAACGCATTCCTGCTGCAGGCCAGCCGCGCCGGCGCAGACATCCTCCGCCCCGACGGGACGTTCCGTTACCCGTCCTATGTGCAGGACATCATGGGGCCCTTATACTTCGATTACGGCTTCGGACCGTTCCGTTGGGTCTGCACATCCTGCGATCCGCACGACTTGGAAGTGACGGACCGCCTGGCCACGGGCGTGCTCGAGGAAGAACGGAGACACGCTACGCCCGACATTCAGCATCAGCTCGACGACAACATTCACTGGATCCGGGAAGCCGGAAAGAATCATCTCGTCGTCGGATCCCAGGCCCGCATCCTCTACGCCGACTGCGCGGGACGCACCAAGATCGCACTGGCGTTCAATGAAGCCGTGCGCAACGGCGAGCTCAAGGCACCCGTCGTGCTCGGCCGCGATCATCATGACGTATCGGGAACCGATTCTCCTTTCCGCGAGACAAGCAACATCTACGACGGCTCGCAGTTTTGTGCGGACATGGCAATCCATAACGTCATCGGCGACAGTTTCCGCGGGGCGACGTGGGTGAGCATACACAACGGCGGCGGAGTAGGCTGGGGCGAAGTGATCAACGGCGGCTTCGGCATGGTCGTCGACGGCTCTGACGAGTCGGACCGGCACATCCGCGAGATGCTCTTCTGGGATGTCAACAATGGCATCACACGCCGTTCGTGGGCCCGTAACACCGGTTCCATCGACGCCATCCGACGCGAGATGGAGCGCACGCCGCAGCTTTCGGTCACGCTTCCGCAATTCGTTGACGACGCCATCATCGACGAGGCCGTCAGGATCTTCTGACTTCCAACTGACTTATAAACAACTTTCAATATGGAGAAAATACACGAAATCAGCCCCGGGCATCTGACTCTGAACAAGGTGTCCGAGATCATCCGGCATAACTACAAGCTCAAATTGGGCGACGACTCGCGCGAGCGGATCATCCGATGCCGCAAATATCTCGACAAGAAAATTGCCGAATCGGAAACGCCGATCTACGGTGTGACCACCGGATTCGGCTCACTTTGCAACATCAACATCGGCAAAGACCAGCTCTCCCAGCTGCAGATCAACCTCATGATGAGCCATGCCTGCGGTTGCGGAGACCGCGTGCCCAACGAGGTCGTCAAGCTGATGATCCTGCTGAAGATCCAGTCTCTCAGCTACGGATACTCCGCCTGCAAGCTCGATACGGTCGAGCGGCTCATCGACTTCTTCAATGAAGACGTCTATCCGATCGTCTACATGCAGGGCTCCGTGGGCTCGTCGGGCGACTTGGTGCCGCTTGCGCACCTCTGTCTGCCATTGCTCGGATTGGGCGAAGTGGAATACCAAGGCAAGCGGATAAGCGGTGCAGAACTGCTGAAGCTTAAAGGCTGGAAGCCCATCACGCTCGCTTCGAAGGAAGGGTTGGCCCTTCTCAACGGCACGCAGAATATGGCCGCGTTCTGCTGTTGGTCAATTATACAGGCCACAAAGCTCAGCAACTGGGCCGATTACATCGCTGCGCTCTCGCTTGACGCGTACGAAGGACTGATCGAACCGTTCAACCGGGCCGTCCACGTGGTACGTCCGCACAAGGGACAACTTGACACAGCGGCCAACATAATGCGCATTCTCGAGGGCAGTGAGCTGATCAGCCAGCCCAAGACTTATGTGCAGGACCCTTACTCTTTCAGATGTATTCCGCAGGTACATGGTGCCGTAAAGGACACTGTAAGATACGTTCAGAACGTCACCGACGTAGAAATCAACGCCACGACCGACAATCCGACGGTCTGTCCTGATGATGATCTGATCATCTCCGCTGGCAACTTCCACGGCGAACCGATCGCTCTGCCGATGGATTTCTTAGCCATCGCCATGTCCGAATTGGCCAATATCTCCGAGCGCCGTATCTATAAGCTCGTATCGGGGACGCGCGGACTGCCGAGCTTCCTTGTCGCCAACCCGGGCGTCAACAGCGGATTCATGATCACGCAGTATACGGCTGCCTCCATCGTCAGCCAGAGCAAGGGACTCTGCATGCCGGCTTCGGTCGACAGCATTCCCACCTCTCAGGGTCAGGAAGACCACGTGAGCATGGGTGCTAATGCGGGCACCAAGCTCTACCAGGTGGTGCTCAACACCGAACGGGTGCTGGCTATCGAGCTTTTCAATGCCGCCCAAGCCCTCGACTTCCGCCGTCCGTTGAAGACCTCCCCGCTATTAGAGCGGCTCGTGGCCGACTATCGCGAGGTGGTCCCATTCATCGACAAGGACGTGGTGATGTATCCTTACATTGCCCAAACGGTGGACTTCCTGCGCAACAAGAAGATGGAGAGTCTGAACAAAGCATTATAATTGTGAGAGAGATGGAGTAAAGGAGTGACAGGGAGCGAGGTCACAGGCAGGTCTGGCACTACGCTTCACCCGCCTGCGCCTTGCCCCCTTCACTCCGGCACTCTGAAGCTCCCACAATTCCATGGCGGTCATCCCCCTCATCATCACCTCATCACCCTCATCACCTCATCCCATCATCCTTTCATCCCCTCCTCCCCTCATGCAAACCCTCATCCATAACATCGGCCTTTTAGCAGGCATCCTTCCCCCCGAGAAAAGGCGTCTCATGGGCGACGAAATGGCGCACATCGAGACCATCCGTGACGCATGGCTGCTGATCGAAGACGGACTGATCGCCGACTTCGGGCCACGTGAAAGCCTTCCCCACTCATTTTCCGCCGACGGCGGAGACACCGTCCGGACTGCGAACGGCAATCTTCTCCGCCTCATCGACGCACAGGGCGGGCTGCTCATGCCCTGCTTCTGCGATCCGCATACGCATATTGTCTATGCAGGAAGCCGTGAGCAGGAGTTCGTCGACAAGATACACGGGCTCAGCTATGAAGAGATTGCCAAGCGCGGCGGAGGTATCCTCAACTCGGCCGACCTCCTCCATCAGCAGTCGGAAGACGAGCTTTTCGCACAGGCGATGACGCGCATCCGGGAAATCCGCAGCAAGGGTACGGGATGCGTGGAGATCAAGAGCGGATACGGGCTGAACGTGGAAGACGAGCTGAAGATGCTGCGCGTCATCCGCCGGATCAAGACCTCCACGGACCTCACCGTGCGTGCGACCTTCCTCGGCGCGCATGCCGTGGGACGTGCATACCGTGGCCGACAGGCTGACTATGTGGACCTCGTGATCCGCGAGATGATCCCTGCCGTGGCGCGGGAGCAGTTGGCCGACTTCATCGATGTGTTCTGCGACGAAGGCTTCTTCACGCCTGAAGAGACGGCTCGCATGCTCGCCGCGGGCGCCGAACACGGTCTCCGCCCGAAGATCCATGCCGAAGAGCTGGCGCCGTCAGGCGGTGTCGGCGTCGCTGTGGCCTACAACGCGCTGTCCGTAGACCATTTGGAGCGGTTGGCCGACACATCGGTCGGACTGCTGAAGCACGCGGACACGATGCCCACCCTGCTGCCCGGCACCTCCTTCTTCCTCAATATGCCCTACGCGCCGGCACGCCGTCTGATCAGCGAAGGCATCGGCATCGCCCTCGCCTCCGACTATAACCCGGGCTCAACGCCATCGGGCGACATGAAGTTCATCATCTCCTTGGCCTGCATCAAGATGCGGCTGACACCCGAGGAAGCCATCAACGCCGCCACCATCAATGCCGCCTGCAGCATGGGCATCAGCGATACGCACGGCAGCATCGCACGCGGCAAGCGCGCCTGTCTGCAGCTCCTCGACGCGCCCTCATTGGCATTCCTGCCCTATGCCTACACGTCCAACTTGGTCAGAGAGATGTTTCTCTGACGGCGCAGCATACATAACCCCAACGCTCAAAAGGCTGTTTCCCCCCTCGGAAGCAGCCTTTTTCACAAACGTCGTAAACGTCTGGTTTACAGATACATACATCAAGAACGACCCGATAGCTACATAGGCCTCGCGCAGAGCTATGCTTTGGAGCCTCGAAAGCTATGCTTTCGGCCGCCCAAAGCTATCATATCGGAGGCCGAAAGCATAGCTCTGCGCGAGGCGAAGAACAGCTCCCCGAAAAACGCCTTATGGAGACCGGTCAGACGGACCTGAAAACCGGGGGTTCGGGAAGGTTGAAACGACTGACGAAGAGCAAAATTGTTGCAAATTAATGTTAATTATTATTGAAGGACATTCTTTTTATCTATATTTGCAATATTAATCTACACAATCAAGCTGTCAATACCTAATATCGGCCATGAGAGAACTCCTGCTGATCTGTCTGCTATGTGTCAGTCAGGCCCTTACGGCCCGGCCGGAGTGCCACATCGAGCATTTCGAGGAGCTGACGGAGAAGACCCTGCGCGTCACACGCATCGTGCAGGACCGTCAGGGATTCATGTGGATCGGCACGCTGAACGGACTTTACCGCTACGATGGCTACAACTTCGTCAGCTTCAAGGCGAAAGCGGGTGACGGAAGCCACATCATCACCGATCACGTCAGCAGCATCTACTTGGACGCCAACAACAATATCTGGTGCCTGATCGGGCGCCGCGCCTGCCTCTTTGACACCCGCACGATGCAGTTCACCGATGTGCTCCGGCAAATGGAGCAGCAGACCGGCCGCACCTATGACGTGAAGAAGATCCGCACGATGCGTGACGGCACGACCTGGCTCATCACCTCCGACGGGCTTTACATCAGCCTGCGCAACGACCGGCCGGTGTCTACGGCGGCCGTCAGACTGCGGGGGCTCGCCGACCAGGACCGCATGTTCGCCACCGACCATCATGGCCGGACCTGGATACTCACCAACCGCGGGACCTTCATGTTCAACGGCAAGCAGATACGCAAGCCGCAGACCTACAGTACATTTGTCAACCGAGGCAACAACAGCTGGCTGCTTGATGACAACGGCCGGCTGCATGTGCTCACGCCCGATGACCGCATCGTGCCCGTCACCAATCCCTTGCCCACCGAGCCCATCGCCAAGATCTATCCCCTGCTGAACAACCGGGTGGCCCTGATCACGGCCACCCGGCTGCTGATGATGGACGCACGCAGCGGACGGATCATCGACTCCGGCATCCGCGGACAGATCGCCAAGCTCTTCCAGTATGTCCCCCGGCAGCTCTGGCTGCAGATGACCGACGGGACCATCATCCGACTCAACGGCGACAACGGTGCGAAGATGACGCTCGCAGGACTGTCGTCACCGCTCAGCTTCATCACCGAAGACCCCAACCACAACGTGTGGATGCTCGCCGATAACGGCAGCCTCTACTGCCTCAACAAGGGCACGACCATGCCCCAGCGCTATCCCACGGAAGATGAAAACCTCAAGAAAAGCACCAACTCCCTCACCGACCGGCAGGGCAACATCTGGTTTCGCAACGATGCCGGAATATGCAAGTTGAGCTTCCGCCAGCAGCATCTGCAACCCCTGCAGCAGGAGGTCACGTCCATGATCCGGAGCAGCATGGTCGACGGCAAGGGCCGTTACTGGGTCTCGGGATATGATGACAACACGCTCCGCGTGTTCGACCGTCACAACCGCCCCGTCGGTTATCTCGGTCCGGACGGACGGCTCCATGCAGCCTACACCGTCTTCGGCAGCCACTTCTACTGCATGTTGCAGGACCACAGCGGGCAGATCTGGCTCGGAAGCAAGCCCGACGGACTCTTCAGACTGCGCGAGACGGCACCCGGAACATTCCTCATAGCCCACTGGAAGCCTGCTCCGGGCAGAGCGGACCTGACGAGCGGCGAGATCTACGGCATGGTGCAGGACCGGCAGGGACGTCTCTGGATCGCCACACACGGCGGCGGACTCCTCTGCATCAAGGACACGAGGGCCGGCAAGCCGGTGTTCCTCAGCCGAAGAAACACGCCGGCACTCAACCTCTCCGTGGCCAACCTGAACGTGCTCACCATCACCCATGACGACCGACTGCTGTGCGGCAGCGAGAACGGAATCTTCATCACCGACCTCCGCACGCAGGACATCCGCCGGCTGAAGTTCCGCCATCACACCCGCGAAAGCGACCGCGCCAACAGCCTCAGCAGCAGTCACATCACCGGAATACTCGAAGATCAGCACCACCGCATATTCATCAGCACCGAGTGCGGAGGCATCAGCCGCATCATGTCCGATGACTTGCTGGCCGACCGACTTGCCTTCCGCCACTACAACATGGACACGGGATTCCTCTCGGACGTGTCGCAAGCCATCTTCGAACACAACGGGCGCAAATGGGTGCTGGCGCTCAACCAGCTCATCGAGATGGACCATGAATGCACCAAGCGGCACGGCTACAACTCCTTCTTCAAGCGGGACAAACTCTCTTTCTCACCCTGCCGGCCGCTCAGACTGCCCGACGGGCGTTGGCTCCTCGGCACAGCCAACGGCGCCTTCATCGTACGTCTCGACAACTTGGGGCACATCAGCAACGTCCCGCAGATTGCCCTCACCGGACTGAAGGTGCAGGGACAGGAGGAGCGATACGACGTCAACGGCAGCGACACCATCGTCATACGCCCGCGCGAACGCAGTTTCATGCTCAGCTTCGCGGCACTCGACTACTCCGGGACCGACATGATCGACTATGCCTATCAGATCGGTGACAACCAGAAGGCATGGACCTACATCGGCCGCTCCCATTCGATCTCCTTTCCCGACATCAACCCCGGGACCTACGCTGTCCGGATCCGGTCGACCAACGGCGAAGGGACATGGGTCGGAAACACGCGGCGCGTGGTGATCATCGTCAAACCCACCTTCTGGGAGACACCGTGGGCGACGCTCCTCTATGTCATCCTCCTGGCCGGCATCCTGTTCGGCATCATCCACACCATCACCTATATCCGCACCATCAAACAGCAGCAACGCGACGCGCTCGACAAGTATCTCAAACTCTTGGACAGCAACCGGCAGGAAGCCGGAAACCAGCCCCGGCAGGCCGAGATCATCCGGCAAGCACGCCAGAAAGCCGCCGACGACAACTTCATGAAGCGCCTGATGAGCTTCATCGAACAGAACATGAGCAACTCGGACCTCACGGTCGAGGACATGGCAGAGGCACTCGCAACCAGCCAGTCAGGCCTCAACCGCAAGCTCAAGGACCTTCTCGGCTCCACACCGTCAGACTTACTCAAGAAAGCACGTATCGAATACGCCTGCGTGCTGCTCAAGAAGGACACCGGAATGAATATTGCGGAGGTCGCATTCAACTGCGGCTTCGCCGACCCGAAATACTTCAGCAAATGCTTCAAGGCCTCCAAGGGGATGAAACCGTCCGACTATCGCACCGACGCCTGAACACAACGGCCGGTCCCCAGCGTACAGCCGATCCGCCTGCAGCCTCCATCCGCCCGCTGCAGACTGCCGCTCCGACAAATCCGGAAGGATGGAAAGAGGAAGGATGAGCGGTGTATGAACAGATGAAGGGATGAAGAGATGAATGGGCGGAGCACTCATGCAGCGTCGGCGGACACAAAAAATAAAGGGAAGCCTCACGGCTTCCCTTTATCTTGCCGACAACCTGCACAACACCAACAATCGACGAAGGAATCGCATTTCCTTATGTGCAGGCACCGGCCGCTATCTAATATACCTAATAACTGTATAGATTCTTCCAAATCCAGATTTCCCCTCCGGCGCTCACCGAGCCATCTTCGTGTGGACGATGATGGCCCCGTTGCCACCCTTACTGCCATAGACACTGGCCTCTTTGAGTATCTGCACGTAGTCGATATCGTTGAGATTGATGCCCGAAAAGTCTTGCACCACAGCGCGGTCGACCATGTAGAGGGGTGTCCGGTCGGCCATGATGCTGCGCGTGCCCCGCATGGACACCTGCTGGTTTTCACCGCCGCGCCCTTGAGACCCGACAATATTCAGGCCCGGAACCCGTCCCTGCAGCGCTGACAGCACATCGTTGAAGCCGCTCCGCCGCAGCTCTTCGCCGGAGATGTAATTGCTCGTTCCCGTATACTCGCGACGGTTGACGAACCCGAAGCCGATATCTGTCAGCAGTGAATCTTCCTCCGCCTTGACGTTGGTTTCATCCGCCAACCGGAGACGCATGCTGCGCCTGCCGGCCACGGGAATGCGGTATCTGCGCTTCCCGATGTCGATATTCAGCGTGTCGGTGGCCCGTACGTTGGTCAGTCCGAAGCGTCCCGCGCCGTCAGTGAGTGCATAGTCGCGCGGCGTCCGCACCCACACATGGGCCCGCCGGACCGGCTTTCCCACAAGGTCAGACAGGATCCCGTTGAACGGAACGTCATCCTGCGCCATCACAGATGCCGACAGGAGCACGAAAAGAAGACACAAAAACTTTTTCATGGGCAATAAGATGGATAAAAGTCCTGCCCACTTCACAGTGGACAGAACACGAGCGTTGAATGCTTTCCCGGCCGGTCACTCGAATCCGGAGAGACCGGATGTAGCCGTCGACCCATATCCGTTGTCGCCGAATTCATCGGCATTGAGGATCGTAGAGAGGAAATCGTAGGCGATCGGACGGTTGTAGTTCAGCTTCCTGAACGATGCCGCCGCACGCTTGTTGTACTTGGCCAGACGGGTCTCAAACGCATTGTGGCGCTTCAGCAGGGCCCAGCGGGAGAACTCGCCGCACAGTTCACGGGCATACTCATCGAAGATCGTGTCCTCCGTGACGTTCGTGATCTTCCATGCGGATTCGGCCACTCCCGGACGGGCAGCGCGCTTGCGGAGCACGTTCAGATAGCCGGCGGCCTTCGAAGCATTGCCAAGCTGCTGCTCGGCTTCAGCCGCAAGGAGGTAGACTTCGGCCATTCGCATGACAAACATGTCACCTGTCTTGATCTGAAGGTTGCTCCCCACGAAGACGCCGTCATACGACCAGTTGAACTTGATCAGTCCCGGGCACACGTTGGACGAAGTCTTCCCGTTGCCCACACGGACCGGATTGCCCGCCTCGCTGCCTTGTGCGACACCGCCGTAAGGCATGTCATTCGCGTCGTAAAGATCACTCAGCACGACCACTGCATATGGTCTGTCAGCCTTGTCTGCCAACGGCTGATGCACGAACACAGAGTTGAAGCGGTCGTCATCGGCAGCTACGGGATAAGCTACGGCATAGGCTTTCGTCGTCTCGGAGTAGCCGTTCTGCCCGCACTGCGCGGCTGATGGCGCCACGGTGAGCAGCTTCGAGGCCTCGCCGCTATGATCCCCCTTGGGCCATATCTTGGCCGGGTACTGGTTTCCGGCATAAGTTGAAGCCTTCCCGTCGCAGTCCGCGTAGGGATAAATGGTCTTGCCGACGTGGCGGAGGGACGTACTGTCGATGTCATATTTCATGCACAGGTCCTTCGTCAGCTTGAACTGGCCGGCCTTGTAGGCCACCCAACCGCACTGAACCATCGTCCATTCGCCCCACGCATACTGGAAAGAGTACTCCCATCGGCGGTCCCACGTAGGATCGAAGCAATACATCAGGTATTTCGAAGGCATCCAGGTCTGCGCGTTCTGGCGTCCATAGAAGTAGCCTTTGTCACCGGGTTGATGGTTCTTATTCCAGAAGTCGGAGTACGTCGCACCTGATGAGTAGGCGAAAAGTTTATTGTTTTTAGACATGAATTGCCATGTTGCGCTGTTCCCGTCCGGGCCTGCCGCAACGATCAGCGCTTCCTTGTTCTTCCGGTTGTTGGCA
>JALFRV010000259.1 GCA_022778905.1 Prevotella sp. | reverse complement strand
CGACGTCTGGGTCTTCGACCATCTGGTCAAAGCGCCGTGTGATCAGATCTCGAATATGGGGTGCCAGACCGAAAATACAGCTGGCCGCCTGACGTCGGATTGTGCTCATCATAAACGGAATGTTCCGCACATTGTGCAGTTTGGCAAGCGCGTCAAACTCGAACTTCAGTAGTTCATTGTGCAGATCATATTGCTGCGGCGTGAAGCTGGTCTCAACTGTGTAGGAACGTCGAATGCAGAAATCTTGAATATCCTTCCTGCGCGTGCGGTTCAGCATAGTATTGAAGCTGTGCAGGGATTCTACATCGGACACCAGCTTTACCCGCTCTTCGCGGCTGATCTCCGGCTTCTCAAGTCTGCCAATGATATCCGCGTACAAAGGGTTCTTCGCAATGACGTTTTCTCCCCACTGTGTAGATTTGATGTTCGTGAGCTCCGCGATTGCGGTTTCTCGCCATCCTTCGCCTGCGCCTCGGATGGCGTGGGAGCAGCGATAAATGAATTCGTTGGGGCGAGACATCATGCGGAATACATCCTTGTCCATGATGACATCTGGCCGGAGAAGGTTCATCAGAGTGAAAAGATCATCATCGCTGGTTTGTAGCGGAGTGGCCGTCAGCATCACGACAGCGTCCGCGTGCTCGCAGAAGTACCGGACGCATTTGTAAGCATATGCCTTGTCCTTATCCAAGCTTCCGTTGCGAATATGATGCGCTTCATCGATGATTACGAGATCGAAATGCGGAGCAGGGTCAAGATCAAGCAGTCCATATTGCCTGCCTCTGCGATGCTCTTCGCCCTCATATACGCGACCGTCCAGTATAGAATAAGGAATGATTGCTTTGTTGTACCTGACTGGCCATTCTTCATCCCGATGGGTATCGGAAATGGCCTGCCGCAGGATAGCGCCGTCCAGCGGAATGAAGTCTTCATCAAACCGCCGCATCTCTAATTCCCACTTACGCTCCGCAACCAGAGGTTTCGGGCAAATGATCAGAATGTTGTCCAGTTCGTTTCTGGCTTCCAGCTCCTTGATGATCAGGCCTGCCTCAATCGTTTTACCGACGCCGACGCTGTCCGCGATTAGGATTTTGGGCTCATCAGATTTGATTAGCTTCAGTGCTGGCCGGAACTGATACGGAACGAAATCAATTCTGGCTGCATTCAGTGAATACAGGTTGCCTGCAGAAGGATTGTTGATCTCATAGGCGGTCAGATTACTCTGCAGCGTACTGAGGTCGATCCAGCTGTATGCTGGGGCCGTGTCGATCTTCTGGACCTGTCCGTCGTAAAACGTCTTGATCTCTCCATCGACGAACACCTCGTACCGCTTTATGCCATCCACATCCGTGACGGAAAACACCATGCCTTTGGTGTCCGGGTCGCCGGTAAGATATACGCGATCCTTTTCTTGGATATCTCCAGCCGCTGCAACCGGCTCTGGCTGCTTGACCGTTACCGGCTCTTCCTCAAACACCGCAGAAAAGTCCGTGTTTTCTACTGCGCTTTTGAAATCGTTGATACCCTGCGTATATTTGTTCGTCACCATCACATTCTCGAAGAACGCGAGGATCGTATCCAAGTCTCGCAGGACGATATCCTTGTCCGCGATGGATCCGGAAACGTGTGCCCAGTTGTTTCGCACTTTCACCATGTCCCGGACGCATTGCCGATCGCGGGTGGGAAGATACGCAAATGAACGCATGTCATACCACGACTTGTCCGCAACGCGGAGGAGTGCTGCGAGATCCAAGTCTTCGAGGTTGCTGTAACCCTTCTCGCGGGCAAATTTTTTCTGAGTGAACGACAGATTGTCTATCACGCACACTTGCCACCAATCATCGCCTACACGGGGAAGCATCTTGTTGAGCCAAGCACAGAGCTCTTTTGCCGCTATGTGCAGGTACTCATGCATCTTATGATGGTCGGAAAACCGTCCCCTAACCAAACTACTATAAACAACCTTACAGAGAGCCAAACAAAGGGAGTGAGTGGGGGCCGTCCGCGCCCTATGGCCGATATGGAAATATTTTTCTGTCACAGACCGAATACGACGAGTTGCAGGCAGAGTACCCTGACAGGCTGGAACGGTTCATCGAGGAAATGAGCCGCTACCTTGCCGCCAACGGGAAA
>JALFRV010000123.1 GCA_022778905.1 Prevotella sp. | reverse complement strand
ATATCCCTGTAAATTCGCTCACTTGCTTGATGTTGAGCATTTGCTTGCCGCCGGTGAAGGCGAGGATCGCTTCGAGGTTGTCGCGGTAAAATTCGGTTTCTCGTGCCATTGGAATACTCCTTTCGGTGAAATGTCGTGGTTGCGGGATGGTCAGGCGTTGCCGAGAAACTTCTGGATGAAATATTGCTGTCCCTTGCCAGTGACTTTCGGCGTCTTGCTGACGGTCACCGCTCCGTCTGACCGTGTAATTGCTGTTTCTTTGACGGTAAACAGACCCAGCTCCATAGAACGCTGCGTCGGCATGTTAAAGTCCGAGCCGTTGCGACGGATGAGATAACCGTTTTCACGCAGCCATGCAAACAGGCGGTGCTGCCCGATCTCCACGCCGTTCTGCTTCAAGAGCTTCGCCAGCTCACCAACAAGGATAGAGGTATGGCTTGCACTGACGGCATCAGCGAAAAGAACTTTTGGTGCGTCGGCGGCGACTTTGGTTTCAAGCGTCTTGAGCTTCGTTTCGGCAATCTGCAAAGCACGCGCCATCACCTTTTCCGGGCTGTTCCAGTCCTTTTCTATCTGGAGAAAATATTGACGGGCCTGCTTGCCCTTTTCATTGCGCTGGATCATGCAAATCTCTTTCGCCATGTCGATGGTAAGCACTGCGTCTTTCTGATGTTGCGGGCCTCCTGCTGAGTTAGGGACAAAATTGTCCACAACTAAAAAGTCCTCGCCATTGGTGAATCCGTACTCGCACATTCTCGGAAACCACTTGTGATAAGGGGTGTCGACCTCTAAGAAATCGTGTAGGTCTCGCGCCGAAACTGCGGGGCGGTCGTTGTCATAGGTGACTTTAATCAGTTCGTTCATTTTGCGTTCTCCATTCCGTCTTCAACTCCAAGGAGATAAACCCGATACAATGCACACATCATGGCACCGCTGAAACGATCTTCCTCACTAATGGAAATATCCTCCGCCACTCTTTCGGCATTCTCATGAAAAGACACATACTTTTCGAGAATTTCCTCAAGCGGACGCCCCTTGCAAATCACTTCCATTGGGATGGCCCTATCTCCATTTGCAAAAACAGTATTGTCAATCATCCTCTTACCTCCTGTGCTTGCATGCGGCGATCGAGGCAATTGCCCGCTGATTCCAGATCTCTACTCAGCTTCTCCAAGTTGTTAAGGATGCTGACCATTGCCCCGTCCACGTAAACGTCTTGTCCCGCGACCGCAGTCATCACGCATCCAAGAATGTCTATCTGCTCGTTCAGCGGGTCACAAAATGCTTCCTTGAATGCCGCCGAGGTCTTAAATCCCATAGCTTCCATAAAAACATTTCCTCCGTTCAGTTCATCTTTGTTAATTGTGGTAACTTTTCAAGTTACTTCTTTGACAAAAAAATTTCGGCTGGATTTTCGATATCAAGAAGTCTGACCATCTTCTCAACTTCGTCTGTCCCGAAAACGCCCTTTTTCATCTTCAAATAAAAAGTTTTTTCGCTCATTCCGATTGCTTGGGCGACTGACTTCTGGGACATTCCTCTTTCCGAGATAATTCCTCGCAGTTTGGCTACATTCATTCGTTGCTCTCCTTTCGTAACTTTTGAGGTTACTTTGATTCTATCCTCATTTTTGTAACTTGTCAAGTCATTTTTTACTTGATTTATGATTTTTTTGTGTTACAATAAAGTTACTCATTAAGAAGAGGGGACGAGCTATGACCATCGGAGAAAAGATAAAAGCAGCCCGTGAGGCTGCACATTTAACACAAACGGATTTAGGCAGAATTTGCGGCACGACCAAGCAAACGATTTACAAATATGAAACAGGCACGATCACAAATATCCCGCTCGACCGGTTGGAATTGATCGCGCAGGCTGTACACGTCTCGGCTGCCGAATTGATGGGGTGGGAAAACCGAAACTCCGACGCTCCGCTGGTAAACGGCGATTCCGATTTAACGTCTTATCTTGAGCTATTGAGGACGCGCCCGGAAATGCGGGCGCTGCTGGATACTGCGGTCGGCGCAACGAAAGAAGAGGTTGAAGAAAACGTCAGATTCATCGAGGCATTACGCCATGCAAAAAAGGCTGATTGAGAATGTCGACTACTTTGTAAGGGTCGTGCATTTTCCCAACCGGTCGACACCCGCGCAAGTGTGGGTCAATGACGACGGGACATTCGATATTTACGTCGACGATCTGGCCACTGACATTGACGCCGCCGTTGCGCATGAATTGACGCATATCAGGAACGATCATTTTTACGATGATATCCGGCCTGTTGCGAACCTGGAAGAGGAGGCCAACGCGAAGGAGAACCGCAAACTTATTCGATTTGAAGACCTAGAAGCGATGACAAGATATTCGAGATTAGGAGGGAATCGTTGTGAGATTGTTTAAGTATATTCTCGGGACTTTGGCTGGAATGGTGGTATTCTCTATTGTCAACTTTGCCGTTTACTTTGTAATATCTTTTGTCGGAAAGATCCCCATAATTGGAAGCATATTATACTATCCGTCAGATGCCGCGTGGGCATTGATCGCCTTGCCCGCTCCAACTGCAACATTTGCGGCAGCGTGGATATCAAATCTAATCTCAAAATCAGCGAAACCGATCTGCGCATTGATAGCAATATGGGGCGTTGCAGAACTAATCTTGACGATTATTTCGTCAGGGTGGGTATGGGGGACAATAGTCACATTGGTGTTTATGATTGGGGCGGCCTGTATCTGTTTTGAAATGAAATTTGAGGAGCGAAAAGGAAACAGGGAGGTGTTGAAATGAAGCGAATGGCTCTCTTATCAGTGGCGCTGTTGCTCGTTCAGGTGATAAACCTTTGCCATCTGCTGACCGCCTCGTGTCTGCAAGGTCCGGATTTCAAATCCGACCCTTCCAAACTCACGAAGGTCTTTTTCATGGCGCTGAACTAACTTCCGCGCCTACTGCGACCAACTTCGGCGCGAAGGTCATTTGCCCCAGTAAGATAAAAACGCCGGAGCGGTGCAAACACTCCGGCGGGCCTAATCCATTCCCCCAGCATAACCACGACGAAACACAAGAGAAACACGACAACCGCGCGTTGTTGAACAAATGCGCGTCGATGAATAGGCATAGATATTATATCA
>JALFRV010000219.1 GCA_022778905.1 Prevotella sp. | reverse complement strand
CTCTCCGGCGGGCAGACCCATTATGACCGGACGATCGGGGCTGTCCTGATCACGGGGTTGCTCTATCTGCTGCAACTTACGGTATACGGCTTGACGCATTTTTCGAAACTGGCGCACGCCTTGACCTATTTTCCGTCTCTGCTACTGCTGACATTCCTGACCTCCTTTGATCCGGACCAGCATGGGTGTTGCTCGTTTGGCGCCTGGTTGTTTGTGCTTCCCCTGTTACTGCTGGTCTATGTTGGCTGTGTTTATTGGCTACGTAAATATGGGCAATTTGCCAAGGCCGTCAGCTCCGCAGGTGTCTACTCGCCGGTCATGTGGGTCAACCTGCTTTGCATGGCGCTGATGTTTTTTATGGTCGGAGCCTTCAGCAACCATTCCGATCAGTTGCATTACCGCGTTCATGCCGAACAATGCCTCATCAGCGGAGACTATGATGGCGCCTTGGCTGCGGGGGCAGCATCCTTGGTGGAAGATTCGAGTCTGACGATGTTGCGAGTCTTTGCGCTATCCAAGAAAGGACAGCTCGGGGAACGTTTGTTTGAATATCCCGTGACCGGCGGAGCGGAGAGTTTGCTCCCGAACGGCCATACCGTCAGACTGCTGATGCTTCCCGAGAAGGCCATATACATGCATTTGGGTCTCTGGACAAAGCAAAGAATGGATCCGGTCCATTATCTCCGGTTCAATTTCAGGCATCATGTAGCCAAGCGACCGGCGGTTGATTATTTGCTTTGTGCATATCTCCTGGACAGAGACTTGGATCGGTTCGCGCAAGCTGTTCAGCAATATTATGATTTGGAGAAGCCGCTTCCGAAACATTACGAAGAGGCATTGACGCTCTACACACACCTCCGGTCGAATCCGACCGTGGTGTTTCATCAGAGCGTGATAGAGACTGATTTCCAGGATTTTCAGGATCTCCTACGGCGCCATCCGAACAAAATGGAACGGAATAATGCCGTAAGAGATACTTATGGAAACACCTATTGGTATTATTTCCTGATAGCTTCCAAAGCACGAACCCAGTTGCAGTCAATCGAGAATTGAGTGATGAACTTCGGATTGTTCACGTAGGCATCGACGATTTCTTTCTCGTTATCGTTGAAAAGAGGATAACTGAGGGAAAGTTTCTTGAATGTTGCGGTCAAGGCTTCGCGGTCATTTTTGCCGCGCGTTTTGGCATAGCGCTTCGTGTAGATGTTAACAAAGTCGATCATCGCATTGGTCTGTTTGCCGAGTTCTACTTCCGTGAACTTGTCGTCCTCGGCAGCTTTCATGATCATATAGTAAATGGCATCCCATTTGAACGTGGCGATCTTGCGGTCTTCAATGTTCTTCGAGGTGTCATACTTGATCGTTTCCGCTTCCTGCAGGATGCGCTTCACTTCTTTGTAGATGGCTTGGGCTGAAACGCCTGAAACGCAAGCGCAGCACAGAATAAGTGATACTAATAATTTCTTCATGAGAATTCTTTTTTTCTTTGATTGATTTTTTGTCTGTTGGTGAATGATGTTATTCGTTTTTGGTCAATGTCAGTTGATGGTCGATGCATTGAGGTAACTCTTCCTGATAGTGCGACACCATGATGATCGTTTTGTTCTCTCGTTCGGCGAAAGTGTCAATGATGTCTCTGACCAATTGCCTGTTACGGTTGTCCAAACCATGTAACGGTTCGTCCAATACCAGCAGCTCTGGGTCTTTGACAAATGCTCTTGCCAATAGGATTAGACGTTGCTCACCACTCGAAAGTTTAAGAAAGGTGCGGTCGGCTAATTGGTCAGTCCCGAAAACATGCATCCAGAAGCGACACTTGGCATAGTCTTCCTCAGAAGGGGTGGTGTACAGTCCGACAGAGTCTTTCAGTCCGCTGGCAACGATCTTGACAGCTGGGATATCCTTTCGGTATGCCCGATGCATTTCCGGCGACACGTAGCCGATGCGCCTCTTGATGTCCCAGATACTTTCCCCCGAGCCACGTTGATGGCCGAAAAGCGCGATGTCGCAGGCGTAGCCTTGCGGATTATCGGCACATACAAGGCTCAAGAGGGTGGACTTCCCCGCGCCGTTCTGCCCGCTGAGTGCCCATCGTTCGCCATTTCGGACGGTCCAGTCAAGCTCGTTCAGGATTGTGCGCCTGCCGTAACGGATGCACACCTTGTTCATTTTGATCACTTCCTGTGCGTGATATTCGCCTGCTTCGGATTTGAGGGTGCGGATTTCCATTGCCTTCTCAGAGCTGAGCACACGATTCGGGAAGTGGGAGCGGGCTGCCAAGTAGTCTGCACGGCTGACTTTCGGATAAACGATGCGCTCCTTGACTTCGACTACAGAGGTGATGAACTTTGGTATGTCATCCGACTTGGAAAGTACGAGAATGATCTGCAGGGCCTGTTCTTCGCTTAACGTTCGAAGCAGGCCTTTCAGCTGGTCCCGTGCGATGGCGTCCAATCCGATGAATGGATTGTCCATGATTAAGACACGCGGATTGGTGAGCAGAACCTTAGTCAGCTGGAATTTCCTCAATTCTCCACTTGACAGCAGGATGATGTATTTATCCAAGAGATGGTCGAGATGGAACAGTTCGTAGAGATGTTTCTGCAGGCCGCGGTCATGCAGCGTGCCTCCAGAAAGCACGAACGCGTCTTCGAGAAGCTGACCAACGGTGGGAGTGCTCTCATCGATCTCCTGCTGATTCCATCTTTGTTGCAGATAGTAGGTTGAATCGTTTTCGCTACCATAGCTGTCTCTGAAAGTGACGTACTTGATGTTGTCGGAGACCAATTCCTTTTTGCTTGGTGCGAAATCATAGGTCACGCCTTGTTTGACAAGGGGATGACGACCGGTCAGCATATCCACCAGCAATGTCTTTCCACTGCCGTTCGGGCCAACGATCGCAATGTGCTCGCCCTCGTTCGCAACAAAGTCGACAGGTGCCGCTAACTGCCATTCGGGCATTCTGGCTATTCCCTGATCTATCTTGATGATGTTCTGCATGATTAGGAATGACCGAGTGGATCGGGGGACGCGACCCTTTCCTTATTCTTGTTGATAAAATCTTTCCAGCCATGGTAGGATTTGTCACTGGCCGGGGTGTTGCCTTGCATGAAATGACAGTAGGCAGCTCCAAGCGCATCCGTGGCATCCATGAACTTCGGCATTTCGTCTGCTTCCAAATTCAACAATCGTTTCAGCATGCCGGCTACTTGTTCCTTTGAAGCCTGTCCGTTGCCGGTAATGGCCATCTTGATCTTCAACGGCGCATATTCATGGATAGGGACGTCATGGTGGATGGCTGCGGCGATCGCAACTCCTTGTGCACGTCCTAACTTCAGCATAGACTGTACGTTCTTTCCGAAGAATGGTGCCTCAATGGCCATTTCGTCAGGCAGGAACTCGTCAATGATGCCGGTCACACGCTCAAAGATGCGTCCGAGACGCAGATACTGATCATGCGTCTTCCGCATGTCAATGACTCCCATGGCCATCATTTGCGCTTTGTTTCCGCAAACCTTGATCAGTCCATATCCCATCACGTTCGTTCCGGGGTCAATACCGAGTATGATCTTTTCTGTATTCTTGTCCAACTCTTCTGTTTTATTAGTCAGTCACCGTTCGAGGTAGGGGTTAGAGGCCAGTTCGGCGCCGATGGTTGTCTGATCGCCATGGCCCGGCAGGACTACGGTCTTGTCAGGCAGCTGGCAGATGGTCCGCAGACTTTGGATGATCTGAAACATGCTTCCGCCTTCGAGGTCTGTCCTTCCGATGGAGTAGCGGAACAGTGTATCGCCCGAAAGGGATAGGTTTTCTTCGGCACAATAGAAGAATACGCTTCCTGGAGAATGCCCTGGTGTCTCGATGATCGATAGGGTATGGGTGCCGAATTTGATTTCATCTGTGCCCAGCAGGTATTTCCCTACAGGTGGCATCTGATAATCGAGTTGCACCCCAGTAATTGTTTCAGCCTGTTCGGCTAACTTGTCCATAAGAAACGCATCATTCGCATGCACTTCCGGGTAGAGTCCGAAAGTCTCGGAGATCGTATTGTTTCCAAAGTTGTGATCGATATGTCCATGTGTTGAGATCAGATGTTTGGGAGTCAGATCGTTGGCACGAATATAGTCAATGATTGCCTGTCGCTCTTCAGGAAAGAATGCGCCGCAGTCGGCAATGACGCATTCGCGGGTTTCGTCACTGAGTACATAGCAATTTTCCTGGATCATATTGCAGACAAAACGTTTGATCGTTATCATAGCGGTAAATATATAATGTTCTTTTCTTTAAACCACTCTTCCCGGAAGAA
This sequence comes from Prevotella sp., assembly GCA_022778905.1. Lineage (GTDB taxonomy): Bacteria > Bacteroidota > Bacteroidia > Bacteroidales > Bacteroidaceae > Prevotella. Next base: position 950 of record JALFRV010000219.1, on the reverse strand, counting down.
ATCGCTGATTGGGATGACCTCGGCAACCTTTCTGAAAGGCCTGAGTTCCTCCTGCAGGTCGCCGCCTTTCAATGTCATGATCCCGTTGGGCAATGCGTTGTGCTGTTCTTTACGAATATTCTTCCGCAGTATTTTGGTCATGTCGCTCAAAGGCATCACGGCTCTGCTGACGATGAAGTCGAATTTTTCCTTCTCCTCTTCGCCTCTCAAGTGTTCTGCTTCGACATTTTCCAGGTTTATGGCCTGACTTATCTCATTTACAACCTTGATCTTTTTCCCTGTACCGTCAATGAGTTTGAAGCGGCAATCAGGAAACAGAATGGCGAGCGGGATGCCCGGGAAGCCCCCGCCGGTGCCAAAGTCGAGGATGGCAGAGCCACTCTTGAAGTGGATGACTTTCGCAATAGACAGAGAATGAAGCACGTGATGCACATACAGATTGTCAATATCCTTGCGGGAAATGACATTGATTTTCTCATTCCACTCACGGTAAAGGCTACCGAGCATTGTCAGCTGATGACTTTGCACGTCTGTCAAGTCAGGAAAGTAAGTCAGAATTTCTTCCATGGCAGATCTATTTGAGAATCTTACTTAAATCATCCTTATCAAATGTCAGACGGATTTCTCCGACGGCATGGGGAGCCACTTCGTCTTCACAATATATAAAGGTAATATCATCTTCAGTCAAGATGAAGTTGTCGGGAACATATACATTCCCGTCCGCAAAGATATAAGCTTTCTTGAGTTCTTCAAGGTCTTTCACCTTAAACTTCTTGCATGCAGCTTCTGTAATCCTATCCTTCAGGGGCTGCTCATAACCTGGAACGAAAACGTCCTCCAAATGAATCAGGCGGCCGGTCTTCAAATCAAAGTTCTTCGCAATCGTCTGCAGAATGGGGTAGGCTCCACCCCCATAGGTCGAAATGGATGCGATATAGTTCAGCACGTCG
>JALFRV010000187.1 GCA_022778905.1 Prevotella sp. | reverse complement strand
ATACAGAAAATTTCTGTAACTTTGTCCTTGGTAATCATCACTCAATAGTTTTGTAACTTGTTGATTTTCACCTATAAAGGTACAAAATATTAGTGAGATTACCAACTTTTACAAGGATTTTCTTATCCCGAACTCACGTATTGATCGCGGGCGGGCCTTGTGTCCGTCCGCAGGCACCTCTCCCCGGCCCTCCGATGAGAGGAGAGACGGTGGCTGAGAGTAGCTTCCTGTCACCCAACCCGCCTCACTGCCGACTTCGCATCATTGCTCCCGTCCTTCCCGACCGAACAAACGGGACTGGGAAAAATGTGAAAAATTAATGACAGAACAGCTATCCGCCTTCCCGGCATCATCCCTCTCTGGCAAGGAGAGGCCCGCGACGGATCCCCGCGAGGGGCACCCTCGTCAGCCCGGATGACAGCGAGGCAAAAAGCGGGCAAAAACTCCGTTGTTCGCGGACACAAACCATGCGCCGCGCAGAGCTATCCTCCGGGCGGCCGAAAGCTATGCTTTGGGCGGCCAAGAGCTATGCTTTCGACGGCCCAAAGCTATCATATGCGCGGGCCATATCTATCCTCCCGCGAAACGACATCTTCAGCCTCTTTCCCCGAAACGATTTTTTTGGCTATTTTATCGGGTGCAAACGATACAACGATCAGAATTTTTTCGTACATTTGCAACAATCATCCATCCACCCGGAAACACATGGAAGCACTCTTGCAATACTGTTGGCGGCACAAGCTCTTTCCGTTGGCACAACTCGTGACCGTCACGGGCGAGCCCGTCGAAGTGATCGACCCGGGCCTGCAGAACACCGACGCGGGCCCCGACTTCTTCAACGCCAAGGTCAAGATCGGGGGCACGCTCTGGGTGGGAAACGTGGAGATCCATGAGCGATCGGCCGACTGGTACACCCACGGACACGACCGCGACGCGCACTATGACAACGTGATCCTGCACGTGGCCACCACGACCGACACGGCCGTCCGCACCGCGCGCGGCCACGAGGTCCCGCAGATGCGCCTCGACGTACCGCCCTCCGTGGCCGCCAACTACCGCCATCTGCTCACCGAAGACCGTTATCCGCCCTGCCGACAGACCATCCCCGCCCTCCCGAAGATCACCCTTCACGCCTGGATGAGCGCCCTCCAGACCGAGCGGCTCGAACAGAAGACGGCCGCCGTCCTGCAGCGGCTGGAGCGCTGCAACGGCTCCTGGGAAGCGGCTTATTTCGTCACGCTGGCCCACAACTACGGCTTCGGCATCAACGGCGAGGCCTTCGAGCAGTGGGCGCTCAGCATTCCGCCGCATGTCATGGACCATCACCGCGACGACCTCTTTCAGATCGAGGCGATCATGATGGGACAGGCCGGACTGCTCTCACCGGACACCTTGCCCCGGCGCACACGCGAAGCGTCACTCAGCGAAGGCTATTTCACCCGCCTCGGCGACGAATACCAGTATCTCCGCCACAAGTTCTCGCTCCGTCCGATCGACGCCGGCGCGTGGCGCTTCCTGCGTCTGCGCCCGCAGAACTTCCCCTATATCCGCATCGCGCAGTTGGCCCGTCTCTATCACGAAGGGCGCGCGGGCCTCAGCCGGATCATCGACTGCGAGACCGCAGACCAGCTGCAGGCGGCGCTCGCCACATCGGTCACCCCCTACTGGGAGACGCATTACGCATTCGGCGTGACGTCAGCCCGCAGCACGAAACGCCTCTCCCCGCAGTCGCTCCGGTTGCTGATGATCAACACGGCCATCCCCTTCCTCTTCGCCTACGGCCGTCACCAACGGTCGGAAAAGCTGTGCGACCGTGCCTTTGAACTGCTTGATCAGCTCCCCGCCGAGGACAACCACATCGTGCGCACGTGGCACGAGGTGGGCCTCGACATAGCCAATGCCGGCGACTCCCAGGCGCTCATCCAGCTCAAGAAGGCCTATTGCGACCGGCATGACTGCCTCCGTTGCCGCATCGGATATGAGGTGATGAACGGGGTGAGGGATGAAGGGATGACGGATGAGGGATGAAAGATGAGAGGATGAGGGATGAAGAGATGAATATATAATAAAGGTATACATATATAATATATAACTCGCTCCACGCGCGCTCTTCCTTGGAAGAAGCCGGAGGAGACATCCATAAAGCGTCAAAAACAATGTAAAACCACCTGCTCCCCGCTCCGAAAGGGACCGGAGGAGGGAATTCAAAATAATGAAGAATCGATATATTTTTGAAACAAAGATGGAGGTCCGCGACTATGAGTGCGACATCCAGGGCATCGTCAACAATGCCAACTATCTCCATTACATCGAACACACGCGCCACCAGTTTCTCCTTTCCACAGGACTGAGCTTCGCAGAGATGCACCGGCGCGGCGTGGATGCCGTCGTGGCACGCATGAACCTGCAGTACAAGACACCGCTGCGATGCGACGATGTGTTTATCTCCCGGCTCGCCCTACGCAAGGAAGGACTGCGCTACATCTTCAGTCAGGACATCTTCCGGGCATCAGACGAGCGCTTCTGTTTCCGCAGCAACGTCGAATTAGTGTGCCTGATCGACGGACGGCTGGCCAACAGCGACGATTACGACGCAGCCTTCGCGCCCTACCTCCAATAAAGTCAGATCCGACCGCAGACATGGACCAGCAGGAAATCGTCAATGCCATCGCGCTCACACGCATCGGCTATTTCAACCTCGCAGGATGGGGAGCACTCTGCCGGAAGCTCGGTTCGGCTACGGCGGTGATGGACCACCGGCGCCACATCCGCGACATCCTCCCCGACGCCTCGCCACGTCTCGTCCATGCACTCGATGACGTCAGCGACGCCATCCACCGCGCCGAGGCTGAGCTCGAGTGGGATCTGGCCCACGGAGTGGAACCGCTTTGCATGAGCGATGACCGCTATCCGCAGCGGCTGAAAGACTGTCCCGACGCACCGCTCGTGATCTTCTACCGCGGCTCGGCCGACCTCAACGGCAGCCGGGTGATCAGCATCGTCGGCACGCGACGCGCCACGGCCTACGCAAAAGACCTCATCGACCGCTTCATGAGCGACCTCCGCCAGCTCTGTCCGCACGTGCTCGTGGTCAGCGGACTGGCCTATGGCGTCGACATCCTTGCCCATCGCGCCGCGCTCAACAACGGTTATGAGACGGCAGGCGTACTCGCCCACGGCCTCGATGGCCTCTACCCGACAGCCCACAGACAGACGGCCGAAGAGATGGAGCGGCACGGCGGACTGCTCACCGAGTTTCTCACGGGCACCAATGCCGACAAGATGAACTTCGTGCGGCGCAACCGCATCGTAGCCGGAGTGGCCGATGCCTGCATCCTCGTGGAGAGTGCGGCGCGCGGAGGAGGCCTCATCACCTGCTCCATCGCACGCAGCTACGCCCGTGAGGTGTTTGCCTTCCCGGGTCCCGTAGGCGCCCCCTACAGCGAAGGCTGCAATCATCTCATCCGGGATAACGGCGCCGCACTCATCACCGGAGCGGCCGACTTCGTGCAGGCCATGGGATGGGAGGAAGAGCGGAAGATCGCCGATTCGCGACGCGCAGGCATCGAACGCCAGCTCTTCCCCGACCTGTCGGACGACGAGAAGCGCATCGTCAGCGCGCTCGAACGACACAACGACCTGCAGATCAACATGCTTTCCGCACAGGCGGACATCCCCATTGCACGCCTGACGGCGCTCCTTTTCTCGCTCGAGATGAAAGGTGTGGTCCGCACATTGGCCGGCGGCATGTACCACTTACTGCACTGACGGCAAAGCCGGAACAACGGACCGACCGCCGGAGAACAAATCAAAAAAACGGGAAGAAACAGCGGCAGAAACGCAGAAATAATGCTACCTTTGCAGAAAGATTCCTCCCTTTCCAAGGATAATGATTCGACATGAAGATAGCAGACATTGATTTCGGACCGCGCCCATTGTTCCTTGCGCCGATGGAAGACGTGACGGATGTGGGCTTCAGAATGCTGTGCAAGCGGTTCGGAGCGGCCATGGTCTACACGGAATTCGTATCGGCCGAAGCCATCATACGCAACATACGGTCGACCCTCAGCAAGATGGTCATCAACGAAGAGGAACGGCCCGTAGGTGTCCAGATATACGGACGGGACGTCGACTCGATGGTAGAGGCCGCCCGAATGGTAGAAGAGGTGCGCCCGGACGTGATCGATCTCAACTTCGGATGCCCCGTGAAGAAGGTCGCCGGCAAAGGTGCGGGAGCCGGAATGCTGCGCAACATACCGCTCATGCTTGACATCACGCGCGAGGTGGTGAAAGCTGTACACACCCCGGTGACGGTCAAGACAAGGCTCGGATGGGACCAGGACCACCTGATCATCACCGATCTGGCCGAACAGCTGCAGGACTGCGGCATCGCTGCACTCACCGTCCACGGGCGAACGAGATCACAGATGTACACCGGAGAGGCCGACTGGACGCTGATCGGAGACGTGAAGGCGAATCCGCGGATGCGCATCCCGGTCATCGGAAACGGCGACATCACCACCCCCGAAGAAGCCCGCGAGGCCTTCGACCACTATGGCGTCGATGCCGTGATGGTGGGCCGCGCCACCTTCGGACGACCCTGGATCTTTCGCGAGATGCGGCGTTTTTTAGACGGGGAACCGCAGGATGAGACGCTCACACTCGACCGGAAGATCGACATCCTCATAGAACAGCTGCGCATCAACGTGGCCCGCATCGACGAATACCGCGG
>JALFRV010000008.1 GCA_022778905.1 Prevotella sp. | reverse complement strand
CGGCCGTGTTATGAAGTTCTCCGCACTTTGCGTCGTTGGCGACGGCAAGGGCCGCGTAGGCTATGGCCTGGGCAAGGCAAACGAAGTTTCCGAAGCTATCCGCAAGGGTCTTGAGGATGCAAAGAAGAACATCGTTACCGTCACCCTCCAGGGCACGACCATTCCTCACGAGATCATCGGCGCTTTCGGCGCAGGCCGCGTCCTGCTCAAGCCCGCAGCACCCGGTACCGGCGTTATCGCCGGCGGCGCTGTCCGTGCAGTCGTTGAGGCAGCCGGCATCAAGGACATCCGTACCAAGTGCCTGCGCACCAACAATCCCGCAAACGTCGTTGCAGCAACCATGCAGGGTCTTATGTCTCTGCGCGACGCAGCTCAGGTAGCTGCAGTCCGCGGCAAGACTCCTGAAGAAGTTCAGGCTTAAGGAGGACTTGAAATGGCTAATCTGAGAATTAAGCTCGTCAAGAGCCTGAACGGTCGCCTCGATAAGCACATTGCGACCGCAAACTCCCTCGGACTGCACAAGATCGGAAACGAGACCGTCCAGCCCGACAACCCCCAGACCAGGGGCAAGATCGCCAAGATCGGCTATCTCCTCCAGGTAACCGAAGAATAAGGAGGAAAAGCATAATGTATATTCATGAACTTTCTCCCGTAGCCGGCTCCACCCACGTTGACAAGCGCAAGGGCAGAGGCCACGCGACCGGCAACGGCAAGACCGCAGGCCGCGGCCACAAGGGCCAGAAGGCACGCTCCGGCGGCGGTGTCCGTATCGGCTTCGAAGGCGGCCAGATGCCTCTGGCACGCCGTATCCCCAAGAGAGGCTTCAACAATATCTTTGCAAAGCCCCTCGAGGCGATCAACGTCTCCGAGCTCGACAGATTCGAGGACGGCGCAGTTGTCGACGCAAAGGCTCTTCTCGACGCAGGCGTGCTTTCCAAGTGCCGCTATGGCGTTAAGATCCTCGGCAATGGCGAAATAAGCAAGAAACTTACTGTTAAGGCTTCCGCTTTTTCTGAAACCGCAAAAGAGAAAATTGAGGCGGCAGGCGGAAAGGCCGAGGTGATCTAAGTGCTGCAGACAATGCGTAACGCATGGAAGATCACTGACCTGCGTCATAAGATACTCTTTACGCTCGTCATTATCCTCCTTTACCGTCTCGGTAATGCCGTTCCCGTTCCTTACGTCAACATCGATGCCCTTAACAGCTACTTCTCGCAGATGCAGAATACTGTTCTCGGCCTTCTGAACGTAATGAGCGGCGGCGCGTTTTCAAACGCAACGATCTTCGCGCTTTCCATCCAGCCCTACATCAACGCATCCATCATCATTCAGCTTCTGTGCATCGCTATTCCCGCACTTGAGCGTATGAGCAAGGAAGAAGGCGAGGAAGGCAAGAAGAAGATCGCCTCCATCACTCGTTACACCACCGTAGCGATCGGCCTTATCCAGGGCTTCGCTTACTACTACATGATCATGAAGTCTCAGTTCCTGACCGCCGACGGCCAGGGCGTCTGGGCGGCGATCGTCATCATCCTGACCTTCACCTCCGGTTCGGCTCTTATCATGTGGCTCGGCGAGCAGATCACGGAATTCGGTATCGGCAACGGCATTTCCATCATCCTGTTTGCCAGTATCGTTTCCCGCTTCCCGCCGTCCCTGTATCAGATGATCACCAACACCGTAAACGGCACCGTTGCATGGTGGATCAACGTCCTCCTGCTCCTTGGCGCACTTGCGATGATCGTCCTGATCGTTCTGATAAACGACTCCGAGCGCCGCATCCCCGTCCAGTACGCAAAGCGCGTTGTCGGACGTAAGATGTACGGCGGCCAGAGCACCCACCTTCCCATGAAGGTCAACATGTCCGGCGTTCTGCCCATCATCTTCGCTCAGTCGATAGCGACCCTGCCCGCGACCATCGCGGCATTCACCGGCCACTCTGACAGCGCATGGGCAAGCACGACCAGCATACCCTATGCGATCATCTACTTCCTGCTGATCATCTTCTTCGCCTACTTCTACTCCACCATCCAGTTCAATCCCGTGGAGGTAGCAAACAACCTGAAGAAGAACGGCGGCTACATCCCCGGCTTCCGTCCGGGCAAGCCGACCAGCGAGTTCATCAAGAAGGTGCTCAACAAGATCACCCTGTTCGGCGCGATCTACCTTGGCATTATCGCAATAGTTCCTATTCTTATCAGCCACTTCAGCACCTCCGCTTCCCTCAGCGGCATTTCCCTTGGCGGCACCTCGATAATCATCGTTGTCGGTGTTGCACTTGAGACCGTCCGCGCACTCGAGGCACAGATGCTGATGCGCAACTACAAGGGCTTCCTTAGCTAAAAGAAGGTGCAGTGATATGAAGCTTATACTTTTAGGCGCTCCCGGCGCCGGTAAAGGTACTCAGGCTGAGATACTGAGCCGTATGCTCTCTATCCCCACCATTTCTACCGGCAACATCCTCCGTGCGGCCATGAAAAACGGCACGCCGGTCGGTTTGCAGGCTAAGGCATATGTGGAAAGCGGCAAGCTCGTTCCTGACGATGTCATCATTGGTATCGTCAACGAGCGCCTCGCCGAGCCCGACTGCAAAAACGGCTATATCCTCGACGGTATGCCGAGAACCATCCCCCAGGCCGAAGCACTCGAGCAGGCAGGTATCGACATCGACTGTGCGCTGTCCATCGAGATAGCGGACGAGACGATAATCGACCGTATGTCCGGACGCAGGACCTGCAAGGATTGCAGCCAGACCTTCCACATCGTGTCCAATCCTCCCAAGGTGGAGGGAAAGTGTGATTTCTGCGGCGGCGAGCTGACCATCCGCAAGGATGACGCTCCCGAGACCGTCAAGGCGCGCCTTGCCACCTACCACAAGGAGACCGAGCCCCTCAAGGCTTTCTACGAAAGCCGCGGCAAGCTCAAGAGCGTTGACAATCAGCCGACCATCGAGGCTACGACTGAGGCAATCAAGGCTGCATTAGGGATCTGAGCTATGTCGAGAGATCCAATCATAATCAAAACACCTCACGAGATCGAGATCATGCGCAAGGCGGGAGCAATAACCGCCGGCGCACGATCCGTCGCGCGGGCCGCGATAGCCGACGGCCTGACCACGAAGCAGGTAAATCGGGAGGTAAACGACTTTATCATCAAGTCGCGCGCTATCCCGACCTTCAAGGGCTACGGCGGCTTCCCGGCAAGCACCTGCATCTCCATCAATGAAGAGCTCATCCACGGCATCCCCGGAAAGCGCGTCATTCACAACGGCGACATTGTCTCCGTTGACGTGGGTGCGACCTTCGGCGGCTTCGTGGGCGACTGCGCGGGCACTTACCCCTGCGGCGAAATCTCAGATCAGGCTAAAAAACTCATAGAGGTCACACGTCAGAGCTTTTATGAGGGACTGAAATTCGCAAGAGCGGGCTATCGCATCGACGATATCGGCTCTGCGATACAGGAATATGCCGAGTCGCACGGCTTCGGCGTTGTGCGCGACTATGTCGGACACGGCGTCGGCCGCAATATGCACGAGGCACCCGAGGTCCCGAATTACAGCATAAAAGGCAAAAGGGCGAACCCCCGTCTCGTTGCCGGTATGACGATAGCCATCGAGCCGATGATAACGGCCGGCGGCTACGGCGTTCATGTTCTGGATAACGACTGGACGGTCGTGACCAATGACGGAAGTCTTGCCGCGCATTATGAGAACACGATCCTCATAACCGACGGCGAGGCAGAAATACTCACTATGGCAGAGAACATTGACTGACGATTTGTCAAACCGACCAGGAGGAAAATTATTTTGGCAAAAGACGACGTAATCGAACTCGAGGGCACGGTAGTCGAGTCCCTGCCCAACACCATGTTTATGGTCGATATCGGCCAGGGTCATACGATCCTTGCCCATATCTCCGGTAAGCTCAGAATGAACTTTATCAGGATCCTCCCCGGCGATAAGGTCACGGTGCAGATGTCTCCGTACGATCTGACCCGCGGACGTATCACCTGGAGAAGTAAGTAGGAGGTAAAACAAATGAAAGTAAGACCTTCCGTGAAGCCTATGTGCGAAAAGTGCAAGATCATAAAGCGCAAGGGCAAAGTCATGGTAATTTGCGAAAACCCCAAGCATAAGCAGAGACAGGGCTGATAATTAACCCAGCTCGTCCGACAAAAGTAAGATCCCGCATGGACCGCAAGGCTCCCTCCGGCGGGAATAAGCCAAGCGGATCCGCCAAAATGCGGAATAATAATCGAAAGGAATGATCGATCAATATGGCACGTATAGCCGGCGTTGACCTGCCCAAGGACAAGAGAATTGAGATAGGACTCACTTATGTCTACGGTATCGGCAGAACCAGCGCAAACAAAATACTGGCAATGACCGGTATAAATCCCGACACCCG
>JALFRV010000289.1 GCA_022778905.1 Prevotella sp. | reverse complement strand
GAAAATTCTGACATGGCAAAATCCTGGGCAACTTTTTGTTGCTCAGGAACTTATAAATAAAGTTAAATTATAGTGTTGCGGAATTAAGGTAGAATAGATTCCCAGGAAAGAGAGTCTCTCCAACAGGGGGATATCCTCTTTCTTCGCTTCCTGCAGAATGCGGTGGTTGAAGTACATCCAACTGATATCGCGTTCCACATAATATCGCTTCTTGATTGCCTTCACCGTCATTTGTCTGCAGGCTGTTCCGGCTTTGCGGCAGGGACTGCCGGCTTCTTCGGTTCAGGTTTCGGCTGGGGCTTCAAGGGTTCTGCCTTCTTCTGTTCGACGATCTCCGCACCCTGCTCTACGACTGAGCGTAGACACTTTCCGAATGCTTCGGCGCTGCCTTCGGGGACACGGACTGTGCGCAGAGACGTGCATCCGCCGAAGGCCTTGGGGCTGATGTGCTCCGGAATCCCTTCAAACACGACCTCCTTGAGCGCTCCACAATGGGCGAAAGCCAATCCGTTGACACACTTGACTGTCGCCGGAACAGTCACTGCCTCCAATTTCCCGCAGCAACAGAATGCTTCTCTGCCGATCTTGCAGAGGCTCTTCGGGAGCGTCAGCCGTGTCAGACGGTCATGGTGAACGAATGCCTGCCGCCCGATCCGCTGCACACCTTCGGGGACGGCAGCCTTCGCCTCGTCCGCCAACTGATAGATCAACAAGGTCTTGTCTGCCGTATACACCGCTTTCCCGTCAAAGCAGAAGCGGTCCGAACTGACTTTTTGGAGGACCAGATTGATCACAAGATGCTCAAACTTACGATTACTTTCATCTTCGGACATCAACCGGCCCAAGATGGATTTCTTACCTTTTTTCATAGATGCATGTCTTTTCTCTTGTCATGCAAAAATAGGTACAAAAAACCAATATTGATTCTACATGCATGCTAAAATTATATTAAATTATGATTACAAATATGTTACGTAACAGAAATGAAACATCTATGACACAACATAGAAATATGTTTTAAAGACCTTTGCAGCGTCAATTTAATAGTTTTGAGAGATGTTTCGACAGACCATCATGATCATCACCGCGCTCATAGTCGCCCATTCCGCCCGGTCACAGGAGGAGAATAAGCCCCAGGCCCCACAGGTTCATGGGACCATCAGGGCAAAATACGAATACCAACCCGAGGACAACGAAGGGCGCTTTGAGGTGCGCACGGCCCGCGTGAGCATCTCCGGCAACCTCTCGGACATCATCGGTTACAAGGCCGAGATCGACCTCTGCGACGAGGGCCAGATCAAAATGCTTGATGCCTACACCCTCATCCGGCCCGTCAGCGGACTGCAGTTCGTCGTCGGGCAGGAGCGTGTGCCGTTCACGATCGATGCCCATCGCTCGCCCCATCAGCAATACTTCGCCAACCGTTCGTTCATTGCCAAGCAGGTGGGCAACGTCCGCGACGTCGGTGCAGAGGTCGCCTACGTGGTCCCAGTGGGTATTCCGTTCAACATTCGTGCAGGCTTATTCAACGGCTCCGGCCTCACCAACCAGAAGGACTTCTGGACTTCGAACATCAATTATTCAGCGAAAGCAGAGCTCTATCCATTGCCTTTCTGGAACGTAACGTTATCTGTCCAGAAGATAAAGCCCGAGAATACGGCCGTCTATATGTACGATGCGGGCACCTATTATCATCGGCGGGGACTGCATCTCGAAGCAGAGTACCTCTTCAAGCATTACGACCGGGGAACCTTCAAGAACGTCCACGCCTTCGACTCGTTCGTCAGCCAGGACATTCCGCTGCGCTCCAATCTCTTCACATCGGTCTCCCCGCTGCTGCGCTACGACTTCATGACCGACCACAGCGACGGTAAAAGATACCTGAACGGTAAAACCGACGATGCGGGTACGCTCATCACCAACGACTATCAGCGCCACCGCATCACCGGGGGTGTCACGCTCAGCTTCGGCAAACCCTTCGTCTCGGATGTGCGCATCAACTACGAGAAATACTTCTACCGTCGCGACGGCATCGCGAAGCCATCCGAGAAAGACAAGTTCGTCATTGAAGTGATGACCCGGTTCTGATCCTGCGGCGGCGCCTCTGCGGTCCGCTTTCGTCTCGGCAGGTCATCAAGGATTGAAATAAAAACCAACAGTTATGGAAGAAAACAATTACAAGATTCTGGTCGTAGATGATGAACGTGATCTCTGCGAGATCCTTAAGTTCAACTTAGAGACCGAAGGCTACACCGTCGAAACAGCCCATTCGGCCGAGGAAGCGATCCAGATCGGCCCCGAGCGCTTTGATCTCGTCCTGCTTGACGTGATGATGGACGGCATGTCAGGATTCTCCTTGGCCCGCAAGATGAAAGCCGAGGAGCCCACGGCAGGCGTTCCGATCATCTTTCTGACGGCCCGCGACACCGAGGATGACACCGTCACGGGCTTCAAGATCGGCGCCGACGACTATATCAGCAAACCATTCAGCATCCGCGAAGTGATGGTCCGCATCAAGGCCGTACTGCGCCGGGCCAACGAGAACCGGGAACCTGCAGCTTCCATCTTCCGCTATCAAGGCATCGAACTCAACCTCGACCGCAAGTCGGTCAAGGTCGACGGCGAGGACATCCCGTTCACCAAGACTGAGTTCGAGCTGCTCCACCTGCTCCTGGAGCAGAAAGGCCGCGTCTTCAGCCGGCAGGAGCTCATCAACCGCGTATGGCCTAAGGACGTGCTGGTGTTGGACCGCACGGTCGACGTCAACATCGCCCGGATGCGCAAGAAGATCGGCCGCTTCTCGTCGTGCATCGTCACCCGGTTAGGTTTCGGCTATTATTTCGACGCCTGAAGGAAAAGGAAACGGGAACCTCCCCCGGTCTATCCGACGGGAAGAGGGATGCAATCGAACAGATCAACCACCCGTAAGGGCGGATCCGCGGATCCGTCCGCAAAAAGCAAACGAAACGAATAACTCTGCGGTGAATGCGCCGTCTGCATTTCATTTCGGCCTCAAGGACGCAGGATCTCAAGCACGTCCCGTTACCACCTGATAATCAACGCGTTGGCAAAGCTATCCTTTAGGGCGCCGAAAGCATAGCTCCGGGCGGCCGAAAGCATAGCTCTGGGCAGTCGAAAGCATAGCTCTGCGCAGACCACAGCATAGCTATGCTCCAAAGGCATCATCCGTGCGGATTTTCGAGGGGTATCAAACTGGCTTTCCTTCCGGCAATTCCAGCCTCCCGTCCGGCCCGTTTTCCTAACTCCGGAGGAAAGCTGTGAGACGGGCGTGTGCCTGCCCGATGACTTCAGCAGGGATGAGCTGCCCATGGAAATCGATGGCTTCGATGCGCCCACCCGACTGCTGTTTCCATGTCCCGACGACCACTCCGTCCTGCACCACCACTGGCTTGAAATAGCCGAAGCGGTTGTAGGCCTGCATCGCAAAATCGGGATCGAGGACCACCTGACGGCTTTTGTAACCGATGATATATTCATCAAACGACGGCACCAATGCCGCCGCACCGCGCCGGAAACCGCGCGTACGGCTCTCTGCATGGACATAGAACGTCTCGTCCTGCTGCCTCACCGGTGTCAGTTCGTCCGCCAACGCGGCCACGGCGCGCCGGCATGCCTGCAGCGGAAGGCCTGTCCACCAGCAGAAGTCGGCCACAGTCGCCGGCGCATGGCTGCGGAAAAACTTGCGTGCAGCGAGCATCATGGCCTCCTCTTCATCGAGGGCGGGGCCAGGAGGAATCTTGTCTTCGAGAAACGCAAAGCTGCGCTCGCCGCGCGTGAGATCACCGCTGCAGATCACCCCGTCGATCTCCGCCCGTGCCAGCACGTGGGTCAGCTGATGGCGGTCGAAGTTGCAGCCACGCAGTGTCAGCTCATGTGCCAATTCCGAACACCGGATGCTGGGCCTGCCGGAAGTGATCTCCGCGATGAGCGCATCGGACCGCAGGAAGTCGTCCTCGGTGAGTCCGTCGCCGACCGCCTTACTGTAGCCGCTGATGATCCGCCTGTTGCGCGTGCGGCAGAGGTCGAGCATCCAGCGCAGGTCGGCGGCTGTCGCAAGCTGCCAGGTTGCCCTGAAGAGGTGGCTCCTTACGATCGTGCCACGGTTGAAGGCATCGGTCACGGCCTGCAGTGACGGCCGCTTCATGCGGATGCCCACCGCCCATGGAAAACTTGAGAGGTCCTGCGCCTGCATCGCGCCCATCCAGTCGACCACCTCCTCGGGTGTTTCAAGGTTGCTGCCGGCCAGCTGTTGGCTCAGCAGACGGGTTGTTGTCAGATTCATAACATTGTTTTGACACTGCGAAGATACGCAAAGCCGAGCATTCCTGCAACATTTATGCCGCTTCTTTCAATGGCGTCACCCTTTTGTGATCTGCCGCCGCGCCGAGTCCGGCAGCAAACGGCAGCCATCAAACACACAACATCCAAAATGACTTAAAAAAACGAAAAAATAGACAAAAATACCGCTTCTCAGCTCCCCGTTGTGTGCAGAAATCCCTATATTTGTCATTAGAAACACGATAATAATAAAGATTCCAGTCTCTAATGAAACAGTTAAGAACATTCAAAATTACCTTCATCTTACTGGCAATTTTATGCACCTTAGCATCGTGCTCACACGATGATGGCACCGAAACAATCACCACGAGCCCCGAAACACAGAAAGTCATCAAGCAGGGATCACTCGTCATCAGCGAGCAGTTCGTCAACCACTTCCTGTATCTGTCGCCTGCCGACGAGCCATGGACGGCGTCCGTGGACTGCGGAGATGATGACGGGAAGGACCGCTGGTGTCAGGTCGACACAGAGGAGGGAACAGACGGATGGACGATCAGGATCACGGCCGAGCCCAACAAGGGGTTCGAGCTGCGCTATGCCACATTACATTTGAAGTCGGGAGCCCGTGCCTTCACCGTGAAGATCTGTCAGCAATACACTAAACAGATTCGGCTTCAGGCGACGCATGTTGATGTCAAAGCCGACGGAGGTGACGTTTTTGTCGTTTTCAAGGCCAATGTGATGCCGCGGCTCGTGATGCCTGAAAATGCCTCATGGCTGAAATATGTGGACTGTCAACAGATTCAGAGCCGGGCTGTGAACAACACTCCGCGCCTCATGGCTTTCCATCTGAAGGCTGAAAGGAACACCGACTGGGGCCGATTGGCCACGCTGATTCTGACCGCAGACAGTGTGGAGACGGTCTCGGTGGATGTCCACCAGTGGTGCAGGGCACTGAACAAGACGGAAAGCATCCATGTTCCGGCACCGGGGCAGTTGGCCATCCTCTTGGGCGGAAACGCATTGGACTGGGCCAAGCTGAATACCCTGAAGCTCTCTGGAACGCTGAACGCCACCGATATGCAGGCATTGCGCACCTTACTGAAGCCGATGGTCAGTTTCCGAGAGACCAACGCCATGGGAAACGTATCCATCGCTTCCGAGGTTAATCTGAATCTCCAGTATCTTGATATGAAAGCCTGTACGCTTACCGAAGGTGGCAGCACCTATGCCGAACCAGCCATTGCGAGTGAGACAGAAGATTATACGCCGGTGACGGATGGGCTGGGCGAGAAGGCTTTCTGCGTCACCCGGACACCGCTCCAGTCTATCGTCCTCCCCGAACAGCTCCAGTCCATCGGCGCCCGTGCATTCTACATGTGCGGCAACCTTGAACGGATCGAAATCCCGGCAGGCGTGAAAAGCATTGGGAATTACGCATTCTCCAACTGCCAAAGACTGCAGCAGATCATCCTGCCCGCTGATTCTAAATTAGAAACGCTCGGCATGTATGCCCTTGATACGGGAACCCAGTTAGACGAAATTCATTTCCCCGCCACACTCAAAGTGGACGAGCGTATGGGGATTCTCGGATATGTTGCAGCGCAACACATCTATCTCAAGTGGTCTGTCCCACCCGTCTTAAAGCGGTTTGGCGTCAGTCCGAACACCACGCTTCACGTCCCTGCAGGCACGGCAGCAGCCTACCGGAATGCCGAGGGGTGGAATCGGGCCAAGGCAATCACGGAAGATTAAATTGGGAAAAAGCATTTCAGGCATTCCGAAACGACGGTTTCAGAATGCCTGAATGGTTCATATCTCCTGCGTGGCTTCATCGAGCCAGGCAGCCTCTTCGGGCGAAAGGAAGGGCGAGAGCTGCTCCCGCACGCGGCGATGGTAGGCATTCAGCCAGTCCACTTCTTCCTGCAACATGAGCGACGTGATGATCGGGGCAGTGTCGATCGGGCACAGGGTGAGCGGCTCCATGCAGAGAAAACGGCCGAACTCGGTCTCGCGGTCGTCGCGGATGAGCATCGTGTTCTCGATGCGGACGCCAAACCGGCCAGACAGATAGATTCCCGGCTCATCGGTCACGGTCATACCGGCGTGCAAGGGGGCCGCTACGCACTCCTGACGGATCTGATGCGGACCCTCGTGGACGTTCAGACAGCTCCCCACGCCGTGGCCCGTGCCGTGCATATAGTTCATGCCTTCGCGCCACAGCGCTTCGCGGGCGAGGGCGTCGATCTGCGTTCCGGAGGCGCCGTCGGGAAATTTCGCGAGCGCGAGCCGGATGTTTCCCTTGAGCACAAGGGTGTAGACGCGCCGCTGAAGATCGCTCACGGGACCGAGGGAGATGGTCCGCGTGATGTCCGTCGTGCCGTCCAGATACTGTCCCCCACTGTCTATGAGCACCAGTCCGTGTCCTTCGACGGGCACATCCGTGTCTGCCGTCGGCTCGTAGTGGACGATGGCGCCGTGGGCTTCGTAGCCTACGATCGTGTCGAAGGATATGTCCCGGAAGAGCGGCTGTTCCGCCCGCAGCTGCAGGAGCTTTTCGGCGAGCGAGCATTCCGTCTGTCCACCGGCCTCCACGGCAGGCTTGAGCCAGCGGAGAAACTTGACCATGGCAACCCCGTCGCGCACCATCGCGCGGCGAAAACCGGCGATCTCGGTCTCGTTCTTGACAGCCTTCATGGCCGGAACGGGCGACTTTGCCCGCACCGCCCGCACATGTCCGGTGGGGAAGACGGCTGCCAGGCGGCTGCTGGTCTCATCGGGATCGAGCAGGATGTTATAGTTGAAGTAGTCGCGCTGCAGGTATTCGGCGACCGCGTCGTAAGGCTTTGTCCCGACGCCGATGGTCTTCAGGTAGGCCCGGACCTCGTCCGTGAGCTTGCCGGGGTGGACAAAGAGCGTGGCCGTCTGCGGTTCGATGACAAGGTAGGAGACGAAGACGGGATTGCAATGGACATCATGGCCGCGCAGGTTGAGCGTCCAGGCGATGTCGTCGAGGGCTGACAGCAGGATGCCGTCACAGTGGTGCAGCCGGAGCGCCTGCCTGATGCGGCTGATCTTGGAGGCGGCCTCCTCACCGGAATATTCCGCCGGATGGACCACGACAGGACCGGCGGGCAGCGCCGGGCGGTCGTGCCAGATGCGCCCGAGGGGATCGAAATTGACCCGCAGCGTCATGCCCCCGTGGCTCCGCAGCTCATCCGTGAGCTGCCGGGCCATGGCGTCCGAGACCACCGAACCGTCGACACCCACCTCGCATCCGGCATCCGTCTGCGAGGCAATCCATTCGGCGATGCTGGGCGTTCCGGGCATCTTGAGTTTCATCAACTGAAATTCTGTGCCGCGCAACTCTTCCTCCGCAGCAAGGAAATAGCGGGAGTCGGTCCACAAGGCGGCCGACCGCATCGTGACAACCGCCGTTCCGGCCGAGCCCGTAAACCCGCTGATCCATTCGAGACCCTGCCAATAAGGGGCCACATACTCACTCTGATGCGCATCCGTATGGGGAAAGATGAATGCGCCCAAATGCTCTGTCTGCATGACTTCACGCAGATCCCGCAATCGCTCTTCGATCGTGTTCGTCATCGTCATGATTGGTTTGTTTCATCCACGAATGTAGGGAAAAACTTTCCAACGTGCAAATAATGGCCTCAAAAAATGATGTTCTTACGCTAAATTGACTAACTTTGTATCCCTAATAATGTGGTTTCGTATCATGAAGATCAGAATTCTGCTGTTGCTTGCTTTCATCTCGCTTTTTCCGACTTGCGCCCCGGGCAGGGAGCGCATCAGCTTTGCGCGTCTTGAAGTGAATGACCAGCTGTCACAGAACACCGTGCTGGACATTGAGCAGGACAGGCATGGATTCCTCTGGATTGCCACCAACGGCGGGCTGAACCGGTATGACGGCTACGAGTGCAGGATCTTCCGCTACAACGAACGCGATGCCGGCAGCATCGGCAGCGACTTCATCAAGACCCTGCGCGTGGACAGTCGGGGGCGCGTATGGATCGGCACCGACCGCGGCATCTCCTGCTTCGACGCCGACCGCGACAGGTTTCGCAACTTCACCTACAGCCATCCCGGCCTCGTCAGCCACATCGTCGAGATGGACTCGACGCATCTGCTGGTCAACTATAACGGCCAGCTCGTGATCTTCAACACGACCGACTACCGCTTCCGCAAGTCAGGGCTCTGCCGACTGAAGCTGCCGGCCGTCACCGCCTTGCACAGCGCCGGCGACGACATCTACATCGGTACGCTCCGCGGGGTCTACCGCTACAGCATCTCCGCCCGGCGCATCAGCCGCCTCCGCATACCCGGCATCGACGGCCAATATGTCCAGGTCATCTACCTCCAGTCGGCCTCCCGCCTCTGGATCGGCACCGAAGGGGGCGGCCTGTTCATGATGAACACCTACACGAAAGCCTGCCGCCACTCCACCTCCGGCAACACCTCGCTCAGCTCATCCTATGTCCGCGCCATCTCCTCCGACAGGCAGGGGCGGCTCTGGATCGGTACGGTCAACGGACTGAACCTGCTCTCCGCCAACGGCGAATTCACGCACGTCGACGCCGAGCGGCCCGAGACAGCAGGGGCGACCCATACCTCCGTGCGCTGCATCAAGACCGACTCGCAGGGCGGGATATGGATCGGGACCTACTTTGAAGGGCTGAAATACTACAACCCAAAGCGCAGCCGGTTTGCCAACATGCACCATATACCCGGCATGAACTCGCTCAACAACGACGTCATCGGATGCATCGTCGAGGACAGCAGGCAGCGGCTGTGGATCGGAACCAATGGCGGCGTCAACTGCCTTGACCCCAACAGCAATCCCAAGTTCACCCACTACACGACGGAAAACGGACTGCGCTCGAATGACATCAAGGCCATCTACGTCGACGAGAAGCGCAACATGGTCTACATTGGCTCCCAGCTCGGCGGGCTCGGACTGCTCCACCGGGGCAGCGGCAAGGCCACGCCGGTGGTGCTCGGCACAGCCAACGCCGACGACAACAGCCTCTACGCCATCGTCCCCGACGACACGCAGGCCGGTCTCTGGCTCGGTACGCTGACAGGATTGAAATACTATGACTGCGAGACAGGACGCGTCTACCCCATCGGGAAAGATGCTGCCGGGCAACCGGTCACGCCCCGCAAGATCCGCACGATCATCAAGGACCGCCGCGGCAATCTGTGGATGGGCGGCGATGAAGGGATCTCGGCCTACACCGTCAGACTGGGGAAGCTCCGGAAGCTCAAGCTCGCCCTGCGGGGACACCAGGTGGGCGACGCGACCGTCTACACCATCTGCTATGGACGCAACGGCCATCTGTGGGTCGGAACACGCCAGGGACTGTTCCACTTAGACCTGAAGGCGCGACGCTCCACACAGTTGACGGCAGACGACGGGCTGCCGAGCAACGTGGTCTACGGCATCCTTCAGGACAGCGACGGGAAGCTCTGGATCAGCACGGACTATGGACTCTGCAGCTACACACCGGCCACACGGACGTTCCGTCAGTTTGCCGCCGACGACGGAATCCCCAACCGTCAGTTCATGCCCAACTCGTTCTGCCGCACCCGCAGCGGGCACATGCTCTTCGGAGGGATCAACGGCGTGACCGACTTCATACCCGAGAAGCTGACCGACAATCCGTTCACGCCACCCGTGGTGATCACCGAACTGAGGCTCTTCAACAACATCGTGCGCCCCGAGGAGGGTGGCGTCCTCCGCCAGCAGATCGAGACCACGAAACGCATCACGCTGAAGCACAGCCAGTCGATGTTCTCGCTCAAGTTTGCCGTTGCCAACTATTCAGCCGGCACGCACAACACCTTCGCCTACATCCTCGACGGTTACGAGAAGGCCTGGCACTACATCGAAGATGCCCGGACGGTCTCCTACTCCAACCTCCCGCATGGCACGTACCGCTTCTTGGTCAAGGCCGCCAACAATGACGGTATCTGGAACGACACGCCCACACAGCTGGAGATCGTCATACTGCCTGCATGGTACAACACCTGGTGGGCCAGACTGGTCTACCTGCTGTTTGCTGCCGGCATCGTCTTCGCCGTCTTCCGCTATTTCCTCTATCGCAAGACGATGGAACTGAAGCTCGAACAGGAACGGCAGGAGCAGCGACGCACCATTGAGATCAACGAGATGAAGCAACGCTTCTTCATCGACATATCACACGAATTCCGCACCCCGCTCACACTCATCGCGTCGCCCTTGGAAGAGGTGCAGCTGCAGACGCAGGATCCGTGGGCACAAAAGAAGTTGGGCGTCGTGCATGACAACGTCAACCGGCTGTTGCGTCTGGTCAATCAGCTCATGGACTATCGGCGCGTCGAACTCGGCGTCTTCAAGCTCAAGGTGCGCCCCACGGCCCTCGACGAACTGGTCCGTCAGACGTTCATCCTCTACACCGAGACGGCCCGGAACCGTCAGATTGACTATACGGTCGACATCGGCAGCGGATGCGGAGACGTGCTCTGCGATCCCAACTACGTCGAGCTTATCCTCAACAATCTGCTTTCAAACGCCTTCAAGTATACCCCTGACGGTCAGTCCATCCATATCCGGCTGGGCCGCGAGGCCGATCACGTGCTCATAGAGGTGGCTGACACCGGCCAGGGCATCCCCGAGAGCAAGCAGGAAAAGATCTTCGAACGATTCTATCAGGGCGACGGCATCCACATGGGAAGCGGCATAGGCCTGTCGATCGTCAGCCGCATCGTGCAGTCACATCATGGCAACATCCGACTCAAGAGCCGTCCCGGCGAAGGCAGCACGTTCACGATCCAACTTCCGGCAACGGCAGCCGCCTACACCGCTGAAGAGACCGCGACCGAGAAAGAGATCACAGAGGGCAGTCTGGCACAATACACCATCAACCGCACAGACACGCTGCTGTCATCGGCGAAGCCCGCTTCCGACACCGTCGACACCACGGATGCAGGCAGTCCACGGCCGCTGCAGCAGGACGAGAAGCGCGAGACAGTGCTCGTGGTCGAAGACAATGAAGGCATCCTTGCCTATCTCCGTGAGGCGCTCATGGACCACTATGCCGTGCTGACTGCCCCCAACGGCAAGGAAGCCCTGCAACTGCTCGATCTCCATGAGGTGACTCTGATCCTTACGGACGTCATGATGCCCGTCATGGATGGCATCCAGTTCTGCCGGCAGGTGAAGCGTAACCTCCAAACGAGTCATATCCCCGTCATCATCCTTTCGGCCAAGGCCGACGTGCAGGAACAGATGGAGGGGCTTGAAGTAGGCGCCGACGACTATATCCCGAAGCCCTTCTCGATCGCTGTGGTGACAGCCAAGATCCGCAATATCCTGCGCACCCGGCAGCTCACACTCATGCACTACGCCGGCTCCACCGAGATCGAACCGGCCCGATTAGCAGCAAATCCCATCGACGCCGACTTCCTCGACAAGGCCATCCAGACCGTAGAAGCCCACTTGGACGATTCCGATTTCTCCACCGAACAGTTTGCCCGTGAGATGCTCATGAGCCGTTCGAACCTGCATCTGAAGATGAAAGCACTGACCGGAGAGAGCACCAACGACTTCATCAAGCGCCTTCGCTTCAACAAAGCCTGCACACTTCTCAAGGAAGGA
>JALFRV010000260.1 GCA_022778905.1 Prevotella sp. | reverse complement strand
ACGCTACAAAATTACAACAATAGTTGCAGATTCGGCCAAAAATCACTACTTTTGCATGGAAAATTTAGTAATATTAGAGTTTATGTTGCGCATTGCAGTTCAATCCAAAGGTCGTCTGTTCGATGAAACGATGGGACTTTTGAACGAGGCAGATATCAAAGTGAGTGCCTCTAAGCGAACCCTCTTAGTTCAGGCTTCCAACTTTCCGCTCGAGGTACTTTATCTCCGCGATGACGATATACCACAAAGTGTAGCCGGCGGAGTTGCCGACATCGGCATTGTGGGCGAGAATGAGTTCGTCGAACGCGGTGAAGACGCACAGATCATTTCACGCTTGGGGTTCAGCAAGTGCAGGCTTTCACTGGCGGTTCCCAAGGAGCATCACTACACCGGACTGGAGTGGTTCAACGGCAAGAAGATCGCTACGTCCTATCCGAACATATTGAGAAAATTCGTCAATGAACACAACATTTCGGCCAATATACATGTGATCACGGGCAGTGTGGAGATCAGTCCGGGCATCGGATTGGCCGACGCGATCTTCGACATCGTGAGTTCAGGATCCACCCTGGTCAGCAACAACCTTCGCGAAGTCGAAGTGGTCATGAAGAGCGAGGCCATTCTTGTGGGCAACTGGCATATGGATGACGAGAAGCATCAGATACTTAACGACATGCTGTTCCGCTTTGAAGCCGTCAGGTCAGCGCAGGACAAGAAGTATGTCATGATGAATGCCCCCAAGGATAAGATCAAGGAAATAACGGACGTATTGCCCGGCATCAAAAGCCCGACGATCATTCCGCTGGCCAATCCCGACTGGTGCTCGATCCACACTGTGCTCGACGAGAAGCGTTTCTGGGAGATTATCGGGAAACTGAAGGAATTGGGGGCACAAGGCATCCTCGTGACTCCGATCGAGAAGATGATATTATAGGACATGCCGTCGGCGGCAAACAGACAAATCAGAAGACAACATGAACATTTACAAATACCCGGAGCGGGAAACCTGGAAGGATCTTGTGCAGCGTCCGCAGATGGACGTTTCGCAACTGAACGCGAAGGTTTCGGACATCCTGAACGACATCCGGCTTCACGGAGACGAGGCGATCAGACGTTACGAAGCACAGTTTGACCATGCGCAGATCGACCAGCTGAAGGTGTCGGAAGCGGAAATGGAAGAAGCCGGGACGCTCGTTCCGGAAGATCTGAAAGCGGCATTGCGGCTCGCCCATGGAAACATATCAAGATTCCACGAGGCACAGCTGTTTGAAGGAAAGAAGATCACCACGTGCGACGGCGTTGTCTGCTGGCAGAAGAGCGTGCCCATTCAGAAGGTCGGACTCTATATCCCCGGCGGCACGGCACCATTGTTCTCGACCGTGCTGATGCTGGCCACACCGGCTAAGATTGCCGGCTGCGGGGAGATCATTCTGTGCACGCCCCCCGACCGAAACGGCAAGGTCAATCCTGCAATCCTGATGGCTGCGAAGATCGCAGGTGTCAGCAGCATCTTCAAGGCAGGTGGGGTGCAGGCGATAGGTGCCATGGCATACGGAACGGAAAGCGTCCCCAAGGTTTACAAGATATTCGGTCCGGGCAATCAATATGTGATGGCCGCCAAACAGCAAGTAAGCCTCCACGATGTCGCCATCGACATGCCAGCCGGGCCGTCAGAGGTCTGCGTGATCGCCGATGACTCGTGCAACCCGGCCTTTGTCGCTGCCGACCTGCTTTCACAGGCCGAGCATGGCATCGACTCACAGGTCTTCCTGATCACGGACTCGGCAACGATGACGGATCAGATAGCTGTGGAATTGGAGCGCCAGCTGAATGTGCTGCCCCGTCGGGAGATTGCAGGAAAGACACTCGAAAACAGCAAGTTCATCCTCGTCAGCGACATGGACGAAGCCATGGAACTGAGCAATCTGTATGCCCCCGAGCATCTGATCA
Source organism: Prevotella sp. (assembly GCA_022778905.1). Classification (GTDB taxonomy): domain Bacteria; phylum Bacteroidota; class Bacteroidia; order Bacteroidales; family Bacteroidaceae; genus Prevotella. The sequence continues at coordinate 4,174 of JALFRV010000260.1, read as the reverse complement.
TCGCGACAAAGAATTATGATGAACTGGCCGAACGAGTGGTCAATGCCGGCAGTGTGTTCCTTGGACCTTTCGCTTGTGAGAGTGCCGGAGACTACGCAAGCGGCACCAACCACACGCTCCCGACCCATTCCTATGCGCTGGCCTATAACGGTGTCAACCTTGACAGCTACAACCGCAAGATCACCTTTCAGCATCTTGATGAGCAAGGAGTGAGAAGCATCGGCCAGGCGGTGGTCACCATGGCCGAGCACGAACTGCTCGAAGCACACGCAAACGCCATGCGGCTGCGAATGAAATCAATCTGATGTCAATCCCGTAAACAATAGCAAGATGAAGTCAATGCAAGAACTCGTACGGCCGAATATCTTGGCTTTGGAACCCTACAGCAGTGCCCGCAACGAATACAGCGGTCATGTGGCCAAGGTATTCTTGGATGCCAATGAGAACCCATATAACAAACCGTTCAACCGTTATCCCGATCCGCTTCAGACAGAACTGAAGTCCAAGCTTGCGAAAATCAAGCAGGTGCCGGCCGAGTGCATTTTTCTCGGCAACGGAAGCGACGAGGCCATAGACCTTGTATACCGCGTCTTCTGCCGCCCCGGGATAGATAATGTGGTTGCCATAGACCCCACTTACGGGATGTACAAGACCTGTGCGGACATCAATGATGTGGCCTACAGACCGGTCTCCTTAGACGAACAGTTCCGACTGAAGGCCGATCAGCTGCTCCAAGCATGTGATGATCACACGAAGGTCATATGGATCTGCACGCCCAACAATCCGTCAGGGAACAACATGGACCATGATGAAGTATGCAAGATCCTGACCGCTTTCGAAGGGATCGTGGTCATTGACGAGGCTTACAGTGACTTCTCCACCGCCCCGACTTTCCGTTCCTGCCTTGCCGACTATCCCAACATGATCGTGCTGAACACGATGAGCAAGGCATGGGGATGCGCCGCTATCCGACTCGGGATGGCTTTTGCGGCCCCTGCGATCATCGACTTATTTAATAAGGTAAAATACCCCTACAACGTCAATCTGCTGACGCAGGAGCATGCCCTCGAGGCTTTAGACGAGAAGATAGAAGTGGAGAAATGGGTCAACATCTTGTTGCAGGAGCGGTCGCGGATGATCCGCGCTTTCTTGGAACTGCCCATCTGCAAGCAGGTCTATCCCACTGACGCCAACTTTTTCTTAGCCCGAATGACGGACGCACAGGCCATCTACGACTACTTAGTCAATAAAGGGATCATCGTCCGTAACCGTTCCCGCGTTCACTTATGCCAGAACTGTCTCCGCGTAACGATCGGTACGCGGACAGAAAACAATGAATTGCTGGCCGCCTTGCGGCAATATTGAGCAAGGCGGAAGAATCTTTTGGTCTTGACGGAGGGACGGTTTTGCCAGCCGGTCCGATCGCTTTGGATCATCTACTCGGATGGGAAGCAGTACGCGGAACAGATCTCAAAAGCTTTCCCTTCACGCTTGAGGCTGTAGATACCGGGTGTTGAGATCGTCAGGGATATGCCATCAACAACGGTTGTTGCAGGCTGATAGAAGACCGCCCAATACCTTCCGCGCAGCATTTTTCCCGTCAGAATCTGACCTGCAGCATCGTTCCGGACGATCCGGATATCACTTCTCGAGAACCTGCAGACCTGCTCCGCGCTCACGTCAGGCAGCACCACGTAGGCGTATCCGGCTCTCTGCGGACGGCTCCCGTGATCTATGTACAGCATAGAGATTTCTCCCGCCACCTCCGCAGGCTTGTACATCCGCATGTGGTTGGACCATGAGCCGGTGCGAGTGGTCTGTTCTGCCACGACCTTTTGCCGCAGCAGGGACACATATCCGACACGGTTGTGATAAAAGCGATCAACCTCCGCAAACGCCGTCCTGTCCGTCACCGGGTGCCATTTGCCTCTTCTGAGTGCCAACAAAGGTCCTTCCGCCGGCCGCTGATCAATGGAAGTCGTGACGTGAAGCAATGAATCGGACGAGATTCCGGCCCCAAGACACACCACGGCTTCAGGCGTGAACACCCACGACTTGTATGCCCGGATGCCGTCACGGCGATATTCCATGGCGCTCATACCATAGAGCCCTTCACTGATTCCGCCCACTTTCTGCGTGTTGTTTCGTTCCGGATTGCCGCCCATCAGCATCGGATAGCGGTCGTCATAGGCGGTTGTACCCGGCACTTTACGCCAGTCCCACAGTGGCAGTGCATCCATATAGTCGACCCTGTCGAGCAGAAAGCAGGTGGCTCCGTCACCCATATAGTAGCCAAAAACATTGTCCTCATTGACATGCTCTGATCCTATGGTTCGCAGGGAGGACATCTTTACGGATGCCATCCATGTCTTCATGCGGTGCGCGGTATAGTCTGAGTAAGGAAAATGTTTATGTCCCACGAGCGGATTACCATTCAACGGAAAGCCCGCAAGCCCCAAGTCCTGAGCCGCGAAGGCAAGACAGTAGCCCTTATGGAGCGCTCCCCGACGGAAGAGTTGGCGTCCGATGGCGCTCAGATCCATCTCTCTGTGCCAGACAACCCACCGGTATCCTTCATCGACAAGCCGAATGAGGATCTCCCGCTGCTTGTCTTCCATAGCGAAAGATGTGCCCTGAAAAAGCCGGTAATAGAAACTCATGCCGGACAAGAAGGCCAGTCCGTAGTTGCCGAACTGTAGCTGCGGACCATGCAGATGATAGCTCCAGTCGGGCCGGATGCCCTCTTCGTCGCTGACATAGATCGCAGCCAGTATCGTGTCCCTTGCGGTCTGCACCAACCGGACATCATCTGCGAGGAGCCCGCGCATCAGTACATTGCCCGCCAGCCACACCTTGTTCTGCCCGGTCATGCCGATCCGAGCACTCTGCATCAATGCTATCGCGGCGGCCTTTTCATCCTTTGTCAGCTGATCCTCGATGATCAGGAATGCCTGCCCCATCGTTCTCGGGATCCCAATCTGATTATACCACCAGTTCGGACACATCGGTTTTACGCGGAACCAATAGCCCATGAGGCGATGGATCATGTCCATCAGGTGTTTTGAATGGTAGTAGGGCGAAGTCGAGGTGGCATATAACTTGCAAAGTTGCAGCATCCGTTCGGCATGCAGTTTCGGTCTCCAGCCCGACCGCCCCTGATCTTTGTAATCGATATCCGTGAAAGCTCCTTCCGGCGTAAGCAGTCTCAGGTACTGACTGACGGCCGCCGTGTCAATGGGATATCGGTTCATCAGCTCCACCACCATCTGATCCCCGACTTCCGTTTCGGGTTCTATGCGCAGCAGATCCTGTAACAATGTATCATCGGGAGCATAGACCGGGATCAGCAACGCACGGTAATTGGCCTTCAGTTGCTGCAACTGCAGGGCATCCGAAGAGGGGTTTCCGACCGGCTGCACGGGCATGGTCCTTGAAGCGGAAACACTCAGCACGGCCAGGCAACCTATCATCCAAAGCGTCAGGAGTCGTTTCATGGGTAAGGAAAAAATGATGATGCAGAAGGCTGCATCTTTGTCTTTCAGGGGTCAAGTCTATCAGCAGGAATGAGTGCAGTCTGCATGACGGCATGCCGCAGATCCATTTCTGTAACGCTGCCGGCATGCCGTCATACCCGAAAGTCATCAGATTCGCAGTTCCTTGAGGATCCTGCTCATCTTCTCCTTGGTTGCGATCGTCGTCGGAACCAATGGCAGCCGGAGCACGTTCTCTATATAGCCCATGTCGTTGAGCAAGGCTTTCACACCGGCCGGATTGCCTTCCACGAAGAGCAGCTTATACAACTCCGTGAACATGTGGTGTATTTTGCGTGCCGGTTCATATTCACCCCGCTGCTCGAGACGTATCATCCGGGAGAACTCTTTCGGCAGTGCGTTGCCAATAACCGATATGACTCCGGCCGCCCCACTGGCGATCATGGGGAACGTGAGGGCATCATCACCGCTTATAACTTCAAACCGATCAGGCTTGTTCTTGATGATTTCGTCCACCTGCTCCAGTGATCCGGATGCCTCCTTGATACCGACTATGTTCTCGCAATCACGTGCCAGCCTGACCGTGGTCTCCGCTTTCATGTTGACACCTGTGCGTCCCGGAACATTGTACATGACGATCGGGAGCGGACTCACGGCTGCGATGGCTTTGAAATGTTGATAAA
>JALFRV010000152.1 GCA_022778905.1 Prevotella sp. | reverse complement strand
CCAGTGCAGGCGGATGGAGATCTGCGTCATCTCTAAGCCTGATGTGGCCACACCTCCGGCATTGACTGCCTTGCCCGGGGCAAAGAGCTGCTCGGCGTGGGTGAACTTGTCGACGGCTTCTGCCGTGCATCCCATGTTGCTCACTTCAGCCACGCAGAGCGGCTTGGCTGCCAGGATGAGGTCGGCGTCTTCGCCGTTCAGCTCGTTCTGAGTAGCACATGTGAGGTAGATGTCGGCCTTCTGCTCCCAGGGCTTGCGTCCTGCGTAGAAGGTGGAACCGGGATATTGGTCGGCGTAAGGCGCGCAGATGTCGTTGCCGCTGTTGCGCAACTCGAGCAGATATTCGATCTTTTCGCCGCTGATGCCGTTCGGGTCGTGGATGTATCCGTCAGGTCCGCTGATCGTGATGACCTTTGCTCCGAGCTGCGTAGCTTTCTTGGCTGCGCCCCATGCCACGTTTCCGAAACCGGAAATGACGACGGTCTTGCCCTTGATGTCAAGCCCATGGGTCTTCAGCATTTGGTTGACGAAGTAGAGCGCACCGTAGCCTGTGGCCTCGGGACGCAGTATGCTGCCGCCCCATTCCATTCCCTTGCCGGTCAGAACGCCCTCATAGCGATGGGTCAGTTTCTTGTATTCGCCGAACAGATAGCCGATTTCGCGGCCGCCAACGCCGATATCGCCAGCCGGAACGTCCTCGTCCGGGCCGATATAACGATAGAGCTCTTGCATGAAGGCCTGGCAGAAGCGCATGATTTCCGCATCGCTACGGCCGCGCGGAGCAAAGTCGGAGCCACCCTTGCCGCCACCCATCGGGAGCGTGGTGAGGGCATTCTTGAACGTCTGCTCAAAGCCTAAGAACTTCATGATGGACAAGTTGACGGACGGATGGAAGCGTAAACCGCCTTTGTAAGGACCGATTGCACCGTTGAACTGTACGCGATAGCCGATGTTCACATGCACTTCGCCCTTGTCATCTACCCAAGGCACGCGGAACTCATGAACGCGCTCGGGCTCGACAATGCGCTCCACGATCTTCGCTTTCTCAAATTCCGGATGCTGATTGTAGACATCCTTGATTGAAATAAGTACTTCTTTGACAGCCTGAAGATATTCAGACTCACCTGGATGCTTACGCTCCAATTCCTGCATAATTTTCTCAACTTCCATAGTCAGATAATATTTGAATAGGTTAGAAAAGTTACATTGTGTCATCACGACACCGCAAATATAGGTATTTAATATTTATCCGCCAAATAAAATACATACTTTTTTATTGGCCTCAATAACATTTTGTAAAGACCGGGCCAGTCCTTCCGATTCCCCGGAGATACTGTTCATGGTGCAAATTAATATATAATTTTTGACTTTTGCAACTATTTTGTGATGAAAATTGACATTCAGTGCCGGCAACTGATGATTTTAATGTATATTTGCAATATCAAATCTTGGTCTGAATGGAAAATCAAATACCCCAGTCATGGAATAAATTTTATCTCAAGGATGTTACGTTCGTCAACCTGATGAGGCGTCGTATCTTCAATGTACTCATCGTGGCCAACCCCTACGATGCGTTCATGCTGGAAGACGACGGGCGCGTCGAGGAGAAGATCTATAATGAATATATGGAGCTCGGACTGCGCTATCCGCCGACCTTCACGCAGGTCTCGACCACGGAAGAGGCTGAGAAAGTGCTCAAGACAACCAATGTGGACCTCGTCATCTGCATGCCCGGCAATGCGGACAATGATGCCTTCACCGTCGCCAGAGCCATCAAGGACAAGTTCCCGGACATTCATTACGTCGTCCTGACACCGTTCTCCCACGGCATCACGCGACGCATGCAGAACGAAGACCTGAGCATTTTCGACTACGTGTTCTGCTGGCTTGGCAACACCAACCTCATCCTCTCGATCATCAAGCTGATGGAAGACCGGATGAATATTGAGCATGATATCAGCGAGGCAGGCGTGCAGATGATCCTGATCGTGGAAGATTCGATCCGCTATTACAGTTCCATTCTACCTAATTTATATAGCTACATCCTGACCCAGAGCCAGAATTTCGCCACCGAAGCGCTCAATCCTCACGCCGCGACCATGCGCATGCGGGGCCGCCCGAAGGTTGTCCTGGCCCGCACATACGAAGAAGCGCTCGCCGTATATCGTAAGTTTGCCAACAACACCTTGGGCGTTATCAGCGACGCTAGGTTTCCTCTGAACGGAGAAAAAGACCCCGAGGCGGGCCTGAAGCTGCTGCGCGAGATCCGCAGTCATGACGAGTACGTGCCGCTGATCATGGAAAGCTCGGAGTCGGCCAACAGGTCCAAGGCCGAGGCGGAAGGCTTCCGGTTTGTCGACAAGAATTCCAAGAAGATCAGCATCGACCTCCGTCACTTGCTTGAAGAGCACATGGGCTTCGGCGATTTCATCTTCCGCGACCCACGGACCCATGCGGAAATCATGCGCGTTCACACGCTGAAGGAGCTTCAGGACAACATCTTCAAGATTCCGAACGACTCGATGCTCTATCACATCAGCCGCAACCACATGAGCCGTTGGCTCTGCGCGCGGGCCATATTTCCCGTCTCCCAGTTCCTCAAAGACATCACCTGGCACAAGCTCCAGGATGTCGATGCGCACCGGAAGATCATCTTCGACGCCATCGTAGAGTATCGCCACATGAAGAACATCGGTGTAGTGGCCGTCTTTGACCGTGATAAGTTCGACCGATATGCCCACTTTGCCCGCATCGGAGACGGGTCCTTGGGCGGCAAGGGGCGCGGTCTGGCTTTCTTGGACAATATCATCAAGCTCCACCCACAGTTCAACCAGTTCCCCGGAGTCACTGTTCAGATCCCGAAAACCGTGGTCCTCTGCACCGACATATTCGACCAGTTCATGGAGAACAACAATCTTTACCAGGTCGCACTAAGCGATGCGAGCGACGAAGAGATACTCCAACACTTTCTCAAGGCACACCTCCCGGATTCGCTGATTGCTGATTTCTTCACGTTTTTCGATGCCACCAAGTCGCCCATAGCCATCCGTTCGTCGTCGCTGTTGGAAGACGCGCACTATCAACCTTTCGCCGGCGTCTATTCCACCTATATGATTCCTTACCTGGAGGACAGGTATGTCATGCTGCAGATGCTGTCATGCGCCATCAAGGGCGTCTATGCCTCGGTCTACTATAAGGATTCCAAGGCTTACATGACTGCCACTTCCAACGTGATCGATCAGGAGAAGATGGCCGTCATCCTGCAGGAAGTGGTGGGCCGGGAATATGATCATGCCCGTTACTATCCGAACATGAGCGGCGTGCTCCGTTCGCTCAACTACTATCCGATCGGTGAAGAACAGGCCGAGGAAGGAATCGCCTCGCTGGCCCTCGGATTGGGTAAGTACATCGTGGACGGCGGTCAGACGCTTCGCGTCTCACCCCATCATCCGCACCAGATCCTGCAAATGTCCGAAATAGACATTGCGCTCCGCGAGACCCAGACCCAGTTCTACGCGCTCGACATGAAGCATGTCGGCAATGATTTCACCGTGGATGACGGCTTCAACATATTGAAACTGAAGGTCAAGGACGCCGAGGCGGACCGCTCGCTCAATTTTATCGCGTCGACATATGATCCCTATGACCAGATCATACGTGACGGCCTTTACGAAGGCGGACGCAAAGTGATCTCCTTCTCAGGCGTCTTGCAGCAGGGCGTATTTCCCCTCCCGGAGCTTCTGCAGATGTCCATGCGGTTCGGAGCAGAGGCCATGAAGCGACCCGTAGAGATCGAGTTCGCCTGCAATCTGAACGAAGACCGGACGGGAGATTTCTATTTACTGCAGATCAGACCGATCGTCGACTCGAAGCAGATGCTCGACGAGAACATTGCGGACATATCCGATGCCGGCTGCCTCTTGCGTTCCCACAACTCGCTGGGGCATGGTGTCTCGGAGGAAGTGACCGATGTTGTCTATGTCAAAACAGACGAGAACTTCTCCGCCATGAACAATCCCGCCATCGCGCAGGATATCGAGCGCATCAACAGAAAGTTCCTCGCCACGAACCAGTTCTATGTCCTCGTCGGGCCGGGACGATGGGGTTCGAGCGACTCCTGGCTCGGCATCCCGGTCAAGTGGCCACATATCAGTGCTGCCAAAGTGATCGTGGAGGTCGCCCTGAGGAACTATCGGGTCGATCCGAGTCAAGGCACTCACTTCTTCCAAAACCTCACCTCGTTCGGCGTCGGCTATTTTACGATCGACACGCATGCCGGCAACGGCCTCTTCCGAAAAAGCCTTCTCGATGCGCTCCCGGCTGTGGAGGAGACGCAATATGTGCGGCACGTGCGTTTCGAACGTCCTCTGAGGATCATGATGGACGGCAAGAAGCAGGAGGGAGTGGTGCTGCTTCCGGGCAGCAGAGACGATGAGAGTCCTGACAACCTATGATGTTCCGTCTGCCGGACTATGCCATCCCGTCTGCGGGAAGATGATTTCTCGTCCGTAGATATATAATATAATGTATGCCGGAAGGAGACCTTCGGGCACGACAGAAACCCAATGAACGATCAACAAAGCTGATGAATCCGATCCGCACCTACTATGTCGACCAGTCCCGGCGTTATGCTGAGGCTGTCGTGCAGTTGAGACGCCGCAACCGCCTGTTTGTCGCGGGCGAGCTCCTGACCTTCATTCTTTTCCTCGCGCTGATCGCCCTTTCGACGGTCGCTGCGGGCGGGCGGTGGATCCTGCTGCCTGCCGTCGGCGTGCTGTCTGCCTACATCTGTATCCGCATGATGGATGTCCGCAATGACCGGCGCATCCGTTCGATGGAAGATCTGCAGTCGGTTTACGATCACGAAACCAGCTACTTGGACGGCGACTTCACGCCTTTCGACGGCGGAGCGCAATATCTCGACCCGCATCATGCGTTCACCTACGACCTCGATATCTTCGGGCGCGACTCCCTCTTTCAGCGTATGAACCGCACGATCACGACAGGCGGCAGCGACAGATTGGCCTCCTGCCTGTCGTTCCGGCGCATTCATTATCAGCCGGAGAATATCCGCGCATTTGCGGAAGATGAACTTTGGCGCGCGCGTTTCATGTCTATAGGCCAGCGTCGACGCATCGATTCGAGCGGCATCTACCGTGTGCTGACAGCCGCGAGCGATGTGGCGGTGCCCCGATGGTTCGCAGCTCCGTTGACGAAAGCCGCCGCGATCATGCTGATCGTGGGCCTTCTCGCCGCCGTGGTGCTGGCTGCCGAAGGGACCATCAGCGTCAACATCCCCATCGTGTGGGCTATCGTGCAGTTCTTTGCCGTTTACTCTCTGACCTCTAAAGCCCTCAGACAGATCTCGAAGATCATGGAAGGGCTTCACGGGCAGATGCAGCAATACATCCGCATGATCCGTCTCTGCACGGAGAAGGAACATGTTCCCGCCGGCTTGCAGCCCGCATTCGACGCCCTCCGGGAAGCGCGGATCTCCTTCGAAAGGATGGAACAGGTGATCGATGGGCTCGACCGTCGGGGCAACGTCATGGGGCTTTTCCTCATGGATACCTTCCTCTTGGGTGACCTGTTTCTCATCCGGCGGTTCATCAGATGGCAGCAGGCCTATATAGACAAGATTGGCGGATGGATCGAGATTGTCAGCGATGTGGATGCCTTGGTCAGCATGGGCACGTTCCGTTACAACGAACCGGCGACCACGGAAGCCGAAATCGTCAGCGGCGACACGGTCATCTACGAGGCCGAAGGGCTCTGTCATCCCTTTCTGGGTGACAAGGCCGTGCGCAACGATTTCGGCATCTCCGACCGCCACTTCTATATTATCACGGGCGCGAACATGGCCGGCAAGAGCACCTTCCTGCGTTCCGTCGGCGTCAACTATGTCCTCGCGCTCAACGGGATGCCCGTCTTCGCCCGTCGGCTGCGTGTCTCCCGGTTCCGCTTATTCAGCAGCATGCGCACCAATGACGATCTTTCGCGCGGCATATCCTATTTCAATGCAGAGCTCCTGCGCCTCAAACAGCTGATCGACTTCTGCGAGGCGCCGTCTGCAGAAGCCCAGGATCTGCCGTCGACACATACGCTCATCATCCTCGACGAGATCCTGAAGGGCACCAATTCGTTGGACAAGCTCAACGGATCACGCCTCTTCCTCGATGCCATCTCGCGCCTGCCCGTGAGCGGAATTGTTGCCACGCACGACTTAGAGCTGTCGAAGATGAGCGAGCGCGACAGTCTCCGGTTCCACAACTTCTGCTTTGAGATCGAGTTAGGCGACCGTGTCACCTATTCCTATCGCATCACGCCCGGCGTGGCGAGGAATCAGAATGCCACCTTTCTCCTGAAGGGCATACTGGCCGGAAGATAGTTTCGGCCGATCCGCAGCAGCCGTCCGGATGGGCGGAAAGGCCGCTTCGGCGCTGACGCTGCATAACGTCGTGAGCGTCAATTGATTGGTGGGGGAAGGCCATTTGAAAGGTGTCAGAAAGGAAAATCAGCCTTTTTTGAAAATAATATGAAGATTATCATTGTCTGTTAAGAATATTTTTCATATATTTGCGTTATCGTTAATAGAACTATCTTTATCAAAACAAATTGTCTATGAAAAAGTATTTGGCAGAAATGATTGGCACTATGGTGCTGGTATTAATGGGTTGCGGCACAGCCGTTTCATTGGCGTGTGATCCGGCCAATCAGGCTTCGGTCGTTGGAACAGCGATGGCTTTCGGACTCTCCGTTATCGCCATGGCCTACACCATCGGTGGTATCTCGGGTTGCCACATCAATCCCGCCATCACGTTAGGCGTGTATCTGAGTGGCCGCATGAATGCAAAGGACTGCGGCATGTATATGTTGTTCCAGGTCATCGGAGGTCTTATCGGCGCCGCCATCCTGTATCTGATTGTCGGAAGTTCTGAAGGAATGGATCCGGTAACGTCAGGATTGGGAGCCAACAATCTGCAGGACGGCATCGGAGTGACAGCCGGTCTGCTGGCCGAAATCTTCTTCACCTGCGTCTTCGTGCTCGTCGTGCTCGGCACAACTGCCAAGACCAACGGCGCCACGAACAACTTTGCCGGTCTGGCCATCGGTCTTTCGTTGGTGCTGGTTCACCTTGTCTGCATCCGCTATACAGGCACATCGGTCAATCCCGCACGCTCTATCGGCCCGGCCCTGTTTGTCTGCGGCGGTGCACTGTCTAACCTCTGGATCTTCATCGTAGGCCCGCTGGTAGGCGGTGCTTTATCGGCAATGATCTGGAAAGTGATCGAGCCCGTAGAGGGTAAGTGAACTTAGTGGTTGTTAAATGATTATGGAGAATGAAGGGATGAGTGTTCATTCCTTCATTTTTTGTACAATATGTCTTTTTCTGCTGATATGAAAACCCAGCGTCCGACACTCACGAACAAGCAGTATGTTGTTCCTTTCATCCTTATCACTTCATTGTTTTTCCTCTGGGGATTTGCCCGGGCCATCCTCGATGTGCTCAACAAGCATTTCCAGAACGCACTGGATATCTCGATCACACAGTCGTCGCTGATCCAGGTGACGACCTATCTCGGCTATTTCCTGATGGCCATTCCGGCCGGCTGGTTCATCAACCGGCGGGGCTATCGCTTGGGTGTCGTGTTCGGGTTAGTGCTGTTCGGCATCGGTTCCCTGCTGTTCATCCCCGGCGCCGAGGCCGGTACGTTCTATGCGTATTTAGGTGCCCTGTTCATCATCGGATGCGGATTGGTGTTCCTCGAGACAGCTGCCAACCCTTATGTGACCGAACTCGGGCATCGCGAAACGGGCACGGCGCGTCTCAACTTCTCCCAGTCGTTCAACGGACTCGGCAGCCTTTTCGCCACCTTTGTCGTGGGGCAGTTCCTCTTCAGCGGCACGGCCGACACGCATGACATCGTCATTCCATACACCATATTGGGTGTCTTGGTCTTAGGCATCGCCGTGATCTTCTCGCGGGTGAACCTCCCGGAGATCCGACATGCCGAGACCGAGGAGGATAAGGTGAAGGGGACGCGCATCGGGAAGCTCTTCCGCCATCATCCGATGTTCGTCTTCGGACTCATCGCGCTGCTGGCCTATGAGGTCGCCGAGATATCGATCAACAGCTATTTCATCAACTTCATGACCGGCCGGGGATGGATGAGCGACAACACCGCAAGCGTCGTGCTGACCGTGGCGCTGGCGTTTTTCATGATCGGACGCTTCGTCGGCGCCTGGATCATGCGTCGCGTGCCGGCCGAGCGGATGCTGCTTGGCTGTGCCATAGGAAGCATCTGTTCGATCGGCACGGTGATGCTCGACTTGGGGCGCGTCTCCATGGTGGCCTTGGTGGCCAACTATTTCTTTGAGGCCATCATGTTCCCGACGATCTTCTCGCTCGCCCTGCGGGGGCTGGGCAATCTCACCAAGAGCGCCTCGTCGCTGCTCATGATGACGCCGATCGGTGGTTGCGGCTTCCTGCTGATGGGGTTGATCGCCGACACAACGGGCAGCCTCTTCCTGCCTTTCCTCATTCCGTTCATCGGATTCTTCATCGTCCTGCTCTTCGCCTCAGAGCTGACGCGCCGCGGCAACGATCCGGTCTCCGTTGTGGACTGACCGTCCCGAGGCGCAAAATCCGCACTTTGGTGATTTCGTTGTAAGCGTCTGAATGACAGCGTGTTGACGTCTTCTTTCGGCTCGGCTGTTTTTTGCCTGGCGCAGAGCTATGCTCCGGGCCGCCGAAAGCATAGCTTTGGGCGCCCCGGAGCTATCATATGGGCGCCCCGGAGCATAGCTCTGCGCAGCCCGAAGAAATCATCTGCGTTTACGGTGTTTGTAAAGTGCATTTTGCAAAAACAAAAAGAGGGGAGTGGATCTGCATGAATATTAACCTTTTTAATCCAAATTCAACATTAAAAAATGGCTTATCCTTTTGATTTCTAAGATAAATATGGTAATTTTGCAAACGAATATAAGAGTATTCATTATTAATATATGTAATAGATTATGGCAGTAGATTACAAGAAATTAGGCCTCGTGAACTCCCGCGAGATGTTCAAAAGAGCCGTTGATGGCGGCTGGGCCGTGCCTGCGTTCAACTTCAACAACTTAGAGCAATTGCAGGCTATTATCAAAGCAACATCTGATCTTAAGTCACCGGTGATACTGCAAGTGTCAAAGGGGGCCCGTAAATATGCCAACCAGACATTGCTCCGCTACCTCGCCGAGGGCGCAGTGGAGTATGCCAAGGAGTTGGGTTGCAACCATCCCGAGATCGTGCTCCATCTGGACCACGGTGACAGTTTCGAGACCTGCAAGAGCTGTGTTGACTTCGGATTCTCATCCGTTATGATCGACGGATCATCCCTTCCCTATGAGGAGAATGTCGCCCTGACACGCAAGGTGGTCGACTATGCACATCAGTTTGACGTAAGCGTCGAGGCTGAGTTGGGCGTGCTCGCCGGCGTAGAGGATGAGGTTCAGTCGGAAGTAAGCCACTACACGAAGCCGGAGGAAGTGATTGACTTCGCTACGCGTACAGGCTGCGACTCGCTCGCCATCTCCATCGGCACCAGCCACGGCGCCTATAAGTTCACACCGGAGCAGTGCACCCGCGATCCGAAGACAGGCCGCCTGATCCCGCCTCCATTGGCTTTCGACGTGTTGGAAGAGATCGAAAAGAAGCTCCCCGGATTCCCCATCGTCCTCCACGGATCATCTTCCGTTCCCGAGGAGTATGTCGACATCATCAACGAGCATGGCGGCAAGTTGCCCAATGCAGTCGGCATCCCCGAGGAGCAGCTCCGTCGCGCAGCCAAGAGCGCTGTGTGCAAGATCAACATCGACTCTGATTCGCGCCTCGCGTTCACAGCCGGCGTACGTCTGACATTCGACGAGCATCCCGAGTATTTCGATCCTCGCCAGTACTGTGGCAAGGCTCGTGAGTTCATGGAAGACCTCTACAAGCACAAGATCACCGACGTCCTGGGTAGCGACAACAAGCTCGCTCAGCTCGACTGATGATATTCCCCGTGTTCACCGGGCACAGGATCTGACAGAGACGGAGACCACCATCGCGTGGCCTCCGTCTCTTTTTTGGAGGCATTTCAGAGGAGTTCGGGAGTGGAGGAGTCCGGGAGTCCGGACCAGTGTTCATAGCTTCAGCTGCGAGTCAGATTCCCTTCATTGCATTTGTCTGTACTCCCGAACTCCTGGACTTCTGAACTCCTTTCTTTCCTCCTTTCCTCCTCCTCTCCTGAACTTCTGAACTCCCCATCATGTAATCTTGTGTAATCAAATCCTTGCAACTATTCCGCGGAGATGCTATCTTTGCACCGTCATGACAACACAGCAAGTTTAATCCTTTAAAAAATGAATGAACATGAAAAGAATAATCTGTATGATCATCGGCGCACTGCTATGCTTCGCTACCGCTGATGCACAGCAGCAGAAGCGCCAAGGCAAAGTTTATGACGTGGTAGAGGTGATGCCCGAGTATCCCGGAGGGATGGGCGAGATGATGAAATTCCTCTCTCACAACGTGCGATACCCTGAAGCCGCCAAGAAGAAAGGACTGCAGGGACGCAGCGTGATCCATTTTGTGGTTGAGAAAGACGGCAGCCTCTCCGATTTCAAAGTGGTCAGGTCGGCCGGAAAATTGCTTGATGCCGAGGCACTGCGCGTGGCGAAGACCATGCCGAAATGGAAGCCCGGGAAGCTGAAGGGCAAACCGGTGAGAGTCAAATACATGCTTCCGGTCTCGTTCAAATTAGATTAGTCCTCTCCCGGCAGATTACGTATGTTGAAACGAATCTATCTCTCTCTCACGTTCATCGGGCTCCTCTTGGTGGGCTGCGGACAGCGTCCGGCCCATCAGGAAGGCCTGATGGCCATTGACAGACAGCGTTTCCATCATCCCGACAGTGTGATCATGATGCTCGCGGAGATCGAACCGCAGCTCGCAAATGCTGACGACAGCGCCTGCTTCTGCGTGCTCTATACGGAAGAGATCACGCGCGCGGGACTGTCATTGGCCAACGATTCGGCCATCAGCCGCGCCATCCGCTATTTCTCCGAGCGTGATGCGACCGATCGGGAGCTGTACGTCCGGGCACTGCTGGCACGTGCGCAGAACAGCTATCTGCGCTCCCGGTGGACCGAAGCCATGCGTGACGGCATGACGGCAAGGCGCGCTTGCCGCTCCGGAGACCACATCCTGCTGCTGCAGGCCAATGCCGTGATGGGCGAGGTGAACCTCTCTGCCGACTGCTTTCGGCAGGCCATCAACTGCTTCCGGCAGGCTATGGAGCAGGTGAAGCAGGCTCCCGAGGACAAGAACCGCATCGTGCGGATCTGCAACAACATGGCCGAGGCCTACGATCGGATAGGGATGCGCGACAGTTTCACATACTATCAGCAGCTCACACGGCCACTCTATGACAGCGTGAGCCCTCCTGTGAAGACCGAACTGCGGGTCAGCGAGGGCGACAACTACCTCCGGCAGGGCGACCTGAAGCGTGCCGTCGCCTGTCTGGAGGCCGTGAACGGCATCGACATCAGCAAGAAGTCGTCGTTCCTCTTGGGCAATATCTACCGTCGGCAGCACCGGGAGCGCGAGGCGGAATACATGTGGTTTGATGCCGCAGGGGCCAGTTCGCCGGTCGTTAGGATCGCTGCGATCGACTCACTGCTCAAATATCGCCCCGATGACAGCCTGCTCAAGGATCTGCAGATCCGCACCTACAAGGCGGCACCGTCACTCAGTGAGGCCGACGAACTGGTCTCCATGCAGCAGGCCGAGCAACAGTCGTGGCAGCAGCAGCGGGCCTATCGGCGGGCCGTAGTGGCGCTGAGCGTCATCTGCCTGCTCTTGGCAGGCCTGCTGATGCTGGCCCTTTACCATCGCCGGCAGGTGCGCTTCTTCCGTCGGCACATTCATGACATGAACCGCCGTTACCTCCGTGACATCGAGGATTACAACAGGACGAAGAACGAGATCAGCCGTCTTCAGCAGCGCATCACGGCCTATCAGGACGACAGTCATCAGCTCCAGCAGTGGGACATGCAGGACATGCTCCTCGGGGATGACACCGTCATCGCCCTCCATCGCATGGCTTCGCGCGGACAGATGGCGCAGGCGGAAGACTGGAAGGTGCTGCAGGCCCAGGTCAGAGCCCACGACCCGCGGTTCTGGATGGCACTCAGGCGGCTGCCGGAGCTGTCGGATCGCGAGCTTCATGCGTGTCTTCTCATCCGCCTGCGCTTTCTTCCGACCGAGCTGGCCGCCTTGCTTGCCGTCTCCCCGCAGGCCGTGACCAACCTCCGGGTGCGGCTGCTCCATAAGCTGTTCGGCGTCTCCGGCGGTGCCAAAGACTTCGATGAGCGCATCCGGAAACTGTGACCGGCCGGACCAAAAACTGCCTGTTGCCCGGCCGCAGCATCCGTCTGCCTGACGGGAAAGGATGAAATGAAGCCGGCACTTTCGTCATCAATGGGGCGAAAGTGCCGGCTCCGGATTTATTTGACGGCCTCTGCCTGGATGCTTTCGATGCCGCCGGTAAGCGGGTTGAGTATCAGTTTGCTGGTCTGTTTCTTGCCGAAAAGCTCCGCACTCAGGTTCTCCGTCTTGCCGAACTGGGCCGCCAGCACCTCGAAAGTCTTCAGCGTCTCGCCCCCGGAGGTCAAGGCTACTCGGATCTTGTCAGGCATGTTCACGTTGAGCCCGAAGTCTTCCTTCGACTTCTTGCCCTCTTCCGGGACAGGCGTTTGCTCCGTCACCTGGTGCTGTCCGTCGATGATCAGCTCGTAAGGCACACCGGCCAGATCGTCCGGATCCGTGATCCCCAATTTCTTGGAGAATCGGAAGAGAAGCGTCTTTCCCACCCCTTTGACCGGCACATAGGTGATGACCTTCTCGATGGTGTCGCGTCTGGTGATACCTTCAAAGACCTGATTGAGCGCCGTTTCCTGCGTGTTGAGGTTGCTCATCATAATCTTGAGCTGCTCTCCGTCCTTTGGCATGCTCTCTGCCTGGCCTCGCGTGAGCTGGTTACGGCTCTCGCGGATGTCGTAGATGTCTTCTGCGATCAGCTCAGCCATCTTCGCAGAGCTGTTGGCAGTCAGTATGTCCTCGTTCATGAAGTCGCGTGGGTTCAAGTCTGCGGGCTGCTTCGCCGGAACGAAAGCATCGGGCTGTCTGAGCCGTTTGCCTGTTGCGTTGATGGCGAGGAGTATCCCTTCGTCGCTCTTTTCAACCTGATAGATGCTGATTTTCTTGTCCAAGAGTAGCGTGAACTGCTTGGTCGTGTCGGGCACGGCCGTGGGCTGCATGTCGCAGCTGATGATCCTGTAGGTCGTGCTCGGTGTCAATGGAACGTTCTTTTTCATGTAACGGTCCGCATAGACGGCAAACTGGCCCGGCTCGTAGGTCGTCTTCTCAATCAGGAAACTGAACCTGAGCGCCGTCTTCGGCAGGTAATAGCTCGTGCCGGCCACGGTCTGTTGGGCGGCCGCAGAGCCTATGATGTTCCACAAGATGAGTGTTAGAAGTAGCTTCTTCATGTCTGTTGGTGATTTTAGGTGATGTCAGTCGTTGAGTCGTTTGAATGCCTGGGGCAGGAAACGGATGATGTCACTGGCGACCAGACTTTCCTTCCCGACCTCGCGCATGGCCAAGTCGCCGGCCAATCCGTGCAGGTACATCCCCACTAAGCAGGCATCCGTTTCCTTGTAGCCACGTGCGAGCAGTCCGGTGATGATGCCCGTGAGCACGTCTCCGCTGCCTGCTGTGGCCATCCCGCTGTTGCCCGTGGAGTTGAAGATGATGTGTCCGTCCGGCAGACAGAGGGCGGAATAATGGCCTTTCAGGATGATATAGGCCTGCAGCTGCTCTGCAGTCTGGCGCGCTTTGATCAGCCGTTCGTAGTCGCCATTGCTCGTTCCGCCGGTCAACCGGTCAAATTCGAGCGGGTGAGGCGTCATGATCACGCCTTTCGGAAGCTGCTGCACCCAGGCCC
>JALFRV010000125.1 GCA_022778905.1 Prevotella sp. | reverse complement strand
TCCAATCCCTCCAGATGGTCGGGTGAATCGCTGGGACATGAAGGTCTCCGTCTACCGGCAGCAGGACGGACGTCGCCGTCGTACCGTCATCGGGGCTGCGACGAGCGAGACGATGATGCTGCCCAACGACAACTTTCGGATCAAGTATCCCGATCTTTGGAATGAGTACTACGGTGCTGATGAGAGCGCCCGACACCAGATCCGCCTCGGGGTTTATTCCGCCTGCCTGAGCATTGGCTGGCGCATCGGCATATATCCTGCGCTGCAGGAGGCTTTTGGCCCGGAATATGCCAATGCCGCCATGGACTTCGCCATGTTCAGCATTCGCGAGCGAAGCTCGACGGCGCAGCTCTTTCAGGAAGAGATGGAAGAGCAGATGCTTTTCTCCCGCAAGTGTCGCAGCGACACTTGGTACTCGCGTTTCTTCGCTGAAGAACTGACTGCGAAGCGAATCCATGCCTTCAAGGTCAGATGGCTCAAACAATGTGCGGCCGAAGGCACCGATGAGGTTTGGCTCTGCATCGACGGCTCCAACAACGACTGCGCCGCAACGGAAAGCGGTCTGGTTGGAGTCGGTCACGCGAAGTCACGCCGAGACACGAACATCGTCAGCTACATATGGGCTGTTGATGCTCACTCCGGCCGTCCCGTCACTTGGTTCGTCAACAACGGAGCGATGCATGATGCCAAAGCTGTTGACGAAGTGATTCGATTCCTGGCCGGGTCGGACATCAAGGTGAAAGGCGTCATCCTTGATCGCGGCTTCGTATCGCAGAAGGTCTTTGATCTTCTGGATGAAAAGTCTATGAGCTACATCGTCATGCTCAAGACAAGCAACTATGGTTTTACCGAAATGATGCGCCGACATGCTTCAACCATTCGTTGGAAGGTTGAACATGCAGTCAGCGCCGGCCTTTTTGGGCTCGTCGACCGGGTCAAGACCTTTCAAACGAGTCCCTCCGAGGCATATACCGCGCTTTACTTTGTCGGCATGATGCACGCTACTAAAGCCTGCAGGCTCATGGACAGAATATTCAAGGCAGCCGATCAGATCAGGACGCAGATCGCAGAGAATCCGGACTCTGCGAGCATTCCTTCCGGCATGTCGCGCTATCTTCGGCTGATTCTCCAAGACGGCAAACCTGTTGATGTTGAGTACGATTTAGAAAACTGGCAGCTTGACCTTGACGAAGGAGGTTATCACGCCATCGTTTCGTCAGATGCCAGCAGTGCCAAGGAGATACAGGCACTCTACAAGCTCAGGGACGTCTCCGAAAAGCAGTTTTGCCAGCTCAAATCGCAGCTGGACGGCGCCGTCACCCGCGTACATTCGGATCCCTCGATCGAGGCGAGATTCGCCGTTGCATTTGTTGCTTCAGTCCTCAGAACTGAGCTGCGTCTCACGTGCGAAGCGCTTGAACTCGACGTCAATGAAATGATCCGGAAGCTTGACGGTGCCTATCTTCTGCGTCTGCCTAACGGTGCGTACGAAGAGATCCACAACCATTCGACCAAGTGCGAGCAGCTTTTCAAGCGGTTGGGATTGACCATGGCAAGCTTCAAGAAGTTCGCCGAGGAGGTTAACGCCACCAAGCCGGCATTCAGCGAAGTCAGGAAGATGCCGGAGGTTGAGCTGCCGCGCAGGCCGGGTCGTCCCAAAGGCAGCAAAAATCGGGCAACTCTCGAGAGAGAAGCGTATGAAGCCGCTGCGGGGATCAGCACAAACGCCAAGCCGAAGCGCCCACGTGGCCGTCCGAAGGGATCCAAAAACAAGTCTACGTTGGAACGGGAAGCCGCACAGGCAGGCATGCCGGAGCAACCCAAGCGTAAGCCCGGTCGCCCCAAGGGAAGTAAGAACAAGGCCACACTGGCCAGGGAAGCAGCTGAGGAAGCCGCACGGCAGGCTGCCATGCAGCCTAAGCGCAAACCGGGTCGACCGAAAGGCTCGAAGAATAAGGCAACTCTGGAACGCGAGGCTCGCGAAGCAGAGGCTGCCCGCGCCATGATGAAGCGCGGCCCCGGCAGACCCAAAGGCAGTAAGAATAGGCCGAAAGCACAGTCGATGGACACTACTGAACCGAGCTCAAATCCATCCTTGGACAAGCTGGGCAAGAGCTGAAAAATTCAGCTCAGCAAACTGCTTTTCGAGAGAGGGCTGTACCGTTTTTTGCAAAATTCACGGTAGAGAAAGGCGAACACTCCGTTGACCGAGACGGACAGTTTCGTTTCATCAATGATTTGGTCAGCCAGTTTATCGTCAACGCTGATCCTGTGATCTCCGTTGATACCAAGAAAAAGGAGCTGGTCGGGAATTACAAAAATAACGGCAAAGAGTATCGCCCGAAGCAAA
>JALFRV010000100.1 GCA_022778905.1 Prevotella sp. | reverse complement strand
GGTGCCCAACTCCTGAATATTCATCTGCAGTCCGCCATCGCCGGTGAACATGCAGACCGTGCGTCCGGGTGCCCCCAACGCGGCTCCGATAGCTGCCGGAAGGGCAAAACCCATCGTCCCGAGCCCGCCGCTGGTCACGATGCTTCGCTCGAGTGCGAACTTAAAATAGCGGCTGGAGAACATCTGGTTGAGCCCGACATCGTTTACAAGGATTGCGTTGCCCAGCGTTGCTTCCGAGACAGCATTCACCACCTCGCCCATGAGCAATGGTCCGGAGACCGGATGGATAGAAGGTTCGATCACCGTTTCGCCTTCTTCGCGGTCTAAAGGCTTGAAGCTCTCGCGCCATTCGTGATGTCCAGCCGGGATCAACAGCTCGTTTATCGCGGCCAGACTTGCCTTGCAGTCTCCAATCACGGCCACATCGGTCTTCACGTTCTTGTCTATCTCTGACGGATCTATATCCAAATGGATCACCTTAGCCTGCTTGGCGTAGCGGTCGAGACGGCCTGTGACGCGGTCGGAGAAGCGCATTCCGATCGCGATCAGCACATCGCACTCCTGCTGTTTGACGTTTGGCGCGTAGTTTCCGTGCATACCTACCATGCCGACATCTAACGGATGGTCCGTCGGGAGGGCCGAAAGACCGAGCAGGGTCTTGCCGGCCGGGATGTCCGCCTTTTCAAGGAAGGTCCTCAACTCCTGCTGTGCACCGGCGATCTCGACCCCACGTCCGACGAGTGCCATTGGCTTCCGCGCCGAATTGATCAGGTCTGCGGCTTTCCGTATGACCTCATCCGTCGGCTTCGGAGACGGAAAATAGGACCTCACGCTGTCCACTTTGACCGGCTCCCAGACGCAACTTCCGGTCTGGGCATTACGCGGGAAGTCGAGCACGACGGGCCCCGGACGACCGCTGCGGGCGATATAAAAGGCCCGGCTGACAGCCCAGGCGACGTCCTCTGCACGTCTTATCTGATAGCTCCATTTACAGATCGGTTGCGCGATACCTACCAAGTCGACTTCCTGGAAGGCATCCGTGCCCAACGAACTGATGCCGACCTGACCGGCGATCACAACCATCGGGACCGAGTCCATCATCGCATCGGCCACGCCGGTCAGCGTGTTCGTAGCGCCCGGGCCGGATGTCACGATGCAGACGCCGACCTTTCCGTTGACGCGGGCATAACCTTCCGCCGCAATGGCAGCACCCTGCTCGTGGCGCACCAGCACATGTCTGAACCACGGATTCTGCTTCCCCGTGTAGGGGTACAGCGAGTCATAGACCGGCATGATGGCCCCTCCGGGATAACCGAAGATGACATCCACGTTCTCCTGATACAAGGCGCGCATCAGTATTTCGGCACCCGTGCAGGTCTCTCCGAGCCTGCATCCGCCCCATGCCACATCTTTGTGGGATTCTGGGGTGGCCGTTGTATCTTGCTTGTTCTTGTTGTTCTCTGTCATAACATATCGTTTTTAGTCAATGATTCTCACGCCTCCCTTGTCAGCACTGCTGACGCTCCGGGCATAGGCACGCAAGGCCTTGCTGACCTTCCGGTCGCGCGTGACGGGCCGTTGCGGGCGTGCTGCCAGTTCTTCATCAGTCAAGTCGACGTTGATCGAACGGCTTGGGATGTCTATTTCGATGATATCTCCGTCCTTGATCTTGCCGATGTTGCCGCCCGAGGCGGCTTCCGGGGAGATGTGACCGATGCTCAGTCCGGACGTTCCTCCAGAGAAACGGCCGTCGGTAATCAACGCGCAGGCCTGGCCCAAGTGGCGGCTTTTGATATAGGAAGTGGGATAGAGCATTTCCTGCATGCCCGGCCCGCCCTTCGGACCTTCATGGGTGATGACGACGCAATCGCCGCTCCTGACCCTGCCCCCGAGGATTCCGTCACAAGCAGACTCCTGCGAATCGAACACGACGGCAGGTCCGCGGAAGTGCCACAGGCGTTCGTCGACACCCGCGGTCTTGACCACACAGCCATCCTGGGCGATGTTCCCGAAGAGCACTGCAAGCCCTCCGTCCTTCGTATAGGCATGTTCCAAGTCTCGGATACAGCCGTTGGCGCGATCCGTGTCGAGGCTTTCCCACTGGCTGTTCTGGCTTCCCATCTGCGTCGAAAAGCGATTGCCGGGCGCACTGTGGTAGATTCTGTCGGCCTCGGGATCGACCTCCGGTCCGGTGATGTCATACCGCTTCATGGCCTGCGCCAGTGTCATGCCGTCTACGCGACGGACATCCGCGCGGATCAGACCGCCCTTATCGAGCTCGTTCAGGATGCCGAGAATGCCGCCCGCACGATTGCACTCCTGTACGGAGTAGCGCTGTGTGTTGGGTGCCAACTTGCAGAGACAGGGCACCGTACGGCTCAGGCGGTCGATGTCCTGCATGCGGAAGTCGACTGCTCCTTCCTGTGCCACGGCCAGCAGATGCAGCACGGTGTTCGTGCTCCCGCCCATGGCGATGTCGAGGGTCATGGCATTCAGGAAGGCTTCCCGGGTGGCAACGCTCCTCGGGAGGACACTTTCGTCCCCGTCGAAGTAATAGGCTTCGGCGTTCCTGACGATCTGTCGGGCCGCCTGACGGAAGAGTTCGATGCGGTTCTGGTGCGTTGCGAGGATCGTTCCGTTGCCGGGAAGGCTGAGTCCGATGGCCTCGGTGAGGGAGTTCATCGAGTTGGCGGTGAACATACCCGAGCAGCTTCCGCATCCCGGACAGGCGCTGTTCTCCAGCTCGGTGAGGTCTGCGTCGCTCACTTCAGGATCTGCTCCGGCCACCATAGCCGTGATCAGGTCGGCGTTCTGACCGCGCCAACGACCGGCTTCCATCGGTCCTCCGCTGCAGAAAACAGTGGGGATGTTCAGCCGCATGGCTGCCATGAGCATACCGGGAGTGACCTTGTCACAATTGGAAATGCAGATCATGGCGTCGGCCTTGTGCGCATTGACCATGTATTCGACCGAATCTGCGATGATGTCACGCGAAGGGAGCGAGTAGAGCATGCCGTCATGGCCCATGGCGATGCCGTCATCTATGGCAATCGTATTGAACTCGGCGGCATAGCAGCCCATGGCTTCGATCTCACGCTTGACGATCTGTCCGACTTCATGAAGATGCGTATGGCCCGGTACAAACTGGGTGAACGAATTGACGATCGCAATGATCGGCTTACCAAACTGTTCGTGTTTCATTCCGGCAGCTACCCATAGCGCACGCGCGCCTGCCATCCTTCTGCCGTCGGTGCAGACAGCACTTCTCAATTGATGTTTCATATCCGTGTATGATTTCTATTTCTTTCTCTCTTTATATTGATCCTTTTACCTATAGAATGCAAAGATATGCAGATTTTACGGAAACGCCAACAAATCCTAAGATTATTTTCGTCCGTAAGCGAAATCCGAAACAAATCCGACCCGTTTCACATCATTTTATAACATCCAAGGCTTCAAAAACGCCGTTTCATCAGCAATCTGCCCCCTATCTGCCTAATTGCTACCGGACTTGCGCCTGTCCTTGAAAGATTCCCGGGCACCGGTCACCGGCCTGTCCGAAAGCGAATGGCACTGCCTGCAAAGAGACTTTATCAAACAACTGCCAACTTCCTGTCAGACAATCATTTGACACATGTCCGAAAAGCGGAAGATTCATCTGCCGCAGACAGCCGCATCATATGGGCTGCCGAAAGCTATCCTCCGGGCCGTCCATATGATAGCTTTAGACCGCCCAAAGGATAGCTCTTGAGCGCCGAAAGGATAGCTCTGCCCGAGCCGGAAAACAGCTCTGTCTGGACAAGTCCTGCGAACTGCATATCAGAGTGCATATTTATAAAGAAAAATCCCGGTTGCTCTGACAGGCAACCGGGATTCATCTTTATGATTGATCAATGTGATTACTCGTTGTTGGTGTCATCATTGAAGGTTGCCACACGGTTGAAGTCAATCTCGCTGAAGAGCTTGTCGGTCTCTCCCATGCCAATGGCTGTCAGACGGTCGGCACTGATATTGTACTTGCTCACGAGCATGTTCTTCACGGCGTTTGCACGATTCTCAGAGAGACGCTGATTGAGCTGCGTGTCACCTTCGGGCGACGCATAACCCTTAATGGTCACCTTGGCATCCTTGTGATTCTTCATGTAGTTGGCAATCAGCTCTACATTCGGAACCTGGGCACGGTCGATCTGGCTGCTTCCGAGACGGAAGAGCACGGTCGGCTGCAGGTTGGTGGCCGTAGCGGGCTTCACATACTTAGGCTTCTTGTTGCACTCATCGAGGGCGTTCTGCAGGTCGGCGATCTTCCGATCCTTCTGTGCAAGCTGGGCGTCCTTGTCGTTCAGATTGCCGCGGAGGCTGTTCACCTGAGCGTTCAGACCATCAATCTCGGCCTGATCACGCAGCTGTGCGATGGTGAAGTTGTGCGTACCGTTCGAGTTCTTGAACTTGTAGACGACACCGGCGTTCAACTGTACGGCGCTCTTGTTGATGTTATAGGCCACGCCCTCATATCCTGTGCCGTTCAGCGCCCATACGATTGCCGGCTCTACATAGAGCTGCCAGGCCTTCGAAGAGCCGAGATTGAAAACGAAATCAAGGCCTGCCTTCGAGGTCAGACCATCCAAGGTCTTGCCATAAGGAGCCGTCAACGAACCGTCACGATTCAGTTCCACGGTCTGCTTGCCGAACGTATGGCCCCAGCCGAAACCGTAAAGACCGACTACTTCAAAGGCACGCGGCTCACCCTTGTAGCCTCCGAACCAGTTGCTCAGGTTGACCGTTCCGAGCAGACTTGTATTCAGTGCGCGTACGGCAGTACCGAAAGAGGCGTAGGGCTTGTTGGAAAAGTATGCATTACTTTCAAGAGCCAGACCGAAGACCGGTGTGAAATAGCGGCCGATGCGCAGGCCCACGTTGGGGTTGGAATGGCCCAACCATCCGCTCACACCAGTTGTCTTGGAGGCCACGCCGCCATTGATGCCGATGTAAAAGTTATCAAAGCTCTTGCTTTCCGTCACTGTCTGAGCGCTTGCCGAAACTGTCATAGCGACAGCGGCAAACATAAGTAATAATTTCTTCATTATCCTTTTCGTTAAAAATTAATTAAATACTGTAACTCTTATTACCTTTTATCGGTGCAAAATAAGCAAAAAATGCATTACCTTCCAAATATTAATTGATAAAAAGGTGTTATAGAACACAAATATTGTAAAATTCATCTGCATTTTGCAGAAGAATTGACCATTTCAGCGATGAATATAGGATGGAACAGGCGGGAAATGTCTTTTTTTTCGTAACTTCGTAGCAGTAATCAAGCAACGCTCCACATGAAGATATCCATCAAGACCACAAAATGGTATGAAGATGCCTGTGCCGCCTTCATCATCTTTACCCGAATCCCTTTCGGGAAGTGCTATCGCCCGTCAACGGACAGCTACTCCCGCGCCCTTGCTTACTGGCCCTTGACGGGATGGCTGACAGCTGCTGTCACGGCAGGCGTGCTCTTCGTTGCCGACATGCTCCTACCCTATCAGATCGCCGTCATCGCTGCCATTGCCGCGCGGATGCTGCTCACGGGAGCCGTCTATGAGGAGGGCATGCGCGACTTCATCAGCGACCGGACAGGGCGCCCGGCCTCCGGGAAAGCCGCATGGATGGTCTACGAGCTGCTCCTCTTTCTCTCTCTGTCATCCTTGAGCACGGATTCGGCCGTCATCACGATCCTCGCGGCCGAGCCTTTTGCCAAAATGATCTCCGGACAGATCGTCCAGATGCTGCCCCACGCACCTTTCCGCCATGACGGAAAGCGGCAGATCGTCTTCAGCAAACTGACCACTGCAGCCGGCATCCTGATGTTCTGTTTCGGCATGATACCCCTTCTGAGCTTCTTTTACATCGCCTCGGGAGAGCGCTGGGACCTGATCCTCTTCCTCCCCTGCATCGTGATGTACTTCCTGTATATGCTGATCATGAAGACCGAAGGCGGCTACCGCAACGAGAGTCTCAGCACACTGTTCCTGCTGAATGAGCTGTCCGTCTATCTCGTCGTCACCCTGCAGGCACTGCTGTAGGATGATCCGCCCCTCGGTCAGCGTTCGATCGCCACGACCGAATAAGGCGGCAGCGTGACCGTCTGGCCGCTGATCTGCAGCGGAACGAAATGGTTATCGTCGCCCGTAACGTCCAGACTGACAGACTGATCGGCAGGCTTGCCGCTCATCTTCATGTATCTTGCCCGTCCCGGAAGCGGCATCCCCTCCACTGACAGACTGACTGCGGCCGGCAGCGCGTTGACCAGTTTGAGAAACGTCCGTCCCGTCCGGCTGTCCCGGACGACACTCGAAGCTAACCGATAGCGCAGCTTTTCATCGACCTGAAGCGTCGAATGCACATACCGGTCACCGCTTGTGCGACCGAAGATGCATTGCGTCTGATAGCTCGGAGTGACCTTCAGCTCCGTCTGGTTGAAGTAGATGAGGTTCGGATTCCAGTTTGCGTGACGCTCATTGCATAGCAACGGCGCATAGGAAGACATCGCCACGACATCGCCGTTGCGCTCCAAGTTGCAGAGATGGATGGCCTCGACGAGCGCCGACTCCATGGTACGGGTCTTCGAGGCATATTCTCCGAGATAGACTTTCGGGCCTTTCCGGTCGTAGGAATCATAGTAGTCCTGATGATGGAGGAACCATCCGGGCGACTCATAATAATGCTCATCGACCATGTCGATCCACTTCTGGTTCTCACGGGCGATACGCCAGCCTTCGGCATAGTCGGCGGACGGCTCATGGAAAGGTCCCACGGTGCCGCAGATGATGATCTCCGGATGCTTCTCCCTGATGGCCTTACAGATCATCAGATAGCGTTCCTCGAAGGTCGTGGAGATCAGATCTTCGTTGCCGATACCGATATATTTGAGATTGAAAGGAGCGGGATGGCCTGCCTCCGCACGCATTCTGGCCCATCGGGAGGTGGCAGGATCACCGTTGGCCCACTCGATCAGGTCAAGCAACTCCTGTATGTAGGCGGGCATATCCTGCATGGGAATGCCTCCCTGCTGACCGCCATAGCCCTGCGCATCGGCATCCGAGTTCTGGCAAGGGACACCGGCAGCGAACACCGGAAGCGGTTCGGCGCCGATGTCTTCACAGAATTGGAAGTACTCATAGAATCCCAATCCGCGTGTCTGATGATAGTTCCAGATGTTCTTGGCAGGCACTCTGTCCTGCAGCGGACCGATCGTCTGGTTCCAGTGGTAGATGTTTCCGAGACCCTGACCGTGGGTCAGACAGCCTCCCGGAAAGCGCACGAACCTGGGCTTGAGGTTGGCAATGGCCTCAGCAAGGTCCTTCCGCAGGCCATGCCCCTTGAAGGTCTCGTGGGGAAAGAGGCTCACCATGTCGATGGCAAGCCGGCCCTCCTTGCGCGCGATGAGACGCAGGCGGCACTTGCGGAGCTCACTGACTGCCGCCTCAGCCCTTTTCTTCTCATCGCCGAAAGTCACCCTGTATTGTCTCCATCCTTCACCTTCGGTCTTCACGCGAGCCTCTGTGATGACCGCTCCTGCCTCATCCACCAGCGCCACATCTATCTGATTGCGCTTGCATCCGATCTGCCGGACATAGATGGAGAAGTCATAGGCGTCGCCCTGATCGATGATGCTGTCCCACCCTATATTATATAAGGTGTCGCGATCCATCACTGCATAATGCGGATTCTGGCTGCTCAACGGCTCCTCTGTAGCAATTCTGATCGGTCGGCCGGCCGTCCAGGCCGTCGTGGCATTCCATTCCTTCCGGTCGGCTGCGGTGTATTCGAAGTCGCGGTTCTGCACCAATTCGGCATACAGACCACCGTCGGCGGCATAGCTGATGTCCTCGAAAAAGACACCGAACAGCTTGTCACTGATCGGCTTCTGACGGTTCTGGTCGATCTTCAGCACGGCTTTCACTTCTCCCAAACCTTCAAACCGCTTGGCGTCGTCAGCCATCTTTTCCGCGTTCAAGGCCGCGTCGGCAGCCAAGACATGAAAGTAGTCGCGGATATATCGCAGGTGTACCTTCGGCACATCAAAGAGATTGCCCTTGAAGAGACGGCCTGCCACGGTGGCGGTGTCGCGCAGCCAGGCGACGTCGTCTATCGAACTCGGCTCGTTCGACTCCCTGAAGGAGCGGAAATCATTGCTGGCTTGGACATAGTGCTTGGTGCTCCCCGACTTGAAGTAGATATCGAAAGTGCCGTCATCCATGGCAAACAGGATCGGCTCCCGGCAGCCTTGAACGCTCATGCGTGGAAAGTCCTGCGGCCTCCAGCTTACTAAGTCTTCGCTATAGGCCACTGCAAAGCACGGCGCATGGTCATTCACCGACCACACAGCACGCCATGTGCCGTCGTTGGCATGCACAACGTAGGGGTCATACATCCGCTTCTCCTTGCCCCAACGCGAATAGTCGGACCCGCAGAGCTGCCCTACGTCCTGCCAGGAATTATCTTCAGCAAGGTAGGCCACATGCAGTCCGAGCCTGTCGTCGGGTGAATACAGGAAGATCTGACAGGTGGTGTCGTTGCCCATGATCTGACAGGCGGGTTCGCTGCTCTGGGCGTTGAGAAGGCCTGCGAGCATGATTCCGCAGGCTAAAAGCAATGATCTGAGTTTCATGTCCATGATATTTATCACAGGCAAAGATAGAAAGAATTCCTGAAAACGCCAAGGTTTGGAGAGCAGATATTTGCTTTCCGGCCCACCTGTCCGGCAACGCTCAATCGGCCGTTTTTCATCACCGGTGAAAGGATACGGATGAACCCAGAAAACGAGCGGTATCGAATGCCCGGCGCAGAGGTATCATTCGGGGCACCGAAAGGATATCTATGGGCGGCCAAGAGCTATCATATGGGCAGCCCATATGTATCCTCTGTGCCGGCCTCAACACAAGACCGGGCTAAAGAGATGATAGAAATGCGTTAAAAAGGTTATATATGAGGCGATTACGAATCGCTTCACGACCGCAGTCACTTACGGTCAATCCACCTTCTGCATCAGCATTCCGTCCCCGCAATCGATCTGCTGCCGCTCGTCGTCCAACTTATAGACGATGATGCTTCCGTCACCAAAGTCGCAGTTGAGATGGCCGTTCTCAAAGGTGAACTTGCCGTAGGAGGTGTCGCCGCCTGCCGTCTCCGCAATATGCCGACCATGGATCTTCACGGAGATAACGCCGTAATCGGTGTGGTAAATCCAGTTGCCTTGAATCCACGAAGGGGCTTTCCCGGCCCGCTCCTCGCGCTCTGCCTTGGCCCGTTCGGCAGCACTCACCTGCGGGATCTGGGCACTCTCGACGACCTCAGTGTTGTCATCAAGTGTTGATCCATTGAAAGATTCGTCTGACGAACAACCCTTGACAATCACGATGAGCAGCAGCATGACGGCTACAGCCACGATGAAACAGCCTTTCAGCAAACGGCTGCCGACGCAGCCCGAACGCGGTTTGGCGGGCTGACCGGACATCTTGAAAGGTGGCGGAGGTGGCGTAGGCCGGCCGGGGATGACCGGTGGACGCTGGCCGCGCTGCTGGGCATTGTAGGCCGTAATATCCTCCTGTACGCCTCCGCTTGACGGTATCGGGGCTGCAAACGGCGGTTCCGGACGGTCAACCGGCGGTTCCGACGCTGTCCATTGCTGATCCGACTCGCTTCGGAAGGGTTCGGATTCAGGTTTGGTTTCAGGCACAACGAAGGTAAAGGGGGTACCGCAGCGGGGACAGACGCAGGCAACTTCCTTGATTCCAGAAACCACCTGCGTGTCATATCTGTATCTGCATTTTGGGCATTTTACGTTCACTTCAATTTCCTGTTTATTGTTGTCAATGCGCCGTCCCTCTTCCGAGGCGGTCGTGTCATTCAAATCTCACAACGGCTTTTCGGGTCACGCGCCAGCCTCCGGCATCCTTCCGAGCCACGCCTTCCTCTTCTGTCACGATGTGACGGGGCAACTGACGGGTGTTGCCAATCACCTTGCAGACCGGCTTCACGAACTGGCTGACGCTGATCATTGCCGTCGCTATGGCATCGTGGGAGTCGATGAGGATGAACGTGCCGTTCAGTCCGTCGGCCGATGTCAACAGATATATGCTCTTCCCGATCTGCTCCTGTTCGGAGAAAAGGGTAAACAAGCCATCTCCGGAAGGTGCCTGGAGATAGACCGTAGACCGCCTTTGAGCCTCCCGACCGGCCATTGCACCCTGCGGGGCGAAAGCGTCTGCCTGATCCATATTGATACCGACGAGCAGCTGTTCCGGCTCTATGACCTGTTTGGATATCTCCTGTGTCGATCCGGATGCTTCTTTCGTCGCAGCCGTAACGGCCGTTACCAGCCTCAGCGAACTGATCTCCTGCTGCAGCGTCCGGATCTGCTGCTCCATGCGGTCGATACGTTCCACCAGTGGGGCCATCAGTTCTTCCGCCTGTTCCGGAGTAATATAGTCTTTGCTGCCGAACATTATTTCAGGTTTTCAATTAAGTTGTCGCGGATGCTGCCGATAATCGGATAGAAGAAGACTGCATCTTCTATCGGGTCGCTGCCGTTCTTGTCCTCCTGGTTTTTGTTGACGAAGTTCCATCCATTGATGAGATGATGCTCCAGGTCCTTGTTCATCAACTCACGGAAAAGCTGCAATGACTTGTTATCAACAAGAAATCTGTCGATGACGTGGATGTCGTCACAAAGCTGGACAAAGAAATCATTAAACTCCTTCACACGGGCCACAACCTGCGAGCGGATCTCAGCACTGTCCATGTCATCATAGACAAGTCGCTCCTTTGCAATCATCGAGTCGTTGAACTTCAGCGGGTTATCAAAATCGTCCATCAGGCGGTTCAGGTCGTTCACATGCCTGCAGCCGACGCCGTCCCTGACCTGCATGAGCGCGCCGCGGCAGGTGATCTGCTTGGGCTCCTTCTTCTCCATGACCACGGAGAAGCCGTCTGCGTCGTAGCTTTCGCCATAAACCCGCTCAAACACAGCTTGTGTGATCAGGTCCAAGTCACGCTGTCCGCCAACGATATCGAGCACCTTACTGCCTGTTCCGCTGAACATCACGGAACGCGGTTTGCCCAAAGCGCGATGCTTCATCATATTGGCCACGTAGTAGATCAGCGTCACATAGAAGTAGATGAAGATGATCTTGCGGATGCCATCCTCATTGAGTCGCATGTTGTAAGAAAACACATCGTTGCCGTTGACCACCTTGTTGTTGATGACGGAGAAAAGAAACGCGTTGATGTCTTCGCTCTTGCGCTTGGCCGTGATGTCATCCAAGATGCCGTTGAGTTCACCGTATTTGTCGTCGTCACTGTCAAAGAGACGCTTGAAATAGTCGATATATTTGACGAGCATTGGATTGCTGTCGCCGTGCGGAATCTCCGAGAAGCCGTCGCCGAACAGCACGTTCGCCGCAAAGCGGAATGACGTGAGCATGGTCGGTTGGGATGCATTGGACTCAAAGACAACGACATCACTGGACCCGCCCCCGATATCTATGCTGGCCACGGTCGATGCTGCTCCGCGGAACGTACTGCTGCTCTTGTAGAAGTAATAGGGTGCCACCGACTCCGGCATTTGTATCAGATTGCTGTCGGTCACTTCCACTCCGAAGACCTCACAGAACGTTTTTGCCCACATCTCCCCCATCTTCCTGACATTCCCGACCTTCATCGAGAGCGGATAGAACCATACGAGCCGCGTCTTCGTAATGTCGCCGTTCTCGAGCAAGACCTTCGTTCTCATCATCAGTGCAAGCTCCGTCAGGTAGGACCGGACACGCTTGCTGGTGGCGATTTCCGTAGACCATTTGAGGTTCGGAACTATCCTGTTGCCGTATCCGATGCTTTCTTTCTCATAAATAAAGGGAATGTTTGCATCGCCCAAAGCAACAATATGGTCCACGTGGTCAGCGTCCATGCGCTCGCATTCCGATAACACGGTGCGCTGGGGGAAGCCATAACCGGCCCCGATCGTCTTGGGGAGGAACTCCTGTTTGATGATTACGTCGTAGAGAGCCTGCTCACCATTATAGAGCGTAGACAGCAGACGGTCGTGCGAGACGGAACTGATCCGCAGCGGTTCGGGCATGTTTTCGCCCTTCATACACTCGACATGCGTGTTCGTCGTGCCGAAATCGACGGCGAAAGTGAAGGCATCATGGCCCGGAATATAGTCGGACCAGCGCGGGCAGACCGTACCTGACACGGCCTGATTGCCGCGGTCATCGGTGAGCGTAACTGTGATATAGTCGAAGTCGGAGGCCAATTTGTAATAGCAAGAGCCTACCCGCTTCTCCGACTTCAGGCTGCGGTCGCGAATGATGACGTCATTTTCGGCCACCCGGTTCATATAGCCATTCTTGTAGAAATCGAGTGTGAGGCTGTAGTTCTCCAGCATTCCCAAGGCGCGATCCACCAACTGAACGTTGTACTGTTTGAGATCCTTGCAATGAATGAAGGGGAATACGGCCAGCGCGAAAGGCACAGTGATGAAATACCCACGGTCATTCTTGCGGTCGTAGGTCAGGTCTACGTTGTGTGCTGCGACATAGGTCCGCTCGAGCAGAATAAACTTTCCCTGCTTCTGGACGGGTATGCGGAGCACGGCACGCACCGTCTCCATCTGGCCTGTTTTGGTGTGGACCAACTCGAACCGCGGACGTCCGCCGATCGTGCCCCACAGGTCACTGACGTTGAAATACTTGAAGAACAATGGCTTCAGTGGCAGTACGAAATCACAATCGTCCGTATCTGTCGTGCCCACAGACAAGTTCCCGTCGAAGAAGCAGTCACCATCGACGCGGTAATCCAGCTTGATCAGCGCCGGCTGAAAGAAGTCATCGGCCGTCAACCAGGGGTATTGGTGGCTCGTGGCGGGCAGCATCCGCTTCTCCGGATCAGTCGCATAGTCGGCCGGCGTGATGATTGTCGCGTCGTCCCAGGCACTCGTTATGTAACGGAAAGGATCCGTCTGCGGCGCGTTCAGATGATTCTGAAGCACGAGCGGAAGCCGTTCTCCGTCGACCGGACGGCCTGGAACGATGACGAAATCACTCTTCCCGATCGCTTTCTGCACATCTTCGGGTCGCGCACAGTAGAACGGGACACCAAGCACCTGTATGCCTTCGTCAAGCTGGGTGAAGTTGATGTCCAAGTAACCTTTGGCCTGTTCGACGTTCGTCATATCCATCACCTCCGGATTGCCGATCTCTTTGAGGATGTCGTTCTGCAGTTCCGGCTTGAGCAGCCGGAAGTTAGTGATGAGATAGCGGTTCACTTCGCCACAGTAACGTTTCAGTTCCGGATAGGCCGTAAACAGCGCATAGATATACTTAACGAACTTCTCGGTACGCATATAGAGCGGTCGCCAGAGGTCAAAAAGATTCACATTCTGCTCCACCGGTATATCATAGAGCTTCTCACGGGCATTGGGTGAGGCCATGAAAAGCGTCACCGGCGAGGTGCTTCCGACAACTTGGTTGCCGTAAACAAGGAAATACAGCCGGTCCATCTTGTCGAAGTTGAACGCCTCCTTGTCCTGTTCGAGAAACATGGAGAGCGTCTCTCCGAAGAGCTTATGCTGGATATCGCTCTGCAAGACCTGCAGTTCGGTCGACTTATTCCATTCTATAATGCGGAGCTTATTGCGCATTTCGGGGTAGCTGAAGAACAGCTGCGCGATGTCCAAAGCATTGGCGACGAGCTTCTCGTCCATCACTTCGCCCTGCAGATTCGGATGGGATGACAGGCGCGAAAAGGCATTCTTGACTAAGTCCATCTGTGCAAAAGGCGACGGAATGGCCGTTCGCGGCTGTTGTGAAAGACCGCCATTGGGATCGGAGATCATTTCTATCTCGTCGGCGCTGTACTGGTTATTCAGCGGAATCCACCCCTCGCCGGAAGTCTTGTTGTTATATGATAATATCTTGCTCATTATATGATCCCGTTATATTTTTCATCAATCAGCTTGTCGAGTGTCTTGTCCAGGAGGTCCATCAGCTTGAGGGCTACCTTCGATCCGTAATCTCCGTTTCGGACAGCCTGCTGTGATTCCTTGTTCATAGCTGCCAACAGGGTCTTGTAGTCGATAGCCGACTTGAAGAAACCTGCCTTCGGAGCCATGTCCGTCAGAGCCTCGCTGAGCTTGTCGGTGTCAAGGTTGAAGGGCATGAAGCTACGCTGATTGCCCCGCATTTCCTTCAGCCACTGCCGGTAGGCGACATAGAAGTTGGCCGTCAACGTGGCATAGAACGACGTCGAAAGGAATCCGTTGGTGATCTCCGGCTTATCTTGGGTGAAGCCGCGGCCGATGTCCGACTTGAGCTGATGGGTCACATAGAGATACGAGAGATAGAACTTGACCATCTGACGGTTGACGGATGAGCGCGTCGAAAGCCCAAAATCCTTCAGGCTCAAGGTCATCTTGTCGTTGGCGAGACCGTATTCCTTATAGATAGGATTAAGCGCATTGCCGTCCGAAGTCTGCAACTGGTCGTCCGGAATGGACAGGAAGTCGAGGATGGACAATGCGCCCACATACTCCACGAGATGG
>JALFRV010000004.1 GCA_022778905.1 Prevotella sp. | reverse complement strand
GATCAAAATGCTGAACGACCATGCTGCTGTCCCTGTTGCTGGCTTCTCTTTTTACGTTCGTAGAGCTCAACTGTGAGAATCTCTTTGACTGCGAACATGACAGCCTGAAGGAAGATACGGAGTATCTGCCCGACAGCTATCATCACTGGAACCATTATAAATACTGGCAGAAACTGAACCATATAGGGCAGGAGATCATCGCCTGTGGCGGTGACTCTGGCTCCTGGCAGCTGCCCGACATGGTGGCGCTCTGCGAGGTGGAGAACGACTCCGTCATGCGCGACCTCACCAAGCGTTCGCTGCTCCGGCGTGCAGGCTACGAGTATGTGATGACCGACGGGCCCGACGTCCGAGGCATCGACGTGGCCTTGCTCTATCATCCGATGTCCTTTCAGCTGATCCGTTCGCATGCCGTCCGTGTCCGTCCGCCCAAGGGGATGCGGCCTACGCGCGACCTGCTCTATGCCAGCGGCCTGCTCATAGACGGCGACACGCTCCACGTGATCGTTGTCCATGCCCCCAGCCGGTATGGCGGTGAGCGATCCACAAGAGCCTACCGCTTGGCCGTGGCCGACCGGATCGTGGCGACGGTCGACTCCATCCGCCATTGCGATCCGCATGCCCGCATCCTGATGGCGGGCGATTTCAACGACTCGGCACAGTCGGCCATGCTCCGCGCGATCATGGACCACGGCATGCACGACATATCTGCCGAAGCGCCGGGAAGCCACGGCGCGCGCGGCACCTATCGCTATCGCGGCCAGTGGGAACGCATAGACCACGTGCTGTGCTCGTCGTCCGTAGTCCCCGCGCTCCGTCAATGCACCATCGGCGACTTTCCTTTCCTCTTGGAAGAGGATCCGAAATATGGCGGCGTCCGACCGCTCCGCACCTTCTACGGCGCACGTTATCTGAACGGATACAGTGACCATCTGCCGTTGATAGCGCGTTTTTCTTTCTGATCCGTGCTCTTTCCGGCCGATTCTGAAGGCCGGTGCGTTTTTTCGGGATGACAGATTTGGGTATCTCGGAAAAATGCAGTATGTTTGCAACAGCATTCATCCCCGACAAACGTGTCAGCTAAACAAATCAACCAATACATCGTAACCATTAGCAGGGAGCGTGAAGTCCGGTCCTACAGCAACATGCCCGAGGGACCCGCTTGTCACGATGGCGGGCCGGGCAACAGGGTAGGGACCAGGCTGTTTGAGAAAGAAGAATTGACAAAATAAGCATCATCATGGAACATCATCAGATCAAAGAGCGGATCTTGGTCAGCGGATCCGCAAGTGGCGAACACTATGACACGCAGCTGCTCTATTTCACCTGCTCCTCGCTGAGCAGCGATGACCGGCGGCTCTACATGATCAGCGACCGCGACGGAAACCCGAACGTCTGGGTCCGCGACCTGCTGACGGGCGGGGAACGCATGCTGACCGCCAACCGCGGAGGCACGCTCAAGAGCTACGTCTATTTCACCGGAAACCCCGGAAAGGGGCTCGGTAAGGCCAGCGTATGCCTCGACCCGCATCGCGACATGGTCTATTTCATCCAGGACGACGAGATCTGTTGCGTGGGCTTGGATGGCCGGATCCGTGTGCTCAATCATGTTCTAAGCGGGCGGATGACGGCCTTTACGCATGTCTCTGATGACGGACGCCTGCTCTGCGTGCCCATGACCGACGGGCGCTGCTTGGATTACGACCCCGCGACGGAAGGCTCCGGATTGGACGGAAGGCCCGTTTTCGACATCGACGGACGTGTGCAGGAGGAGCGGCTGAACAGTTATCTCTGCGTCTATGATACCTCCACGGGCCGGTTGCTGTACGAGAAGACCGTCCCCTTGTGCTGGATCACGCACGTGCAGTTCAATCCGGCGGATCCGGAACTGATCTTATACAACCATGAATGGTCGAGCTTCGACTGCGGCATACGCCGTATGTGGCTCTATGACCATCGCACGGACGAGACCGTCCGCGTACGCACCGAGGGCACCGACACCTTGGGCGCCCCGCAGGGCTATCCCCGACGGGCGGCCGACTGGGTCTGTCACGAGATGTGGAGTGACGACGGCAACATCATCATCTATCACGGAGGCTATGCAGACGGGCCGGCCATGGTGGGCAGATACGAACTCTCGACGCGCCGTTACTGGGAAATCGCGCTCCCGGAGAGCTTCAACGCCTACGGACATTTCACCATGGACCATGCCCAGACACTGTGCTGCGACGGCTATTTCAAGTTTCCGGAGGACGTGAAGCCCGTGAGGGACAACAGCACGGACAACGGTCCCGACCCGCACAGGAAAGACGGGGAGTACATATCCCGCGTGGTTCCCGACTGGGGACGAGGCATCTTGACCTGGCATCCGTTGTGTAAGCACGAGAGTGACTGGCTTGGGCAGGACGCGCATCCACATCCCGTCTACAGCCATCGCGGTGACCGGATCTTCTTCAACGCCCGTTCGGCGGAGGATGTGAAGGTCTATCAGGTCGGGATAGATTAACCCCGGATCGGTCATTGGGCCGCAACGTTCCATTTATTCGTGCCATTTCATGCTTTCCTGCTGCATTCGTCCGCTTGCAGGACATCCTGCCTGCCGGGCCTCCTCGATGCAGCCCGCTACGCCTCCGGATTCCCTGCAGGCCGTCTGCCCTGCCATCTGGCAAAATCAGTCCGGACGTTCATGACCGGTTCGGATTAAAAGTTTTTCATCAATATTTTTTCTCCGTCCAGCGTGGAATTGTGCGCCGCGGAGGCCGGAATCCTGCTGCGGAAGGACCGTTTCAGGCATCCGGGCGGGCCAAAGGATAGCTTTGGGCCGTCCGGATGACAGGTTTTGGCCGCCGGGAGGATAGCTCCGGACCGCCCGGATGATACCTTTAGGCTGCCCGGATGATAGCTCCGGGACAGACGGAAAACGGCTTCGTTTTGTAAAAAGTTGATAATCAACCACTTTAAAAATGCCGTTTTTTGCAGCCGAATGCCTGCTCCGGATCAAAAATCGCCGTATTCCGGGCGATATTCAAGATAATTCACAGTTGTCATCCCGCCCTCCTCCCGCTATGGAGGGAGATGCCCATTCTATGGGCGGAAGTATGGTCAGCGGGAGCTTCCCCCGGCCCTTCCGAGGGGAGGATAGTTCGTCTCGGCTGGGCGGATCGTCAGCCTGCCATCAACGGTTCCCATAAGTACCTCCCCCATTCCTGCCGTAGGGGCGGATCTGCGTATCCATCCGTAAGGGAGGGACACATCGGACAATGCTGCGATGTCTGCGCCATCGGTGGCAAATATCACGATACTCAATCACCGGTCATTCACCCCGGATCTACTCTCGACGGCATGCAGGGGCGGCCCTTATGCCCGCCCCTGCATGCCGTTGTATTTGTTTCATGAAGAAAGGGCTCGTCACTCAACGCTCGGCATCCCTCGCTTCGCATTGACAAAACGTCTGCCCCTGCATTTCAGCGATAAACTATAATCACTTGACAACTCATCTTTTCACGGTCACCACTCCTCGCTTCACATTGATATAACGCCCGCCCCCGTATGCCATCGAATTCATTTTGTGGCCATCCCCCTCATCTCTCCTCCCTCCTCCTTTCTTTCTTCTCCCTTCCGTTATGTCTTTCCCCGTCATGTTCTCACATGGCATCCGCTATCGGCTCATCCCATCCCGATAAAATATTCCGCGGCTTTTTCAGCTTGGAAATGCTACTTTTTTCCTACCTTTGCATAGCAACAGACTTCAAAACTAATGACAATGAGAAAATGCACACTTGGCCTCCGGGCCGTCCTGTTCATGTTTGCGGCACTGCCGTGTGCCGTGCAAGCCGATGTCCCGCCTGTCTTCAAGGGGCTGGAAAACCGTATTCGGCCGGATCTGATGACCCGTGCCTACATCACCCCATTGCGCATCGTGTGGACGGGCAGCCCGGCAGCGTCGGTGACGAATGCCGAGGTCCTGCTGCAGCGAGGTGATGGGCAGCCGGAGATGGGACAGCGTGGGATGGCGAAGCTCCATTCCTCTGCGACTGACACGGCATCGATCATCCTCGACTACGGGCGTGAACTGCATGGCGGACTCCATCTCGTCATGGGCAGTTCGTCGCGCCGGCAGCCCTCGCTCGTGCGCATCCGGTTTGGCGAATCCGTGCAGGAAGCGTCGAGCACAACCGACAACGCCGAGTGGAAAGTAGGCTTTTCGACCGACGATCATGCCAAGCGCGACATCGTCATGGAGATACCCCGCGACGGGCAGATCGAGCTTGGCAACACCGGATTCCGCTTTGTCAGGATCGACTTGTTGCAGCCCAACACCACGATTTCGCTCAAGGAGGCTTCTGCGATCCTGCGCTATCGCGACATCCCCTACGTCGGATCGTTCCACTCGAGTGATGCCCGGTTGGACAGTGTGTGGATGACCGGCGCCTACACCGTCCATCTCAACATGCAGGAGTTCATCTGGGACGGCATCAAGCGTGACCGTCTCGTGTGGCTCGGCGACATGCACCCCGAGGTGTCCACGGTGCGTTCGGTGTTCGGGTATAATGATGTCATCCCCCGGAGCTTGGACTTGGCGTGCCGGCAGTTTCCGCTTCCGAAGTGGATGAACGGCATGACATCCTATTCCATGTGGTATCTCATCATCCAGTACGAATGGTTCATGCAGAACGGAGACCGCGACTTCCTGAACCGGCATCGTGACTATATCGGCGGGCTGATCGACCTTTTCGACAAGACGGTCGACGACCGTGGCATGATCAATGGCAACTTCTTCCTCGACTGGCCCTCGTCTCCCGACAAGGATGGCGTCAACAAGGGCGTCCGCGCACTGCTCGTCTGGGCCATGCAGGATGCCATCCGGCTGTGCCGTTACATGGGTGACGAGGCTCGGATTGCGACCTGTGAGCGCATCATCGACCGCGTGCGACGCCACTTGGACACTCCCAAGGCGCTCAAGCAGGCGGCGGCCCTGATGGCCGTGGCCGGGGTCATGAAACCCGACAAGGCTTTCAGGGACTACCTGGTCAAGGGGCATGCGAAGGGCTTCTCAACCTTCTACGGCTACTACATGCTCGAAGCCGAGGCGCTGGCGGGCGAATACAAGGAGGCGATGGACGTCATCCGCACCTTCTGGGGAGGCATGCTCGACATGGGAGCCACCACGTTCTGGGAAGACTTTGACCTCTCATGGATGGACAACACCAACCGCATCGACGAGATCGGTGATCCGTCACGCAAGAACGTGCATGGCGACTTCGGCGGCTACTGCTATCCGGGCTATCGCTGTAGCCTGTGCCACGGCTGGGCCTCGGGGGCTACCGCATGGCTCTCCCGCCATGTCTTGGGGGTGGAGATCATCGAGCCGGGCTGCCGGAAGCTGCGCATACGCCCCCATCTTGGTGATCTCAAGTTTGTCGAAGGCAGCTATCCGACACCCTTCGGAGCCGTCATCTTGAGGCACGAACGCACGCCTTCGGGCCGCGTCCACACCACCGTGATCGCCAGACCGGATGAGGTCACGCTCGACATCGGAGCCTGATGGCGAGGCCGGAGAATCAGTCGGGGCATGTAAAATTTCCATAAAACAAGCCCGATCATGAACATTTTTTCCTAAGATTGTGTATCTTTGCAGTATTAATATATAAAAAGCAGATATGTTTGAAAATCTAAGTGATCGCCTCGAACGCTCCTTTAAGATATTGAAAGGTGAAGGTAAGATCACCGAAATAAATGTTGCCGAGACATTGAAAGACGTGCGCCGGGCCTTGCTCGATGCCGACGTCAACTTTAAGGTAGCCAAGTCTTTCACCGACAGCGTGAAGCAGAAGGCAATGGGAATGAACGTGCTCACGGCCGTGAAGCCCGGTCAGTTGATGGTCAAGATCGTACACGACGAACTGGCTGAACTGATGGGCGGCGACACCGTGGGACTGAACTTGGAGCAACGGCCGGCCATCATCCTCATGTCGGGACTGCAGGGCTCGGGTAAGACAACATTCTCCGGGAAGCTCGCCAACCTGCTCAAGACCAAGCAGCATCGCAAGCCTATGCTGGTCGCATGCGACATCTATCGCCCAGCCGCCATAGAGCAGCTGCGCGTGGTTGCCGAAAAAATAGACGTCCCCGTATATTCCGAGCCGGAGAACAAGGATGTGAACGCCATCGCCGACCATGCCATCGCCGAAGCCAAGGCAAAGGGATGCGACGTCGTGATCATCGATACCGCCGGTCGACTGGCCGTCGATGAGGCGATGATGGACGAGATCGAGCGCCTCAAGAATCACGTCCATCCGGACGAAACCCTGTTTGTCGTCGACTCGATGACAGGACAGGATGCCGTCAATACGGCCAAGGAGTTCAATGATCGGCTCGACTTCGACGGCGTCGTACTGACCAAGTTGGACGGCGACACCCGTGGCGGAGCAGCGCTGACCATACGCACCGTCGTCACCAAACCGATCAAGTTCATCGGCACCGGCGAGAAGATGGAAGCCATAGACGTGTTCCATCCCACCCGTATGGCAGACCGCATCCTCGGCATGGGCGATGTTGTGTCGCTCGTGGAACGTGCGCAAGAGCAGTTCGATGAGGAAGAAGCAAAGAAGCTCCAGAAGAAGATTCAGAAGAATCAGTTTGACTTCAACGACTTCCTCAACCAGATCCATCAGATCAAGAAGATGGGCAACCTCAAGGATCTTGCATCCATGATACCCGGCGTAGGTAAGGCCATCAGGGACGTGGACATTGATGACAATGCCTTCAAAGGCATCGAGGCCATCATCTACAGCATGACACCGGCCGAGCGGAAAGATCCAGGTCTGCTGAACTCAAGCCGGAGGCAGCGCATCGCAAAGGGATCCGGGACTAACATACAGGAAGTAAACAGGCTCATCAAACAGTTTGACCAGACACGCAAGATGATGAAAATGGTCACGGGAAGTGGCATGAAAGGCATGATGGCAAACATGAACAGGATGAGAAAATAGCATCTTATAGATATGGAATACACACTGATTGATGGTAAGGAAACAGCTGCGGCCGTCAAGGCCCAGATAGCTGAAGAGGTCAAAGAGATCATTGCCAAAGGCGGAAAGCAGCCCCATCTGGCGGCCGTGCTCGTCGGTCATGACGGCGGATCGGAGACCTATGTCAAGAACAAAGTGATCGCCTGCGAGCAGTGCGGCTTCAAGTCGACGCTCATACGTTATGAAGATGACGTCACCGAAGACGAACTCCTCGCCTGCGTCGACAGGCTCAACAAGGATGAAGACGTCGACGGATTCATTGTCCAACTGCCCCTCCCGAAGCACATCGATGAGCAAAAGATCATCATGGCTGTGGACTATCGCAAGGACGTAGATGGCTTCCATCCCGTCAATGTGGGGCGTATGGCCATCGGACTGCCATGCTTCATCTCGGCCACACCATTGGGCATCATGACGCTCCTGGATCATTACAAGATCGAAACAGCAGGTAAAAAGTGCGTCGTTCTCGGTCGGTCGAACATCGTCGGCAAGCCTATGGCACAGCTGATGATGCAGAAAAACTTCGGCGATGCTACCGTCACCGTGTGCCATTCCCATTCGCAGACGCTCAAGGAAGAATGCCGCGCGGCCGACATCATTATCGCGGCCATCGGCCGGCCGGACTTCGTCACGGCTGATATGGTGAAGGAAGGCGCCGTCGTCATTGACGTCGGGACCACCCGCGTGCCGGATCCGACCCGTAAAAGCGGGTTCCGTCTCAACGGAGATGTGAAATTCAGCGAGGTCGCCCCGAAATGTTCGTTCATCACGCCCGTGCCGGGCGGCGTAGGCCCGATGACCATCTGCTCGCTGATGAAGAATACGCTCGCTGCCGGAAAGAAGACATATTACCGCTGAAGAGCGATCGGCAACGCTGCCGGTTGACAGACTATAGGATCAACTTAGACGAGAGATGCGGTCAGTATAGCAGTAAGCTGCTATCAGCAAAGGCGTAAGATATTATCAACAAAGACGTAAGATATTATCAACAAAGGCGTAAGATATTATCAACAAAGGCGTAAGATATTATCAACAAAGGCGTAAGATATTATCAACAAAGGCGTAAGATATTATCAACAAAGGCGTAAGATATTATCAACAAAGGCGTAAGATATTATCAACATTTCATCACAACTGACAATCCAAAAATAATCCGTCATGACAGCAGAAGAATACTATCAGCTGGGGAATGAATATCGCAAGAAAGGCGATTGGCAACATGCGATGGACAATTACATGGAAGCTATAGCCCTCGATCCATCTTCTCCGGCCGTCGAAGCTAAGCTCATGCTCGAGAATATACTCAACTTCTACAACAAAGACGCCTACAATCCGTGAGTTGCAAGTTAGGAGTTCATGAGTTGTAAGTCAGGAGTTGTTGAGATATTGGTTTGATATTGCGGAGCAAGACGACAGTTTTTTTCAATCAAGCGTGTTATTATCCTTAAATAAAACAGATATTATGAGTAAAATGAAAGGTGCCATTGTGGTGAATACAGATCGATGCAAGGGATGCCAGCTGTGTGTTGTCGCTTGCCCGAAAGATGTTATCGCCTTGGCTAAAAAGAAGGTCAACGTCCACGGATACCCGTATGTGGAAGCGGCGAAGCCTGATGACTGCATCGGCTGCGCAAGCTGCGGCATCGTCTGTCCTGATGGATGCATTACGGTTTACAAGCAAAAAGTGGAGGCATAATTATGAAGGAAGAAAAGGAAGTTACATTAATGAAGGGCAATGAGGCTATTGCCAATGCTGCCATTCGCTGTGGTACGGATGCTTTCTTCGGTTATCCGATCACTCCACAGAGTGAGATCATCGAGACGCTATCAGCGCTC
This sequence comes from Prevotella sp., assembly GCA_022778905.1. Taxonomy (GTDB): domain Bacteria; phylum Bacteroidota; class Bacteroidia; order Bacteroidales; family Bacteroidaceae; genus Prevotella. The sequence continues at coordinate 10,911 of JALFRV010000004.1, read as the reverse complement.
AAGCCTTGGGAAACGACCGGTATGGTCGTGCTGCAGGCTGAAAGTGAAGTTGCCTCCATCAACATGGTCTACGGCGGCGGAGGTGCCGGGAAGCGCGTCATGACGACTTCTTCGTCACCCGGAGTGGCACTGATGCAGGAAGGCATCTCGTATATGGCCGGTGCTGAGATTCCCGGTGTGATCGTCAACGTACAGCGCGGCGGCCCCGGTCTGGGTACTATCCAGCCGAGTCAGAGCGACTATTTTCAGGCTACACGAGGTGGAGGCAACGGCGACTACTATGTGATCGTCCTGGCACCGAACTCCGTTCAGGAGATGGCAGACTTCGTCGACTTGGCCTTTGAGCTTGCTTTCAAGTACCGAATGCCTGCAATGATCCTCTCCGATGGGGTCATCGGGCAGATGATGGAGAAAGTTGTGCTGCCTCCATTCAAGCCACGCCGCACCGAGGAAGAAGTGCTCCGCGAGTGCCCCTGGGCTACTTTCGGACGTAAAGACGGACGTAAGCCGAACATTCTGACATCACTCGAGCTGATGCCGGAGGCCATGGAGCAGCGCAATCTGCATCTTCAGGAGAAGTATCAGCAGATACGTGACACGGAGGTAAGATATGAAACGCAGCACATGGAGGATGCTGAGTATGTGATAGTCAGCTTCGGAAGCGCTGCGAGAATTGGTGAGAAGGCAGTCGAGCTGGCGCGTGAGCAGGGTCTGAAGGTAGGCTTGTTCCGCCCCATCACGCTGTGGCCGTTCCCGAGCAAGCAGATTGCGGAGGTTGCAAAGGGCAAGAAAGGCATTCTCGTTTCAGAGATCAACGCCGGCCAGATGGTGGAAGACGTCAGGCTGGTCATCAACGGAGCCGTCCGCGTAGAGCATTTCGGTCGTTTGGGCGGCATAGTTCCCGAACCCGAAGAAATCGTAAACGCATTAAAGGAAAAATTAGGATGAGTAACGCAATAATATCTCCGGAGAATCTTGTATACAAGAAACCGGAACTGATGAACGAGACTCCGATGCACTATTGTCCGGGTTGTTCGCATGGCGTCGTGCACAAACTCGTCGCCGAAGTGATTGAGGAGATGGGAATGGAGGAAAAGAGTGTCGGTGTCTGCCCCGTAGGATGCGCCGTCTTCGCGTATCGTTATCTCGACATAGACTGGCAGGAAGCAGCCCACGGACGGGCTCCCGCAGTTGCCACAGCTATCAAGCGCGTCTGGCCCGACAGGCTTGTCTTCACCTATCAGGGTGACGGAGACCTCGCCTGCATAGGCACAGCGGAGACGATCCACGCGCTTAACCGGGGCGAGCATATCACGATCATCTTCATCAACAACGCCATCTACGGCATGACCGGCGGTCAGATGGCGCCGACAACGCTGATCGGTCAGAAGACCGCAACATGTCCCTACGGCCGCGATCCCGAGATTCACGGCTATCCGCTCAATATTTCCGAACTGGCCGCACACTTGGAGGGCACCTGCTATGTCACCCGTCAGAGTGTCGAGTCCGTGGCTTCCATCCGGAGCGCAAAGAAGGCGATCAGGAAGGCTTTCACTGCTTCGATGGAAGGAAAGGGCTCCTGCCTCATCGAGATCGTAGCCACCTGCAACAGCGGTTGGAAACTTTCGCCTGCCGAATCCAATGAATGGATGAAGGAGAATATGTTCAAGAAGTACGTCAAGGGTGATCTGAAAGACACCTTGGAAGGCTGATGTGATGAAGGATGAGGGCTGATGAGCGCTTCGTCATCTCATCATCTTTGTCAACCTGTCATCAACTCTTCACCTATTAATTATTCATTATGAAAACAGAAATCATTATATCAGGCTTCGGAGGACAGGGCGTGTTGTCCATGGGAAAGATTCTTGCCTACTCCGGATTGATGGAAGATAAGGAAGTGACATGGATGCCGGCCTACGGCCCCGAGCAACGTGGAGGCACGGCAAACGTCACAGTTATCGTCAGCGATCAGCGCGTCTCGTCGCCGATCCTGAGCAAGTACGACGTCGCAATCGTTCTCAACCAACCCTCATTGGATAAGTTCGAGCCCAAGGTAAAGCCCGGCGGCATCCTCATCTATGATGGTTACGGCGTGATAAACCCACCGACCAGAACGGACATACGAATCTTCCGGATTGACGCCATGGACAAGGCGGCCGAGATGAAGAATGCCAAAGTGTTCAACATGATCGTGCTCGGCGGACTGCTCAAGGTATGTCCCGTCGTGAGTACCGATGGTTTGAACAAGGCCTTATACAAGAGTTTGCCCGAGCGCCACCATGCCATGATCCCGCTGAACATGGCAGCAGTGGAGGAGGGAATGAAGATTATCGCCGAGCAGAAGTGACGTGCGTCTGCTGCAAGGCTATCATTCAGGGCCGGTATCCGTCATGGGTGCCGGCCCTTTTTGGGTGCCTTTGGCTCAGCTGGTTGAAAGCAACAGACGGGAACATGAATGGTATGGGTCAGCGGAATACAAGAAATGGATCAGATGCACGAATGGTATGGAACCGACGGTCTATAGCTGTGCTTTAGGATGACAATGACTGCCGCTGCGACGAAATAATTCTTTGCCCCGGGCAGAGGTGTCATCCGGGCGCTCCAAAGAACACCGCCGTGCGGGCCGTATGGCAGCGCGGTATCAGCCGACCTTTGCTTCCCTTTGTCCGAGAGGCTTCAGATGCGAGAGCCATAGCCCGGCAAAAGTCAGCATTCCGTTGAGCATCAGCAGTTCGTAACCGAACTTATAGCCGGTCAAGTGGGTGACACCTGTGTCCAAAGCAAAGCACAACAGCGGTGATGCAACGGCGATCCAGGGCACCCAGCGATCGTCTGCCGGACGGCGGGTCATCAGCCCAAAGGCAAACAGACCTAACAAAGGGCCGTAGGTGTAGGAACACATGATATAGATAGCATCGATCACACTCGTCGAGTTAATCACCCTGAACAGCAGGATGAAGACCACGAAGACGACCGCCATCATGATGTGCGCACGTCGTCGGAGCCGTTCGTCGCTCCCGCGCTCACGGATGTCGACGCAGTAACTCGTAGTCATCGCCGTCAGCGCAGAGTCCGCACTCGAGAATGAAGCGGCTACAATGCCGATCGTGAACAGCACGACCACGGTCTCCCCAAGCCTTCCCGTGGCGGCGAACATGGGCAGCAACTCGTCGCCCGAGGCGGGCAGCGGAATCCCTTCCTGCTGCGCCAAGTGGGTCAGCAGGATGCCTAAGCAGAGGAAAAGCAGGTTGGCCGGCACGAACGCAACCCCATAGGAGCACATGTCCTTCTGTGCTTCGCGCAGCGTCTTGCATGTCAGATTCTTCTGCATCATATCCTGATCCAAGCCCGTCATCACGATGGCGATGAACGCACCGCTAAGGAATTGCTTCCAGAAATGCTGCGTAGAGACCCAGTCATCGAACACAAACATGCGGCTATGTGGGTCGTTTGCGATCGTCGCAACGGTCGCCGCAAGGTCCATATCCATCTTGTCCATCACGTGGACGATGATCAGGATGAGCGCGGTGAACATGCACAGGGTCTGGAAAGAGTCGGTCCAGACTAACGTCTTGATCCCTCCGCGGCGCGTATAGAGCCAGATGAGACCCACCATGACCGTCACCGTCACCACGAAAGGCACTCCCTGCTGCTCGAGGACGAATCTTTGAAGGATGATGCAGATCACATAAAAACGCACAGCAGCTCCCGTCATCTTCGACAACAGGAAGAAGGAAGCGCCCGTCTTGTAGGCCTTCCGGCCGAGCCGATCGCGCAGATAGGAGTAGATCGTGGTGAGATTCAGCCGGTAATAGACCGGCAGCAGCACGAACGCAATGATGAAATAGCCCAGGATGAAGCCGATGCAGGTCTGCATATAGGTCATGTCCATCCGCCCCGTCATGCCCGGCACCGAGACGAAGGTGACGCCGGAGATCGAGGCGCCGACCATCCCAAACGCCACCATATACCATGGCGAGCGGCGGTTGGCACGATAGAAAGTCTCGTTGTTCGACTGTTTTGAGGTCAGCTTGCTGAACAGGAGGAGCACGCAGAAATAAGCCAATACGGTGAAAATGATAACCATAGTGGTGCAAAGGTAGGAAAAAAACGGGAGACTCCTGTCGGCTCTACGCACTTTTATCCGTTCCTTTCCTGCCTGCGACGCAGCCATGCACGCCTTTCTAATGTCAAGAATGCGCTTTCTAAAGTATTTTCTTACAGATTCCAATATTAATCTATCTTTTCTGCTTTCATTCGATCAATAATGACTATCTTTGCATTTAGATTGAAATAATACATATCAATTGAGCACATAAAATCGTAACCCAATGAGCAGACAGAAGAAATTCATACTTCAGGAAAAGGACATCCCGACACAGTGGTACAACATTCAGGCCGACATGGTCAACAAGCCTCTGCCGCCGTTAAACCCCGCCACGCGCCAGCCCCTGCAGGCGGAGGACCTCGCACACATCTTCAATCTCGAGTGCAGCAGGCAGGAACTCGATCAGGAGCATGCTTGGATAGACATTCCGGAAGAGGTGCTCGACAAGTACAAATACTATCGTTCGACCCCGCTTGTGCGGGCTTACGAATTGGAAAAGGCCCTCGACACGCCCGCCCATATCTACTTCAAGAATGAGTCGACCAATCCGCTCGGATCCCATAAGGTCAACTCCGCCATTCCCCAATGCTACTACTGCAAGCAGGAGGGCGTCACCAACGTGACCACGGAGACGGGCGCCGGGCAGTGGGGGGCAGCCCTGAGCTATGCCGCCCGCATCTATGGGCTCGAGGCAGCTGTATACCAAGTGAAGATCAGTCTGCAGCAGAAGCCTTACCGCTCGTTCATCATGCGCACTTTCGGAGCCACGGTCGAAGGTTCTCCTTCCATGTCCACCCGCGCCGGCAAGGATATCATCACGCGCGAACCCCACCATCCCGGATCGCTCGGAACGGCCATCTCGGAGGCCATCGAGCTTGCTACGACCACCCCGAACTGCAAATACACGCTCGGATCCGTGCTCAACCATGTGGCACTCCATCAGACGATCATCGGCCTGGAGGCCGAGAAACAGATGGAGATGGCAGGCGAATACCCGGACAAGGTCATTGCCTGCTTCGGCGGAGGAAGCAATTTCGGCGGCATCGCCTTCCCCTTCATGCGCCACAATATCAAGGACGGGCGCCACACGGAGTTTATCGCCGCCGAGCCTAACAGCTGTCCGAAGCTGACCCGCGGCAAGTTTGAGTACGACTTTGGAGACGAAGCCGGCTACACGCCATTGCTCCCCATGTATACCCTCGGACATGATTTCAAGCCTGCCAACATCCATGCCGGCGGTCTCAGATACCACGGAGCGGGCGTCATCATCAGTCAGTTGATCAAGGATGGGATGATGTACGGCGTCGACATCCCGCAGCTTGAAACCTTCGCAGCAGGCATGCTGTTTGCCAGGACCGAAGGAATCATACCCGCACCCGAAAGCTGTCACGCCATTGCGGCCACCATCCGTGAGGCACAGAAGTGCAAGGAGAGCGGTGAGCAGAAGGTCATCCTCTTCAACCTCTCGGGGCATGGGCTGCTTGACATGACGGCCTATGACGCCTACATCAACGGCGACCTGACCAACTACACGGTTTCCGACGAGGAGATCGAACAGAACTTGAAAGCTGTCCCGGGGATGCAATGATCCTGTCGGAAAGACGGACAGCAGCCCTCGAAAGGAAGCTGCGAACACCGTCGGACAGGGCTTTCCAACATGAAGGGCAACCATCTCTCAGCGTGATGGTTGCCCTTCCTTTTTCACGCAGTTTTCATATGGCCTGCGCATATGATAGCTCTTGGCCGCCGAAAGCTATGCTTTGGGCGGCCAAGAGCTATGCTTTCGGGCGCCCAAAGCATAGCTCTGCGCCAGCCTCAAAACAGCAATGGTCTGCGCAGATGAATGTGTTGGCTTTAATTGATTGAAATACTGAGTGTTATACCTTTGTTGTTCGACTGAAGCAGCGCAGCCCTCCGTTGCTTCCTCAGCTACAGGGTGGCAAAAAGAAAGAGGGATTAAGATGATCGCTCATCATTAATCCCTCTTGTTCGTAGCAGTGGTGTCCTTACTCCTCAACTTCACTGAAGTCTTCCTTGGTCACACCACAAACGGGGCAAACCCAATCATCGGGAATATCCTCAAAAGCTGTTCCGGGCTCGATTCCGCCATCAGGATCACCTACTTCAGGATCATACACCCAGCCACATACGTCACAAATGTACTTTTTCATAATCAGTTCTTGTTTAAATTAATAATTATTTTATCACTCTCATTGTTTGTCTTAGCATGGTTCGCTGCGCACAGACGCCCGACGGTGAACATGCATGCGAGGGTCGGACGCGCATCGGATCGGATCATCGGACCAATCCTCCCTATACGATGGACAAAGATACAAAAAAAACAATTCGATACATCTAAATCGTACAAAAAAATTGTAAATGTTTCACTAAGCCGTCATTTTGGCCGTCTGAAAACCGTTTTCGACCGTTACGTTCCGCGTTTTCCGGCCTTCTGCCCGCTGCCTTTCCGGTGGCCTTACTTCCTGATCGCCGCATCCGCCGTCCTGCTGTCAGCGGTGCCCGAGCCTGACGGGCAAGCCCAAGACGAATTCTGTGTAGTCGGCCTTGGTCTTGTGCGCTTTGACGTTGAGACCCACCTTCAGGCCGTGCAGGCGCCTGAAGGCATAGTGAATGCCGATCCGTTCGTAGTAGGGAGTCTCGATCTTGCGGGCATTGTCACCCATTTCGCGGTAGAGATAGACGCCGAGTGCCATGGCGACGGAGAACTGATGCCAGAAGGCTTCGTGGCGTGCGGCGACACCGCAAGACCACGGACTGTGGGGCAGGTCATGGCCGTCGTCGCGGTCCATGTCGGCAATGTGGCCGGCATAGGTTCCGTAGAACAGGTCGAACCCGACACCCGACGCCCATCGCCGGGCGTATCTGTACATGAGATCGGCCTGTGCCGACCAGGCTGTGTACAGCTTGAAGCGGTCGGTCCGGTAACGGGGAGCACCGGGAGAGGTGCGGAACTGCGTCTTCTGCCAGTCCTCATTCATGGTCTTGGCAGCGATTCCACCGGTAAAGTCAAGATACCAATAGCGGGTGAAGGGAGCCGTTGTTGCCGCGCGGGGACGGTCGGCCACGGGGCCGAAGTAGGGGCAATAGACCAGCGCCATGACGGGTCCGGCAGCGTTGGCCCCCTTGTTCGGACGATCCAAGGCCCCGTTGCTGTAATGATAGAACTCCACACCCGCCCGCAGCCCCCAGTCGTCCGCGAAGCGCCAAGTGAGGTGGAGGCCGGCGTTGAAGTAGATCATCCAGTGCGAACCGATCAGCTCATTGTCAATGTTGTCATGGGTGTTGTAGGGGTGGCGGTTGTATCCGACGCCCGTCTGAAAAGCATAATCGGCCTCCCAATGACGGGTGCGGAAGAGCGGGCGGGCAAATTCGGCATAGAGTCCGACGGCGTTTCCCAAGTGGGATGTGTAGCTGACAGGCTCGAGCAGTCCCCATGAAGGATCGGCGTCACGGTGGAGCGTCACACCGTGATTCCAGTCATAGCGAAGCCCGAAACCCAAGGTGGGATAGCCATAGTCGGCCGCAAAGGCGTCGCTGTCGGTGGGGAGGGGCGAATAGATCAGCTTGATGCCGGCCGAAGCGGCATCGCGCCCGCGCAGGAACAGTTTCATATACGAATCGGCGGCGATCTCTCTTGCTGGCATGAATTTTGCTTCCACTCCCCAGTGACGGAGTGTATCGAGGCCAGCGGCGTGCACTGACAGGACGGCACAAAGCCATAGCAACAGGACCGGAAAAGGTTTCATCTCCGCAAAAATACAAATAATATTCAATTTATACCATACATCTGACTATAAAATATGGCAATTGCGAAATGGATTGGCGGCTTTTTGGGATTCATCACCCAAGGCCCGTTGGGAGCCTTGGCGGGGTTTGCGCTTGGTGCATTGTTTGACGCCGGTATCGACGCAGTGAACGTGGACAGCCCGGAGCGTAAGACTTCAGGAGGGGCCGATCGCAACGGACCTTTCGGCGCGGGGGCATCCAACGCCTACAGGATGCAGCAGGCCTACGAGGAACAGCGCAACGCTTTCCGCTTTTCCCTGCTCGTTCTGGCCTCCTATATCATCAAGGCCGACGGCAAGATCATGCATTCGGAGATGGAAACCGTGCGCCGTTTCCTCCACCAGAACTTCGGATCGCAGGCCGTCGTGCAAGGTGAGGAGATCCTGCTCAAGCTCTTTGAGCAGCAGAAAAGGATGGGGAGCAGCGAGTATCGCACCGTCATCGGCAGTGCATGTCAGCAGATCGCCATGCACATGGACTACGCCCAGCGCCTGCAGATGCTCAGTTTCCTCGTGATGATCGCGCAGGCTGACGGCCGCATAGTCACCGAAGAGCTTAACGCCTTGCGTGAAGTGGCTGCCGGATTGGGCATCTCGCCGGCTGACATAGACTCCATGCTGCATCTCCGGGAGACCGATCTTGAAGCTGCGTACAAAGTTCTCGGCGTCGCTCCCGATGCTTCCGATGAGGAGATACGTGCCGCCTACCGCCGCATGGCGCTCAAACATCACCCTGATCGGGTGGCAACTTTAGGCGAGGAAGTGCGCAAGGCGGCCGAGAAGAAGTTTCAGGAGATCAACGAAGCCAAGGCACGCATTGACAAGGCACGTGGGCTTTAGCGCGTCCGAAGCGATCCTTTGGACAAAAAATAAGATAGCTGTTTGTGGAACAAAGCAGATCCATGGAGGATCCGCAGCCTATTTCCGCGACTTGCGTTCGAGCAGGTCGGGACGCAGTCGGCGCGTGCGTTCGAGACTCTGTTCGATCTCCCAGTCCTTGATCTTGGCCTCGTTGCCGCTCAGAAGGATGTCGGGCACGCGCCAGCCTTTATATTCGGCGGGTCGGGTGTAGATCGGTGCGGAGAGCATATCATCCTGAAAACTGTCGGACAGTGCGCTCTGCTCGTCGCTGATCACACCCGGTATGAGACGCGCGACGGCATCCGTAATGATCGCCGCAGGCAGCTCGCCGCCCGTGAGGACATAGTCTCCGACGGTGATCTCGCGGGTGATCAGATGGTCCCGGACACGCTGGTCGATGCCCTTGTAGTGGCCGCAGAGGATGATGATGTTCTGCAACAGCGAGAGATCGTTGGCCATGTGCTGGTCAAACTGTTCGCCATCGGGAGTGGTGAAGATCACCTCGTCATAGTCGCGTTCAGCCTTCAGGGCCGAGATGCAGCGGTCTATGGGCTCTATCTGCATGACCATTCCGGCAAAGCCCCCATAGGGATAGTCGTCCACGCGGCGCCATTTGTCAAGCGTATAGTCGCGCAGATTGTGCAGGTGAATGTCTACGAGCCCCTTCTTCTGGGCCCTTGCGAGGATGGATTCATTGGTGAATCCCTCGAGCATTTCGGGCAAAACGGTGATGATATCGATTCTCATTGCGCTGCAAAGTTAATAAAAAGAAAGGGAAAGACGTGTCATAAGCCGACTTTTTAGCATTCCCGTGGGGAATGAACAGCTGCCGGATCCGCCGCCTGCCGTCCGTCAACCGAAGAGACTGCCTTCTGCAGTGGGCACGGAAGATGGCGCGTCTTCACCGAACTGAGTGATGAAGTCATCCTCCGAGATGATTGGAATACTGAGCGCTTTGGCCTTCTGATTCTTTCCCGAAGTAGAGTTCACGTCGTTGTTGATCAGATAGTTGGTCGACTTGCTGACGCTTCCCGTCACCTTCCCGCCTTGGCTCTCGATGTAGCTTTTGAGCTCGTTGCGGTTCTGATAGTGGTGCACGTCGCCTGTCACGACAAACGTCAGTCCCTGGCAGCGTGATCCTGTGGGCTTCACGGACGGCTGTGTGACGGTCACTTCCTTGAGCAGTTCGTCCACGATATGCTGGTTCACGGGGTCGTGGAACCATCTGACGAACGACGCACTCTTCTCCGGTCCGATGCCGTCGATGACGGCGAAGCGGGCCTCGTCGGTCGTTTCGCGGGCCTCGCGGATCAGCTCTTCGAGCGGGAATTGTGCCAGCAGGCGGTAGCAGACATCTACTCCGCACATCGGAATGGTCAGTGCAAAGAGGAACCGTTGTGCCGTTACGGTGCGCGAGGTCTCTACGGAGCGCAGGATATTGCTTACGCTTTTCTCGCCGAAACCATCCATCTGGGCCATCGGGACGGCATGTTCCTTCAGTCGGTAGATATCCGCATATTCGCTCACCCATCCCCTGTTGATGAACCGGGCGATTGTCTGCTCGGAGATTCCGTCCACATCCATGCCGCCCTTACTGACGAACCGGGCGAACTTCTTGAGCTGTTTGGCCGGGCAGGAGCTGTTCGTACAGTGGAGCGTTTCAGTCCCGCTGGCCTCGCTCACACGCACTTCGGCAGGCGCTCCGCACACAGGGCAGACGCCCGGAATGTCGAATGTGCCGACCGGATGCATCACGCGGATCACCTTCGGGATGATTTTGTTGGCCTTGATGACGGACAATGTCGTGCCCGGACCGGCGATCCCGAGACGGCGGCATTCACTGATGTTGGCCAAAGAAGCCCGCTTCACGGTCGTCCCTTCCAGCTCCACGGGCTTGAAGACGGCCACCGGCGAGATGGTGGATGCGGCACATGACCATTCGATATGGTCCAACTCGGTGTCGGCGCTTTCATCTTTCCACTTGAAAGCAAAGCCTGCCCGCGTGGCGTGATGGCCTGTGACGGAGCCGGTGGAGGCATAGGCGGTGTCGTCGTAAGTGATGACTAACCCGTCGACAGGATAGGGGAAGGGAAGAGACGACGGAGAAACGTGAGAGGCAGAAGGTTGGGCAGGACC
>JALFRV010000074.1 GCA_022778905.1 Prevotella sp. | reverse complement strand
GGGATAGCAGCGCAGCCGTTCCTGCAGATCCGGTCCGAGGGCGCTGCGCAGCTGTGATTCGATGTCGCCTTCAGGTGGTATGACGGCCACGACCGGCTCATATTGCGCGATGGCACGCGCCATCTCGATGAAAGTTGCGGTGATTTCGAAGAGATAAGGCAGCCAGTCGGTCGCGGCGTGAGGCCATGTCAGCTGGATGCCGCTCTGCGGTTCCCATTCGGCAGGCAATCTGAATCGGTCGTTGCGGTTGATGCAGTCCATGTGGCGGATATGTTGGTCAATAATCATACAAAGATACTGATTTTAATTCAGAAATAGGGTGCATGAAGTATATTTTTTGTATTTTTGCAAAGTAGAAATCATTTATGCTCGAGTTTAAAGACGTGATTCTTGGTGCCGGAGACGAGCGCGCGGTCAGCGGGCTGTCCTTCACGGTGGATGCGGGAGAGGTGGTCGGCTTGGCCGGATCGTCCGTCCGGGTCCGCGACAGTCTCTTGGAGGCTGCGTTGGGTCTGCATGCCGTCGATGGCGGTTATGTCAGCTTCGACGGCGAACTGATGGTTCCGGGCGCGGCACAGTTTTTCCGTCGCATGGTGTCCTATGTGCCTCGCGACCTCCGGCTGCCCTATGCGACGGTGGCGGAGATGGTCGAAGGGCTCGGCGCGCTGCAGGCCAACCGGGCGGAAACCCATACGAAGGATCAGCTGATGGCCCTCTGGGCACGTATCGGCATGGATCCTCCGATCTACGGGATGCCGCTGCATGAAGTCAACGGATTTGTCCTCCGGCTCATCCTCCTGACGGCGATGCAGCTGATCGGGAAGCCCTATATGATCGTCGCCGAGCCGCTCTCGTTTGACCAGCGCGGTCTGCTGCCGGGGCTGCTGCATGATGCCGCGTCGGGCGGGGCGGCCGTCCTGATCACCGGAGCGGCCGACGAATTGGATGGAAAATGCGATCGAATCATAGACATACATTAATATGCAAATAACGATACTTGGACTCTGCTTAGGCCTGTTGCTGCTTGCGATACCGGTCGGCGTCATCTCTTATCTCCGCCTGCGCCTGCTCCGCGAGCTGCTGACGGCCTTTGTCCGGATGACGGCCTGTCTCTGTCTGACCGGTCTGTTTCTCAAATACGTCATGCAGATGGGCAGCAGCTGGCTCAATCTGTTGTGGATCGTGCTGCTGGCCTTGCTGGCTTCGTGGTCCGTCATCCGCAAGGCGCGGCTCAAGACGGGGCGTTTCCTGCTTCCGGTCACGGCGGGCGTGATGCTCTCGACGGTGATGGTCGGCTTCTATCTGCTGTTTGTCGTCCTCGGGGTGGGGCAGCCTTTCGATCCCCGATACTGGATCCCCGTCTTCGGCCTGCTCATCGGGCACATGATACGGGCCAACTCCGACGCGCTCTCCACCTACTACATGGGGCTGAAGCATCATCGTCAGCTCTATCTGTATCTGACGGGCAACGGTGCCACACATCGTGAGGCCGTGGACTATTTCATGAAGCGGGCACTCGAGAAAAACATGAAGCCGGCCCTCACGGAGATGGCCTACATGACGGTCAGCGTGTGCCCGGTCATCCTGTGGGCGATGATTCTGGCCGGGGCAGACCTGCTGACGGCCATCGAGAGCCAGCTGCTCCTCGTCATCGGCGCCTTCGCCGCGTCGACTGTTTCATTGCTCATCACGCTGTCCGTGGGTCGCAGATACCTCTTTGACGACTATGAGCGGCTCCGAAAGGAATCATTTGAATGAACCGAATATGCATGCCAACTTCTTAATATCCTTTATATTCCTGGCCCTCAGCTTGCCTTCCGCCTGCGGAGGCCAGAAGAATCCCAAACCCTTGATGGGCGGGATCCACCCCCGCGAACCGCAGAAGAATCAGACAGCGGCCGCTTCCGAATCCTACTTGCCGGCTCCCTTGAAAGACCGTCCGGAACAGATACTCCGGCGGGAAGGCTACCAAGCGTCCTACAACCGTGATCTGAGGATCTGCAACTGGGTGGCCTGGCATCTGACGAAGGCGCACACTTCCGGCCCCTACAAGCGTCAGGGGATCGCTTTCAGGGAAGACATGGAAGTGCCGTCGCCACGTCCCCAGAACAGCGATTATGCCCGGTCCGGCTACGATCGCGGCCACATGTGCCCCTCGGGCGATAACCGCTGGAGCCGGAAAGCGCAGGAAGACTGTTTCCTCTTTACCAACATGTGCCCGCAAAGCCATAACCTGAACGGCGGCGACTGGAACGACTTAGAGATGAAGTGCAGGGACTGGGCGCGTCAATACGGAGACATCTACATCGTCGCAGGACCCGTGCTGCGCGGATCGAGCCATCGGAAGATCGGGCGGAACCGTGTCACCGTGCCCGAGGCATTCTATAAGGTCGTCCTCTGCATGAAAGGGCAGCCGCGCGCACTCGGCTTCCTCTACGAAAACGAAGACGGACACCGGAAGATGAGCAGCTACGTGAAGACGGTGGACGAGATCGAGGCACTGACGGGCATAGACTTCTTCGCCTCGCTGCCCGACAACGTGGAGCAGGCCGTCGAGCACAGGTCCGACTTCATGGCATGGTAGGCCTGTCTGCGCCGGAAAGTCGTCCCGGTCACGCCGTTCCATGACTTCGGCCGCATCGGATGATCCTTCCCGATGATCCGGAAACATGGGGAAGAAACGGCGGAAAATCGTTAAATAAACTGAAAACAGGGCCTCTTTGTCGTAGAGGTGTCTGATTTTTTTGTATCTTTGCAATCGTAAAATTCTTACGCGTGAAGATTATAGAAGTGGTGAATGCCCTTGAAAAGTTCGCGCCTCTGCCCCTCCAGGAAGGCTATGACAATGCCGGCCTGCAAGTGGGACTGACAGATGCGGAAGTCTCAAGGGCTTTATTGTGTTTAGACGTGACCGAGGCGGTGGTCGATGAGGCTGTCTCCCGCGGTTGCAATCTCATTGTCTCGCATCATCCCCTGATCTTTCATAAGCTGGCCCATATCTCGGATGAGAACTACGTACAGCGCACAGTGATGAAAGCCATCAGGCAGGAGGTCACCATCGTGGCCATGCATACGAATCTCGACAGTGCCCCGGGCGGGGTCAACTTCAAGATTGCGGAGAAGCTATGCCTGCGGGATGTGTCATTCTTCGGAGCGGGGAAGACCGTCGAGGGAATTCAGGGCGGCGAGGGAGTGATCGGGTCTCTGCCCGAGGAAGCGGCTGCGGACGACTTCATCCTGCTGCTCAAGCGGCGTTTTGACGTGGAGTGCGTGCAGGCCAACCAGTTGCTCCGTCGGCCGATCAGGCGCGTTGCGCTCTGCGGTGGAGCAGGTTCATTCCTGTTGGAAGCCGCCGTCCGGGCCGGCGCCGATGCCTTTGTGACGGGCGAGATGCACTATCATGAGTACTTCGGACACGACCAGCAGATCCAGATCGCGGTCATCGGGCACTATCAAAGTGAACAGTTTACGAACGAAATATTTCAATCAATCATTGCGGAAGCGTGTCCTTCGGTGGAGTGTTGTCTCTCCCAAGTGAACACCAATCCCATCATTTACTTATAGATTATGGCAAAGAAAGAACCTACGGATTTAACGGTAGAAGAGAAGCTGAAGACCCTTTTCCAGCTTCAGACCACATTGTCGGCGATCGATGAGAAGCGCGCACTGAGAGGCGAACTTCCGTTGGAAGTGCAGGACCTGGAAGATGAGCTGCAGGGACTCGAGACACGTGTGGACAAGATACAGAAGGAGATTGCCGACTTCAAGAGCGCCATCACGCTCAAGAAGGGGGAGATCACGGAGGCCGAAGCCAGCGTGGCGAGATACAAGGCGCAGTTGGACGACGTGAAAAACAACCGCGAATATGACACCTTGAGCAAGGAGATCGAGTTCCAGACGCTTGAGATCGAGCTTTGTAACAAGAAGATCCAGGAGGCCCAGATCAAGATTGAGGAGCGCAACAGGGATATGGCGATGAATCAGGAAGTGATCGTCGACCGCCAGAAAGCCTTGGAAGAGAAGCGCAGCGAGCTTGATGCGATCATGCAGGAGACCCGCGAAGAGGAAGACAAACTCAAGACGAAGGCCAAGGATCTGGAACTGAAGATAGAGCCGCGGCTTCTGGCCAGCTTCAAGAGAATACGCAAGAATGCCCGCAACGGATTGGGAATCGTCTACGTGCAGCGTGATGCCTGCGGCGGCTGCTTCAACAAGATCCCGCCCCAGAGGCAGCTTGACATCAAGATGCACAAGAAGATCATCGTCTGCGAATACTGCGGACGCATCATGATCGATCCTGAACTGGCCGGCGTGAAGCTTGCCGAAAGCAGTGACGACAAGAGCAAACGCAAGCGCACCATACGCAAGACGAAGAAGGAAGAAGAATAGAAAGCGGCCGCCGCGGGACTGTGGCAGTCGGCAGACAAGAGCGGGGTGGATGTCTCAGATGAGATCTCCACCCCGCTTTGTCGTGTCGTCCGCGGCAGGCATCGTGTGAAAGAGCCGGCGGCGCGGATGAGATGATGGGATCGTGAAGCTCACATGCCCTCGGATACCAAGCCTTCTATATACTTGCAAAGGATACCGATGCCCTTCATGTTTTCGCCGCCCTGGGGGATGATGAGATCTGCATAGCGCTTCGTGGGTTCGATGAATTGCTCGTGCATAGGCTTGAGAACCTTCAGGTAGCGGTCGACTACCATGCTGACAGTGCGGCCACGATCGATGGTGTCACGCTGTATGTTGCGGATCAATCGCTCATCCGGATCGCAGTCGACGAATATCTTCAGATCCATCATCTCGCGCAGTTTCTTGTTGATCAGCGTCATGATCCCCTCGACGATGATGACCGGTTTGGGCTCGACATGCACCGTCTCGGGCAACCGGTTGCAGAGCAGGTAGGAGTAAGTGGGCTGCTCTATGGCCCGGCCTTCACGCAACTCGTTGACCTGCCTGATGAGCAGCTTCCAGTCGAAGGCATCGGGGTGGTCGAAGTTGATGGCGTGCCGCTCCTCCTCCGTCATGGTCGAGGTGTCGTTATAATAGGAGTCGAGCGGCATCACTGCCACGTAATGGGGCGGCAAGGCCTCCACGATCTTCCTCACGACGGTGGTCTTTCCTGATCCCGTACCACCGGCAATGCCGATGATGGTGAGCTTGTCTGCAGTCATTTCTTTCATATCCGTGCGTATTATTGTTGGTCAGTCCGCTCTCCATAGGAGTTTGGAATACCGATTTCTTGAAACATTCGGGCGTAGAACACGGCCTTCTGCTCGATCCGCATGGGGTATGCGCGCGAGCTGCTGGGCACGCGATAGAGCCGGATGGGACGTCCCTCGAAATGGAATTCGGTCCATCCGCCCATGACGGGAGATTCCTGAATGCCGTAGTGGGCGGTGAAGACCTTCGTGGCTAACTGCCCTGCGGCCACCACGGCCTTGCATTCCGGCAGCGCCCGAAGCATTCCGTCAAGATCCGAGGGCTCCACGATCTCGAGGTCTTTGTCTGATGCCGTTCCTTTCGTTCGCCTGATTTTCAGGGCCGTATCGAAGAGTGCGACACCCGTCCGGGCCAGAAAATCCCGGAGCGCTTCAAGCCTGTAGGTCTTGTGCTCTGTATCTACAAAGGTCGCTTTGTCGCCAAAGAAGATCAGTCCGAAGATGCGCCACATGTCATTGGTGAAGTTCGGGTAGTACCAAGGCATGCACCAACGCTTCGGCGCAGGTGGAAAGGTGCCTAACATCAGCAGGCGTGCGCCAGGCGGAAGCCATGGCTCAAAAGGATGGGTTTCGTAATTCATAATGCACCATTTGTCATGCATGAATCCATATGCCGTCCGTGGCGGCAGGCATACATGAATTTGCCAGGAACAGCACTGTGTATCATCGCCAAAGGATCATGGACAAAGACAACGTGTCGGACAGGACGCCTTCAGCGTGTAAACGGCATAGGATCTCGTTCGGCTTTGCCCATTCGCCATCGGCAAGGGATCAGTCTTTCAGCTCCTTCACCAAGTAGAGCACTACCGGGAGGTGATCACTGTAGCCGTCAAGCCAGACCCCTCCGGCTGTCGTGCGCTTGGTCTGTCCCTTGTAGGCGCCTTCCGTCTGGAAGAGATAGTCACGCCGGAAGATCTGGTGAGAAAAGTATTTTAGGGTCGAGAAGTCTTTCAGGCCTTTGCGGTCCAACAGGTTTGGCGTCAGCACAATCTGATCGAAGAGATTGGGGCTGCCCTGATAGGTGAGCGTGCCGAGGCCTTTCTTGGCCAGCAGGTTGTACCAGGGATTGTACATGTCGCCATCATCGACCTTGCCGATCTCTTCCTTTGCCGAAAGCACATCGTACATGCTCCTGTTCGTGGGATCATCGTTCATGTCGCCCATCACCATCACCTTGCAGTCGGGATCATCGCGGAGGAGCGAGTCCTTGAGGGCTTTGACCTGTTCGGCGGCCAGTTCCCGATAGTAGGAACCACTGAAACGGCTGGGCCAGTGACACACGATGGCGGTGACATGTTCACCTGCCAAGGTGCCGCTGACGGTCAGAAAACCGCGCGTGACGTAGGCACTGTCCTTCGCAAGCGTAGGAACATAAGGCACGAGTTTCACATTCCGAACGGTGAAAAGCGCCGGATTGTAGATCAAGGCACAGTCCACGCCGCGGCGATCCGGGCCTTCTACGTGCACGAACTGATAGTTGCGGGCCTTCAACGGTGGCTGGTTGACCAAGTCAGTCATCACATGCGCATTTTCCACTTCGCTCACGCCGATGAACGTGCAGCCCACCTGAGGCAGCTTATCCGTTCCCATATCGGCCAGCACACGCGCCATGTTGCGGAGCTTGTGGGTATATTTCATCTCGTCCCAATGATAGGATCCCGTCGGCAGAAACTCGCTGTCGTTCTTCCCCTCATCGTGTGTGAAGTCGAATAAGTTTTCAAGATTGTAAAAGCCAACAGCATAGACTGAGAACTTTTTCTGTGCTGAAGCACCCGTGGACAACAGGACCAAGAATGCGAAAATTAACAGATGATTTTTCATGCTTTAACTCTTTTGAATGCAAATATCGTAATTAATTCTGAATAAATACGCGCTTTGATCAAAATTTAATAATCTAATCTGAGTTTTTTAAAATAATTTTTGTTACTTTGCATACTTGATCTTTTATTTATTTTAAACCAATTTATATGCAAACAAAGCAGAAATTAGTGATCTTAGCCTTATGCTGCTCGTCTTTGGCTGTTGCGCAGAACAACGACCAGGACCGCACGAAGGCTAATCAGATGGATGCTTCGGCTTTCACCTTTTCAGAGGCGCAATTGGGCGAGGATGATGACATGACCCAGAATGTCACGATCCTTAACTCCAATACAAACATGTATGCGAGCGAGATCGGCTTTCTTTTTTCGCCGATGCGGTTCCGTTATCGTGCTTTCAATCAAAAGTATAACGACATCTATATCAATGGTGCGCCGGTGAATGACTTAGAGTCCGGACAGTTCAGATATTCCATGATTGGCGGCCTGAATCAGCAAACGCGTAACGTGGATTTTGCGTTACCGTTCGAAAGCAACAACTTCTCGATCGCCGGTATGGGCGGGAGCAACAACTATGACTTCCGTGCAGGAAACATGGCATCAGGCCATCGCCTCTCCGTAGCAGGTGCCAACCGCAACTATACCTTGCGTGGGATGTACACGTATGCCTCAGGATTCAACAGCAAAGGATGGGCCGTGGCCGCCAATGTGACCTACCGATGGGCCAATAGGGGTTATGTGGAGGGCACATTCTATAACTCATTGTCTTATTTCCTCGGCATTCAGAAGAAATGGAGCAACGGTCATTCGCTCTCGTTCACCACTTGGGGCAATCCGACAGAGCGTTCCACGCAGGGCGCCTCGACGGATGAGGCCTACTGGTTGGCCAACGATCGTTACTACAATCCATACTGGGGCTACCAGAACGGACATAAACGCAACTCGCGGGTTGTCAATGATTTTGCGCCATCTGCACTTCTCACCTGGGACTGGGACGTCATGCAGGGTATGAAACTCACGACGACTCTCTTCGGCACGTACAGTATGTACAAGAGCACGAAGCTGAATTACAACAACGCGGAGAATCCACAGCCCGACTACTGGAAGGTGATGCCGAGCAGCTACTTTGATGTATGGAATGAAGATAACATAGGCAACAACGAGTTCGCATTTGCTCAATGGCAGCGCTCCGTGAACTTCTGGCGGGCCTCGAAGGCCAACCGGCAGATCAGCTGGGACCGCCTCTACTGGGCCAACGTACAGAATTCGGCTGCCGGATCCGATGCCCTTTATTATGTCCAAGCTAAGCACAACGACAACCTGACGATGAATCTGGCATCCACGATGACACAGCAAGTGGATAAGAACAAGGTGTGGAACTTAGGCGTCGTCTTCGGGGGCAACTTCGCTAAGCATTATCAGACGATGGAAGATCTGCTTGGAGCCAGTGCTTTCCACAACATCAACACCTACGCTTTGGGCACTTACGACGGCGCATCGGATGCTGTTCAGTATGACTTGAACACCATGGGCGCCGACCGGAAAGGACGTCTTGTCAACGAAGGTGATAAGTTCGGCTATGACTATGACATCAGCATCCGGAAGAGTTTTGCATGGACGAGCTATGCTGTGAATACCGGCCGGTGGCACTTAATGGCCGCTGCCAAGATGGGCGGCACGAGTATGCAGCGTGAAGGCCATATGCGCAACGGTTTGTTTGCAGAGAACTCCTATGGCAAGAGTGGTACTGCACACTTCGGAGAGGCTGGCGGAAAGGCGAGCGCCACATTTGATGCCGGCCACGGACACGTGTTCTCGCTCGGCGCTGGCTATCAATGGAACGCGCCGTCGGCCAACACCGCATTCGTCTCACCGGAGATGAACAATGACTTCGTGCTGCATCTGAAAGACGAACATGTATTCAGCAGTGAATTCGGTTATCAGTTCCAGAATTCCCGCCTGCATGCCAACCTGAATGCATACTATAGCTATCTGGACCACGTAACCGAGTGGCAGAACTTCTATTTCGACGATATCAACTCTTTCTCTTATGTATCCATGACCGGAATCAAGAAGGAATACTACGGCGTCGAATTAGGTATCAGCTACAAACTCACTTCTTTCCTCGACCTCAAAGCATTGGGAACCATCAGTGAGGCTAAGAATGTGAATAATGCGAGGGTATGGTACATGAGTTCGACCAAAGCCACTTACAATGACGCAACCAAGGGCGCACCGGACGTTGTCATGAACAAAGGCATGCGCGAGGCGGGCACTCCGCTGACGGCGGGAAGCATCGGACTGAGCTTCCATCAAGGCGGATGGTTCGTCGACCTGAATGCCAACTATTATGATCGTATCTATCTTTCCTACTCCCCGAGCCTGCGCTACGAGAGCACTCTCAAGACTATGGGCAGCTTGGACAATGAAGGCAACTACATCGTTCCGGAACAGTCGAAGGGTCACGGTGGATGGATGGTCGACGGAAGCATCGGCAAAAGCATCCGCTTAAGACATGGACAGCTGAACTTCAATCTCATGGTGACCAACATACTCAACAATCAAAGCATCGTCAGCGGTGGCTACGAGCAGAGCCGGAGCGACTATACGAAGAAAGATGACGGTACGATCAGCGGGCAAAGAACTTATCAATTCTCCAAGAATCCCAAGAAATACTACGTCTTTGGGACCAACGGAATGTTCCAGGTTTCATACAGATTCTAAACACATACAGACATGAAGAATATCAAATATATCATCTTGTTGTTGGTCGGAGGGCTGATGGCTTCGTGCATGGGGGCTGATTATGCGGCTCCGGAGCTGACCCCAGACCATTCTCCCTGGGGCAACAATGACATCAAGGAGACCAATGTGCTGACCATCGCACAGCTGAAAAGCAAATATGCAGATGTCATCAACCAGAGCAGTTTCACCCAGATCAAGGAGCAGATACAGATCAAGGGCATCGTCACAGGCAACGACGAGAAGGGCAACATCTATCAGGAAATATCATTGCAGGACAACACCGGAGCGATCTTGGTCTGTATCTCCGGAAGCGGGCTCTATGGTTATCTGCCCGTCGGACAGGAGGTTCTGATCGCGCTTGACAGCCTTTACATCGGCGGTTATGGGCAGCAGGCGGAGATAGGCGGTGTCTATACCAACACCAATCCGACCTCGAGCGGCTACGGAACTCATTCTATCGGCCGCATGGACAGATTCGTTTGGGACCAGCATTATAAGCTCATCGGAACCCCCGACAAGTCTAAGGCTGATGCATTGAAGGAAGTTTTCGATCTCTCTCTGGCCGGCGATGCTCATTATTTAGAGCAAAATGCAGGTAAGCTGATGACCATCAAGCGGGTCGCTTTCAAGGATGCGAACGGCCGGAACGTATATGCGCCTTCCGATGGCAGCGTGACTCTCTTGGCCAACAGTGCCAACCGTGCCATGCTCAATTTGAGTACGGGAACCGCAACCAGTATCTCTACGAATACTTTAGTGGTCAGAACGAGCACCTATGCGGACTTTGCCAACACGATTCTGCCCAAAGATACGCTTGACATCACTGGTATCTTCACCCGCTATCGCAACACTTGGCAGATCCTGTTGCGTGATGCCGAAGTCGGCGAAGGTAAAGACTTGAGGAAGTCTTTGCCACCTTTCTATACCAATGATTTCACCACGAACCCATTCGATTTGGCAGTTGCGCCGTGGACGATCGACAACGGCACACTCCCGGCAGGCATCACCAACGTGTGGTCTTTCGACAGCCGCAACGGACTGAAAGCCACGGCTTATGTGTTCCCGAATCGGTATGAGACCCATGCGCGTGCCATCTCTCCGGCCATTGACTTGAGCAAGGCCGAGTCGGCCACGCTCACCTTCTCGCACACGGCAAAATATTTCGGTAACGCGAAGGATGAACTCCAGGTGCAGGTTTCCACAGACAAGCAGAACTGGCAGACGCTTGATTACACGTCTTATCCATCCGGGAACGACTGGACCTTCGTCCCTGCGACCATCGATCTCACTGCCTACGCCGGGAAGACCATCTACGTCTGCTTCTACTATAACAGTTCGAAAACGAGTGCCGCTACGTGGGAAATCAAGAGCATAAAGGTCGATTAACATATATATCATTAAGAAACAACAAGCATAAAAGAAATATGAAAAAGCTGATTTATTCATTCATTGCCTTGGCTATGGCAGCCTTTACGCTCTCTGGATGTGAGGATGTGCCCATGCCATACAATATGCCGACTGTGGCAAAAGATACAACTGTCGTCGTGCCTCCTGCAGGGACTGGGACCAAGGAGGATCCTTACAACGTAGCGGCAGCCCTTGCTTTCATTAAAGGATTAGGCGCCGACGTCAACTCAAGTGAGATCTACGTCAAGGGAAAGGTGGTTTCGGTGACTGAATTTGATGTCGCTAATTACGGCAATGCCACCTATTATATATCTGATGACGGCACTTCAAGCAACCAGCTGAATATCTATCGTAGCAAGGGATTGGGCAACAAGAAGTTCACAGCCGATGATACACCTGTTCAGGAAGGTGATGAAGTGATCATCTGTGGCCAGTTTGTCTATTTCAAAGGCTCGACTCCGGAGTCAGCGGCCAATAACTCTTACCTCTATTCTCACAATGGCAAGGTGGTCGATCCCAATGGCGGCGGCGGAACCGATCAGCCAGGCGATCCCCAGGGAAGCGGCACGGAGGCTTCGCCCTACAATGTTGCAGCTGCACTGAAGTTCATCTCCGGACTTGAGGCTGACAAGAAGACGACGACCCCGATCTATGTGAAGGGCAAGGTTTCTTTCATCAAGGAGTTCGCCGCATCTTTCGGCAACATGACCTATTATATATCCGATGACGGTACGGAAAACAATCAACTCTATGTCTTCCGTGGCAAATATCTGAAGAATGAGAAGTTTACGTCTCAGGATCAGCTGAAGGTTGGCGACGAGGTTGTCGTCGTGGGCAATGTGGTCAACTATAAGGGCAATACCCCGGAGTTCAACGGCAACGACAACTACCTGTACTCTCTGAAATCCAACGGATCAAGCGAAGGAGGCGGAGAAGTATCCGGAAGCGGGATGACAGCAGCTACCATCATCAGCGGCAAGACTGGCAGCGTGGCCCTCGACGAGAATAAATATGGCAGTCAAGATGTCGCCAAAGAAGAAACATGGTACGCGTGGGCATTCAACAGCATTGACTACAAGGGCGCCAAAATCTGCAAAGCCACCGCTTCAAACGGTGGCGGAATCCAGATGCAGGGTCATGAGTCAGACGCGTCCAAGCAGGGATTCCTCTTCAATGCGGCTCCCTTTGCATCCGATATTAAGACGATCACCATCACGCTTAAGGTCGTTACCAGCTCGACTTTCACGCCCAGTTACAGTCTCTATGCAGGCACGGCAGCTCATCCGACGGGTAATGCCATCAACGCAAACTCAACCAACACGACCGAAGGCTCGTTCAAGGTTTACACGGAAACCTATGATCTGAGCGGCGGAAGCTACAAGTATTTCACCATTGCCAACGACAAGAAAGGTGCGATCTACATCGACAAGATCGTGGTCACGTTGAAATGACACAGCCATTCGATCAATGACAGCATCCGAAAAGACAATTGTCTGAGCTTTTCGGATGTTTTTTTTTGAAATGAAGAATTTCCAGACGAATAGCGGGGGAATGGGCTTTGCCGTCTCAGGAACATTTTGTATCTTTACCCCAAAATAACTCCTTGATATACGATGCTTAATCGCACAGATTCCATTCATGTGGTGTGTGCCACCGATGATGGCTATGTTATGCCTACAGGCATTATGCTCACTTCGCTTTTTGAGAACAATCAGGCGGAGCGTCTGTCCGTTCATGTGCTGACAGGCGGATTGTCCCTCCGGTCGAAAGAACAGCTCATGTCCATCGCGGATAGTTACAACCAGCAACTATCCCTATATACTATTTCAGAGGACATGGTCAAACATTGCCCCATCAACAATGCCTGGCAACAGCCACACGTCATCTCTTTAGCTACCTATTACAGGCTTTTCATGACCGATCTTCTCCCGCAGACCATTAGCCGTGTCATCTATTTAGATGGTGACATGATCGTCCGACATTCGCTCAGGCCACTTTGGGAAACTGATTTTGAGAATGCCAGTATCGCCGTTGTGCCGGATCAGACGTGCCACATCTCCAAGCCTTACAACCGACTCCATTATCCCCAGTCGCTTGGCTACTTCAACGGAGGCATGCTGGTAGTCAATCTTGCGAAGTGGCGGACAACTCATCTGGCTGACCGGTTTGCTCCCTATATCAAGGAGAATTGGCATAAGCTGCGATGTCATGAACAAGACGTACTGAACTTTCTCCTCTGTAACGACAAGAAGATGCTTCCTCTTCGGTGGAATGCTATGGAAGATACATTCCTTAAACCGGATTGCAGGATGATCTCCTGGGAGCTCGACGCAGAGGTGGAAGAGGCCCAGCGTGATCCGGCCATTGTCCATTTCACCGGCAGCATAAAACCTTGGCATCAAGAATGCCATCACCCTTATCAACCCGATTTCATGCGATACGAAAGTCTGTCACCATGGAAAGGCCAGCGACATCGTTTCTCAAGAGGCAGGTATGCCCGGTTCAAGCTTGCACTGCTATATGCACTCTCAGAGCTTCATCTTGTCGTCCCACCACCCACATACAACTATTTCCGAAACCGGATGCCGGAAAACAACAGCTTTGAAGAGATCCGTCCGGCCATCAAGGACGATGTCCTGTAGATTTTCATCTGTCGTTTCCTTTGGGCACTTGCTGACAGTATCCGGCAGGTCTTTGCGGTAAGTGTCAGCGCATAGATGTCAATATCAGCGTCTCATGCGGATTTTGTCTTTGAAATATTTGGCCGAATACGGAAATATTCGTACCTTTGCATCCTGTTACATCATAGGATGATCAAACAAGTACATACAAAATAATAAGAATTGAAATGAAACAAGGTATTCACCCAGAAAACTATCGCCCCGTCGTATTCAAGGATATGTCCAACGGCGATATGTTCCTTACACGTTCTACATGCAAGAGTTCAGAGACAGTAGAATTTGAAGGAGAGACTTATCCATTGGTAAAAGTCGAGATCTCAAGCACTTCTCACCCGTTCTATACCGGTAAGAACAAGCTCGTTGACACGGCAGGTCGCGTTGACCGCTTCATGAACCGCTACGGCCAGTTGAAGAAGTAACCGATACCTTTTTTATCTTACGACATATATATATAAGGTATATTTGAAGTGCGTTCTATCGTAGTTGCATATGCGATAGTACGCACTTTTTGGTTTTCAGACCATGGCCGGACTTCCGGTAGGTCACAAATTTTCCGCATATGAATCAGCGCAGACACTTTGGTTTCCGTCTCATGGTCCTTGCTTGGGGCCTGCTTTCGCTTGGGGCCTGCAACAACCAGGACAATCCGGCCGATGATTCCGTCGAGACGAATGCGAACCGCAACCTGCCGACAGGTGATCTGCCGAAAGAGATCACCAAACTTGAGTTTCCCCGGCTGAAGGGCGGACAGAGCATCGTCGTTGTCCACAAGACCACTGACCGAAACATTGTCGACGGGGTGAACTTCTCCACCGAGTGGGACAACAAGATGCACTCGCAGCGATGGTCGTGCTATGAGATGTATGCCGGCAATACGGGTGGGGGAGCCGGACGCTATCCCTACGGCTATCCCCATGACGAAGACATGCCCTCGCAATACCAGCTCAAGAGCGATCCTTACTACGGTTCGGGTTATCAGCACGGGCACATCTGTCCCTCGGCCGACCGTCAATACTCCTTCGAGGCCAACAAGCAGACTTTCTTCCTCAGCAACATGCAGCCCCAGTTGCAGAAGTTCAACGAGGTCGACTATGTCTGGGAGCAGATGGAGAAGCGTGTCCGGTCATGGAACACCAAGTCGTTCCGCGACACGTTATACGTCGTCAAGGGCGGCACCATCGACAATGGGAACATCATCAAATGGCTCAACGACGGCACCACGCAGATCCCCGTGCCCAAGTATTTCTTTGCTGCCGTGCTCTGCAAGAACAGCTTAGGCTATAAGGCCGTCGGATTCTGGTTCGAGCACAAGGACTATCCGAAAAACTCCAACCTTGCCGATTTCGTGGTCAACATTGACGAGTTGGAAAGCAAGACGGGCATCGACTTTTTCTGCAATCTGCCCGACGGCGTCGAGCGGACCGTGCAGAGCCTCGCCCGCGACAAGGTGCTCCGGGTCTGGGGGTTCCAATAAAACATGAAAACAGGGATGCAAGCCGATTGCATCCCTGTTTCTTTTAGTTCGGTCCGGCAGGCGGTCAGCGCTGCACGAGCCGTCCTGCGACATTTCCGAAGGTCGGTTTCTGAATCTGCTTCTGTCCGAAGGCCTTCGTCCCTGCGGCCCGTGTGGCCGGCTTTGCATTGGCTTCCGAGCGGACCATGTTGAAATAGGCGGCGTCGTTGTTGTTTGTTCCGAGCATATAGCCGTAGAACTCTCCCGAAGCCTCACTCAGGTAGAAGCCCTTGTCCCTTGCGTTGATGTCGAGCACGAAGGTGTTGTCGCTGCCGTCGTAACGGATGTAGATGTCGCCCGAGTTGGCATCAATGTACCAGGTGAAGTTGAGCGTCTGCGATTCCCCGTTATAGGAGTCGACCTCGATGCCGGTGCCCTTGATGGCGCGCGGGTTGTTCTGCACGAAGAGCATATTGACATTGAACTCCGCCACCGACTTGTCTGCGGCCGTGTAATACTGCATCGTTCCCCGCCACTCTCCGGCCAGCACCTGCGCCTCGTCGAGCACCGTAAGACCTTCGTCCATATAGTCATAGCTTGTGTCATAATAGTAGTCCGTGTTCCAATAGTATGAGCCGTCATCGTAAACGTACCACCATGGATCGTCATACCAGTAGACCTCATCGTCGCAGCTTGTGAATGTGAATGGTGCGAGAGCTGCGAGCATCATCACCAACATAGTCTTCATCTTTTTCATATCGCGTCGTTTTTAATGATTATATTTTTCCAATTCAGTTGATTACTGATTTCTTATGCTGCAAAAATACAGTTTTTAATGACGCCTTCCAAATATATTTCTCATATTGTTCGGTAGGAGATTCACTATGCTTTCGGGCAGAATCCCTATGCCGTCCCTGCGGTCCGCTTCCGGCGCAGCCCTTTTCCGTCCGTGGCAGCACGGATGGGCCGGCTGTCCGCATGGCAGATGCCGCCGGAACGGGTAACTGTTCAGCGGTAGGCATCGTGGAATTTAACCGGAAGTGTCAAGCGCTTCAGGAACCAAGTCAAAGACATGCAAACCAATTCAGTAGCAACATCCCAAACCGCGTGAAGTAAAATCAGGCATAGTCACGAAGTAAAATCAGGCATAATCAAAGAACATATGTTCGTTGGCCGATGAACATATGTTGGTTGGCCGATGAAGTTAACTTAAATGGCCTATGAACATATGTTGGTTGGCCGGTGAAGTTGTCATGGTGACTATGCACAGCTTGTAGAGAAGGTTATAACCGAATAGTTACCGGAATGGAGCGAAACTGAAATAAAACATAAAATATGCCCCAAATCATGATAATATATAATCTTTTTACTATCTTTGTAAAATGTATCACCAACATCATTAAATTCATAAAGATGAAAACAGTATATGATTTCACTGTCAAGGACAGAAAAGGCAATGACGTAGCATTGAAAGAGTACGAGAACGAAGTGCTTCTGATCGTAAATACAGCTACAAAGTGCGGCTTCACACCGCAGTATGAAGAGCTTGAGAAGCTCTATGAGCAGTATCATGCACAGGGCTTCGAGATCCTCGATTTCCCGTGCAACCAGTTCGGCCAGCAGGCTCCGGGCACCGATGAGTCCATCCACGAGTTCTGCAAACTCACCTACGGCACAGAGTTCCCGCAGTTCAAGAAGCTCAAGGTCAACGGCGACGAGGCCGACCCGCTCTACAAGTATCTCAAGGAGCAGAAAGGTTTCGCAGGCTGGGACGAGTCGCATCCGATCTATCCCATCCTCGACAAGATGCTCGCAGAGGCTGACCCCAACTACAAGGAAAGCCCAGAAATCAAGTGGAACTTCACCAAGTTCCTCGTCAATAAGAAAGGTGTGGTCGTTGCACGCTTCGAGCCTACAGAGAAGATTGAGCACATCGCCAAGCAGATCGAAGAGCTGCTGAACGCCTGACACATATCACGGACAAGGAATGCATGACGCCTGCCGTCGCCCAGCCTTCAGGCGCTTGAGCGTGCAGGGATGAGGAGACAGGCCGTCAGTCATTCCTTGTCTGTTCAACATCTGTATATCATTTAAAATCTGAAAGGGTTATCAAACTATGGAACACGTTCGTTGTCTCATTATCGGAAGTGGCCCCGCAGGCTATACAGCGGCCATTTATGCAGGACGGGCCAATCTGTCTCCGGTCCTCTACGCAGGCATGCAGTTGGGCGGGCAGCTCACTCAGACAACCGTTATTGAAAACTTTCCCGGCTATCCCGACGGCATCGACGCCAACGAGATGATGGAAAACTTCCGCCAGCATGCCGCCCGTTTCGGCGGCGAACTGCGTGACGGATCCATCGTCAAGGCCGACTTCTCCCAGAAGCCTTATGTTTTCACCACTGATCGTGACGTGGAAATCTCCGCCGATGCAGTCATCCTGGCCACCGGGGCCACAGCGAAGTACCTCGGATTGCCCGATGAAGAGAAGTACAGAGGTGTAGGCGTCAGCGGCTGCGCCACCTGTGACGGATTCTTCTATCGCAAGAAAGTGACCGCCGTCGTGGGCGGAGGCGACACCGCCTGTGAGGATGCGCTCTATCTGTCGCATCTCTGCAAGCAGGTCTATCTCATCGTCCGCAAGCCTTATCTCCGCGCTTCGGAGATCATGCAGCAGCGTGTTCGTGAGGCTGAGAACATCGAGATCCTCTTCGAGCACAATGCTACGGGGCTCTATGGTGAGGGTGGCGTCGAGGGCGTACACTTGGTCAAGCGCAAGGGCGAAGCCGACGAGGAGCACTATGACCTGCCCATCGACGGATTCTTCTTAGCCATCGGACACACGCCCAACACGGGTTTTGTCAAAGGGCAGATAGATCTCGACGAGATGGGATTCATCCGCACTGTAGGCAACACTCAGCGCACGAACGTCCCGGGCGTCTTCGCTGCCGGCGACGTATGCGACTCCGTCTACCGCCAGGCCGTCGTCGCTGCCGGCACAGGATGCAAGGCCGCCCTTGAGGCAGAGCGTTATCTCAGCGGCATCTGCGTCTGAACGCAGCCGCCTGAAGACACATGGGGTGCAGGTTCATCGTGAGCCTGCACCCCGTCTTTTTACCCCCTCCGTCTACGATACGAAAGGTCCGGTCTCCGTTCTTTCGCTGGCTTTGGTGGGCGCCCGGATGTTCTGTTTTCTCTTCTTTTATCCTGTGTGATCGGCATCCGAAAGGTCCGTTCCTGATTGTCTTGTCCCGTTCTGTGCCCATTTGAAGGGTTCTTTTTCTGTTCTTTTATCTCCTCCATCGGGCGCATGGGTCGTTTGGCCTTCATTTTTCTACCTCTTTTGGTGGCTGTCTGGAGGGTTCTTAAGTCCTGCCTTCATCCCCTCGGGAAAGCATCTTTCCGATCCGTCAAAACCATACCATACATCCGCCCTGCGCAGAGGATAGCTCTTGGCCGCCGATATGATAGCTCTTGGCCGCCCATATGTGTCCTTTCGGCTGCCCGAATGATAGCTCTGTCAACGCATTGATTATCAAGTGGTAACAAAGCACGTGCCCTGCCGTTGTCCCGAACGGGCATTGTGAGATGCGGAAGGGGCCTCCTCCGGCCGCTCCGATGGGTGTGGATCGGATATCGAATGAGGTAATTGGCTATTGAGGGTTGGCGTTCCGAATATTTTTGGGGATCGCTTCATGTATGTCGGAAAAAATGTGTAAGTTTGCATATAAAATAGGTATATTGCATGAAGATTACAAAAACCAGATATATACAGGGCTTCGGCATCGTGGTCATCCTGTTGGGGATCGTGCGGTGCGTGTTCCCTTCGATCGCGGAAGACAAGGGCGGCGCCCGGCAGAGACCTGCCGGGACCGTCTCGCAGACGGTGGCAGGTCGGCATTCGGATTCGGCCCGTGCGGCCACGACTGATGGAGGCAGCCGTCTGCAGGAGGGGCAGAAGCAGCCTTTGGCCCAGCGGGCCGTGGCCGGCCCGTCGAAGTTCTTCAAGGCCGACGGGTCGGAGGTGAAGAACCGGATCATGAGCGTTCCGAATTTCGGGCAGGCTTTTCCCGACCAGAACGACGTACAGCTCGCAGCCGCCACCAAGTATGGCGTGAAGCCCGTTGTCGACCGGCAGGAGGCTGAAAGCCGCAAGGCCGAGTTGGTGTTTGTCGGCAGCAATCCCTATTTCTATGTCGACCGGCTCCGGCGCAGCATCCCTTACTTAGTGCCGCCTGCCGCTGTTCTGCTGCAGGATATAGGCCGTTCGTTCTTCGACAGTCTGCAGACGAAGGCTGTTCCGCTGCATAAGATCATCGTCACGAGCGTGATGCGGAGCAGGGAAGACGTGGAAAAACTACGCGGGCACAACGGCAATGCCACCCAGAACAGTTGTCATCTCTATGGCACGACCTTTGACATTTGCTACAACAGATACAAGACGGTGGAGGATCCCGAGGGGCCTGAGCGGCGCGCGGTGAGGAACGACACGCTGAAGTGGATATTGAGTGAGGTGCTCGATGACATGCGCCGGCAAGGCCGGTGCTATGTCAAATATGAAGTGCATCAGGGCTGTTTCCACATCACGGTGAAATGACCCGAAACCGGCGTCAGTGTTTCGTCCGGATGTTGATGGGATATTCTTCCTTGGCGAAGATCACAGTCCCGAAGAGGTCATAGTAGTGATTGCGGGCGGTCCATTTCTGCTGTTGCGGCAGCGCTTTCGGATTCAGGCATCGGTAGGCCTTGCGGACGACGAAGCAAGACTTCTGCTTCTCGACCTTGAATCCTGACTGGATCCGCAACGACTTCCTCGTTCTCGAATCAATCCGCCACAGCACTTGCCCGTCGTCGGGATAGAAATTGGACAGGCTGCCCCTGTCGACGGCAATGAAAACAAAGTTGCCGTCGGGGCTCAGATATGTGGCGAGGATGCTTGTGTAGCCCTCGTCGGCGAAGCTGATGTCCTCGTTCGTATTTTTCAGAACGTCGTAGCGGTAAAGCCTGTTATGCAGGGAATAATAGAGCGAATGACGCGCGTTGTCAGTGTATTTGGCCACGACGGCAGCCTCCCGGGGCAAATGCCTGATGACGGCTTTCACCCTGTTGGCGACCGGTGTCTGTGCTGTGGCAAACAGCGAAGACAGGAGCAGGGCACATAGCATGATCACATGAGTCCTTGTTCGCATCATTGTTGCAAAGTTACGATAATTCTTTCGCATCCCCAAATATTTGTCTTTCAACCCTTCCGGCATTGCCGACATTTTTCAGGCCGATGCGGCCGCCGTTGCCTGTGGCGGTCTCCGGGCGGTCCGCTAACGGAGGATGATGACCTTGAACCAGTCTTTCAGCACGCCGCCATATCGGTTCTGCGAATCGGAGACGAGCAGGAGCGTCTGCGTTCCGTCGTCCAATCGGGGGCCGAGACACATGCCCTCATAGTTGGCCAGGCCGCGGTTGAAGAGCCCGATACGGGTCTTCCATTCGCAGACGAGCCGTTTGGGCAGGCAGGGGGTGGCGTCAGTGAGCGGGGCATCCGTGTTGATCGCGAAAGTCTCGGCAGGCATGACCTGAAAGAGCTTGCACCGGACGGATGCCCCTAATTTCCTCCGAGGCACGTAAAATTCGCGTTCGAGCACGAGCAACGAACCGTCTTCAAGCGCCGTGAGCTCGCTGACTCCCATCGCGTAGTGGGCGGCCTTGTGCTGCTGTTTCAGCGGGGGATCCGTCCGGTAGGCATATTGCCGGACCGGACGCAGGGCGTCGTCGAAAGCCTGAAGGCGGAGGGCATAGCCGGCCGACGGGGTCGGCGGAGCGGAGAGAAGGTCTTCGGGCAGGGGGGCTTCGGTGCAGGTCCACAGCGTGCGGGTCGCGTCCTGATAGGCGAGTGACTCCATTCCGGCGTTTGTCGAGGCCTTTCGGAAGAGTGCGGGCATGTCGGCTTTCCGTCCTGTCCGCCTGCCCTGCAGGTCATATTCGATGATGTCCTGATCCTTCTCCCCGCAGATCAGGATTGTCCCCGCGTGCGGTCTGAAGACGATTCCCTCCTCGTCCCGATCAGCCGGACGGTCGCCTTTGAAGCCGAGGTCCTTCACCCGGCGGATCACGCCAGAGGTCCGGTCTATGTCTATATCAAAGAGATGGAATCCCTCAAGCGGCGACTTGTCGTTCACGACCGCATAGAGACTGTCGTTGAGACGGCAGATTCCGCTGTAGTTGCCCGGTGGAATCTGCCTGGGGAACTGCTGCTGGCGGTTCATCCTGACAAGTGTGACCGGGTGCTGGCCCGTCATGGTGGCCGTGCAGGCGGTGAAGAGCAGGAGAGTCAGCAGGCGTCTTTTCATTGTCATCGGTTGGTCTTGGGAGTTCGGAAAGAGTGGGGTGGCAGGAAGCATCGGGGCGTTCGCACAGCGCTAAGGCTGTGGTGTGCCGACCGAATAGGTCAGCACGTAGGCCGGCTCAACGACATAGCTGACCTCCTGCACCTTGGGTATCTTCAGGTCCTCCACCTCGAATGTGCCCTGCTCTTGAAGGGTGAAGGGGCGCAGTCTCATGTCGAAGTAATCCAGATGCTCATCGGAGAACAGCTTGTAGATGGTCTCTTTGGCACACCAGTTGATCAGCCGCGTGACGGTCGTCTCGGCCACTTCGTCAGGCCGGATGAACCGTGCAGCCACCCTGTTGACCCGGTCCGAGTGATACTCGATGTCCACGCCCACCGGCCGCGTCTTGGATAGGATCAGAGCCGCAAACCCTTTCGTGTGGCTGATGCCGATGTGGCAGCCGGGGAGCTGGGGGCGTCCGGAGTCGAGGTGCTCGATCAGCAGGGGCGTGTCGGCATCCTTCATGTGGCGGAGCAGGGCATAGACGGCTAAACGTTCGCGTGTCCGATCGATGTTCGTAGACGGATTGAACGTGCCGTAGATCTGTCGCAGCGCGGCGTCCGCGGTAAGAAAAGCGTCGGCCGACTCGGTGATCTGCCACAGCCCGAGCGTCACATCCGATTGTATGTTCTTGATTTTCAGCAGCGGCATAGGATCAGTCCTTCGTCTCTTTGGAACCGGGCTGCGTGTGGATCGTGACCTTGATCCGGCTGATGCGACGCCCTTCAATTTCGGCGATCTCAAAGGTATAGTGCCTGTAGTCGATCTTCTCGTGGATGCTCAGGAAGTCGCCTTTCATCTCGAGGAGCAGCCCGGCGAGCGTGTCGGCATCACCTTCGACGTCGGAAAATTCGTCATCATCGATCTGCAGAATCCGGCAGAAGTCGCTGATCAGCGTCTTTCCCTCAAAGATATACGTGTTGTAGTTCAGCTTCGAATAGGTCTTCTCCTCCTCGTCATATTCGTCATTAATCTCGCCGACGATCTCTTCTAAGATGTCCTCGAGGGTGACAAGTCCGCTCGTGCCGCCGAATTCGTCGACCACGATGGCAATGTGCACCTTGTTCTCCTGAAACTCGCGGAGCAGGTCATCGATCTTTTTCGTCTCTGGAACGAAGTAGGGCGGACGGATCAGCGACTGCCAGCGGAAGTTGGAAGGCTTGGTCAAGTGGGGCAGAAGATCCTTGATATAGAGCACGCCGCGTATGTTGTCGTCGTTGTCCTGATAGACAGGGATACGGCTGTAGTTGTTGTCCACGATGCACTTCAGCACGTCGGCGTAGCTGCTCTTGATGTCTATGTCGACGATGTCCTGTCGGCTTGTCATCACCTCCTTGGCCGTCTCGTCTCCGAAACGGATGATGCCCTGCAGCATGCTTTGCTCGTCCTTGATGTCGGCTTTGTCGGTCAGTTCCAACGCCTGCTCAAGATCGTCGACGCTCAACTGCCTGTTTTCCTTAGGCAAAGCTTTCTCTGCGAGTACGCCGCTCTTGAGCAATATGCTTGCGAGAGGCCATACCAACCTGCGCAGGAACAGGATTCCGTTCACGCTGGAACGACAGAACTTCAACGGGTTCTGGCGACTGTAGACCTTAGGCATGATCTCGCCGAAGAGCAAAAGCAGGAATGTGAGCAGCACGGTGAGGCAAAGAAACTGGAGCCAATAAGCCTTGCTGCCGAAATGGATGATCGATCCGAAGACGAAATTGCACAGCATGATGATCGTGACATTGACGAAGTTGTTGGTGATGAGGATCGTCGCCAATGTCCGTTCCGAATCCTCCCTGAGCAGACTGATGTGCCTGTCCTGCTCACTCCTGTCAGGATTCAGCTCGGCGATGTCGGTGGGAGAGAGGCTGAAAAATGCAATTTCGGAACCGCTGGCGAAACCTGAGACAAACAGTAAGGCCACTGCCAGCAACGCGGAAAGTATAACCCCGATGGAGGGTTGTATGAAATAAATGTCGGAAAGAGATTCAGATAGCGCCGTCAGATCCATTTGTCATGGTTTAAAATGGAAGTTTGTCTTCAGCAGGTTTCTGCAACGGAGGTTGGCCTTGCGGCTGATCTGAATTGGAAGAAGATGGTTTAGGGGTGAGCAATTCCATGTTTTCGGCCAGGATTTCGGTCACATACCGCCGCGCGCCGCGCTGATCGTCGAACGAACGGTAGCGTATTCTGCCTTCGACATAGATCTTGTCCCCCTTGTGAACATATTTCTCAACGATCTTGGCCAGATTACGATAGAAGATCACATTGTGCCAATCCGTGTGATCGGGCACTTTCGTCCCGTTCTGAAGGGTGTATCCCCGCTCGGTTGTAGCCAAGGACAATTGAGCCACTGCCTGATCTGCCTCATAATAACGCACCTCAGGATCCTTGCCTACATTGCCGATCAACATGACCTTGTTCATGGTTGTCTGTCAGATGAATGGATGTTCTTTAGATGTTATTTCCACATGCCAAGATAGCGGAAGTGGAAGTTCTTGCCCTTGGCGGAGGGGAACTGACTTCGACCGTCGACACGCTCACGGAGATGCTCGATGATGCGGTTGTAGCAGTCCTGGCCTGAATTTGCCTTGCACTGAACCGTGAAATGCGTGTCACGGTATTCATGCTTGCCGGTCGAGGGAACGAGCACCACCCGCTTGAAGTCAAGCGAGCCTTCATACCATCCCTGACGTTCCTCCGTCAGGCGTGTCATGGTCACCGAGGCCAAATCACGCCTGTCGATGGGGTTGTTGACAGCCGGAACAGGATGTAACGCCTTCTTCTGCTTGAAGTCAAGCATGGTCTCGGCTGTCGTCTTGATGATGATGAAGTAGATGCGTGGGCGTATTTTATAGCGCTTGGGGAAGTAGACCTCACTCGAGACATAATCGCGGATGTCCGCTTCTAAGTCTTCGTCAATCTCTATTTCTGGAATAGCGCGTAAAAAGTCGATGGCTTCGTCAACATTATGTACTAATGTTTCCCGATCAAAATACCTTAAATATAAGTTCATGAAATACAATGTTTCTCTGAAAAAAGAGCGGCAAACGGGGCTCGAACCCGCGACCTCGACCTTGGCAAGGTCGCGCTCTACCAACTGAGCTATTGCCGCAATCAAATAATGAGTGATGTGAAGAGGAGGAGACTCGAACTCCCACGAAACAATTTTCACTACCCCCTCAAAGTAGCGCGTCTACCAATTCCGCCACCTCTCCATAAAGAAACATTCTGAATAAACATGGTGCCCAGAACAGGACTCGAACCTGCACGTCGTTAAACACACGCACCTGAAACGTGCGCGTCTACCAATTCCGCCACCTGGGCGATAGGAGTCTTACTCCATCTTGGTTTATTCAGAATGTCGAGCGGCAAACGGGGCTCGAACCCGCGACCTCGACCTTGGCAAGGTCGCGCTCTACCAACTGAGCTATTGCCGCCTATCCTTTTGCAAGGAACATTTCTCCAA
>JALFRV010000151.1 GCA_022778905.1 Prevotella sp. | reverse complement strand
ACGCTCTGTTTCAATAAGAGTGTTCGTTCGTCTTGCCGGAGGTGCAGCTGTTGTCCGCCTGTAACCACGCTCTGTTTCAATAAGAAAACGCATCTTGGGTCAGGCCATCAGCGCTTTCTCACCCCATTACCCGCATTCTGCTTTGAAAAGATTGTTCATCTTGCGTATTGGCTCTTTAACTTTTTCAGACCTGTAATCACTCTCTGTTCCAATGACAATGTTCATCTTGCGTCTCGGCCCTTTTACTTTTTTACCTCTTTACCTTTTTACTGTTCCATGCGCGGTATAGTTATCAAGAACACGGGCAGCTGGTATACCGTCCGCACTGATGACGGCCAGACCATCGAAAGCAAGATCAAGGGCAACTTTCGGCTGAAAGGAATACGCAGCACAAACCCCGTTGCGG
This sequence comes from Prevotella sp., assembly GCA_022778905.1. Taxonomy (GTDB): domain Bacteria; phylum Bacteroidota; class Bacteroidia; order Bacteroidales; family Bacteroidaceae; genus Prevotella. Next base: position 7,929 of record JALFRV010000151.1, on the reverse strand, counting down.
TGGGCGACTGGGTGCACATCGTGGTCAACCAGGAAGGCTCAGCGCTGATCACAGAGATCGAAGACAGGCGCAACTACATTATCCGGAAGTCTCCGAACCTGTCGAAACAAAGCTCCATCTTGGCCGCGAACCTCGATCAGGCTGTCCTGATCGTGACCGTGAACTATCCCGAAACGTCCACGACTTTTATCGACCGGTTCCTGGCCGGGGCTGAAGCGTACCGTGTTCCGGTGATCATCGTGTTCAACAAACGTGACATCCTTTCCGACGACGAGCGGCGTTACGAGCGGCTGTTGATGACGCTTTATGAGACCATCGGCTATCAGTGCCTGTCCCTCTCGGCCGAAACGGGAGAGGGAGTTGATGCCTTACGCGCCTGCTTAAAGGACAAGGTGACGCTGCTGAGCGGGCATAGCGGAGTGGGAAAGTCGACACTTGCCAACCTCCTGATACCCGAAGCGGCCCAGCGGACGGCTGCTATCAGCGACGCGCACAATACCGGCATGCACACCACGACATTCAGCGAGATGCTTGATCTGCCCGGTGGGGGCTATCTGATCGATACGCCCGGCATCAAGGGATTCGGCACCTTCGACATCGAAAGGAATGAGCTGACGAGCTATTTCAGGGACATTTTCGGGTTCGCAAAGGACTGCCGGTTCTCCAACTGCACGCATACGCACGAACCGGGTTGTGCCGTCAGGCAGGCTGTCGCGGACCACTACATCGCCGAGTCGCGCTATCAGTCGTATTTAGGGATGCTCGACGACAAGGACGAAAACAAATACCGCGAAGCCTTCTGACGGACTTCGCGGTTTTCTATACCTGCTGCTGCGACTTCCGGAGCTGCAGCATTTCCGCCGGAACGGCATGCCTGATCTCTCCGATAATCAGTTCGCGGAGCGAGTTGCGGATAAATTTCTGCGTGGTGGTCATGACGACCTTGCGTGTCGGAACAGGCAAGGCGAAGGGGCGGACCAATTCTTTCTGCCCGTCACTCAACTGCTGCAGTGCCAGCTCGGGGATGAAGGTGATGCCCTTCCCGTTCTCTACGAAGCGCATGAACGTCTCAATGCTGCCTAAGTTATATGCCTTCTTGCTCATCGATGCTGACTTTAACTGGCAGAATTTCATCAGCTGTTCGCGGAAGCAATGGCCTTCGTCGAGGAGCCAGAGGTATTTTCCGTTGAGGTCAAACGACCGCACTGTCCGGTTCTCAAAGAGTTTTTCCGACTTCGAGACGTATGCAAAGAACTGTTCATAATATAAGGTGTCGCACTGGAATTCGTCCAATCCGTCGACGTCGGCCACGATTCCTGCGTCGATGTCATTGTGCCGGAGTGCCTTCAGCAGGTCTTCTGTCTTCATCTCAGTGATGCGCAGATCAAGGTTCGGATAGCTGTTCATGAGCTGCGGAAAGAACCGTGGGATCAGGTAGGGAGCAATGGTGGGGAGGATGCCGATGTGGAAAGTGCCGGTCAGCGAGTGTCGCTCTTCCTCGACCATCTCTTTGAGCCGACGGGCCCGGACGAGAATTTTCCAGGCCTGTTCGATGATCAGCTGGCCTACGGGAGTGGGTCTGACGGGCTGCTGCTTGCGGTCGAAGATCTTCACGTTGAGCTCTTCTTCCAATTTCTGAACCATGCTGCTCAGGGTGGACTGCGTGACATTGCAGCTCTCGGCAGCCTTTGCAAAGTGTTTCTGCCGATACACGGCGATGACGTATTCCAATTGTTGTAGTGTCATGTTTTTGATCCCTTCTCTTTGCAAAGATAGTTTTTATTTTACGGATAAGGACCATCCGGCTATGCTTTTTTTACCTTTAAGTCTAAAAAGCCCTGTGCCTCGGAATGCCGACAGGCAGGCCGTTCGGGCGCAGCTTATCGTTTTTCTCAATGAGGGGATTGATTTTTTCGTTTGCCGCGTCTTGACTTTTCGCCTATCTTTGTGTTGATAAGAAAAAGCAATAACGATTTAAAACAATAAAGATATGAAAATTCAAATGCCAGTACTTCCATACGCAGCCAACGCGTTGGAACCCGTTATAAGTGAGCAGACCATCCAGTTCCATTATGGAAAGCATCTGCAGAATTATGTCAACACGCTCCTCAATCTGGTTCAGGGGACCGAGTTTGAGCATCAGGAAGTGGAGGGTATCGTCGCCGCAGCACCCGAAGGCCCCTTGTTCAACAATGCGGGACAGACGCTGAACCATGCGCTTTACTTCTCCCAATTCCGCTCGCCGGTGAAGGACAATGTGCCTTCGGGCAAGCTGGCTGATGCCCTCAACGCAGCTTTCGGCAGCTTCGAGGAGTTCAAGGCACAGTTTGCGCAGGCTGCAGCAACTCTCTTCGGGTCGGGCTGGGCATGGCTTTCGCAGGACAAGGACGGCCATCTGGTGATCACGAAAGAGCCGAACGGCAGCAACCCGGTGCGTCACGGGCTCAATCCCCTCTATGGTCTGGATGTATGGGAGCATGCTTATTATCTCGACTATCAGAACCGACGCGTGGACCACATTGCAGCTGCATGGGACATTGTTGACTGGGATGTCGTCGCCGGCCGCCTGAAATAGGCACTCCGAAGCCATCGGACACAGGTAAAAGAGCGGAAGGATAACAAGGAAAGAATTATGTGATGGCTTCTCAATAGGTTATGGTTTCAGATTTCAAATGACAGGCCAATCCTGTTCAGGCAGTGAAGATTGGCATAACGGAAATAAACTTTAAAGCGTGATGAAGGTTTTTCAGGCCTCTCATCACGCTTTTTTTGCGATGGTCCGAATCATGCTGCCTTCATCCTCCATCTCTCATCCCATCCTCCCCCATCCCTCTTCCGGCGCGGGCGGACGCCGGGTCAGCGGCCGATGGTGATGGTGTATTCGCTCATGAAACTGGCTCCGGGGAGCAGCCGGTTCATCAGATATTTGTCTTCAAAGGGGCCTTTGAACTCGGCCCAATCGCTGATGCCGTACCACGGTTCGATGCAGATGAATGGCGCATGCTTGCCTGCCGGCGTCCAGATGCCTACTGCCGGCGTCTTGAAGTCGAGTGTCACGACGGGTTCGTCCGCCGCATCGAGCAGTTCGACATGCCGGACCTGACTGCGGTCGAAGATGACTGCATCGTCGATGAACGTCTCTTCTTCCACTTCCCAAAGGCCGTCCTGGGTCTTGACGGGATGATAACCCGGCGTGATGCAACCGCCCACATTGCCGTAGAGGCGTTCCGGTTCGGGATTGTCGATGCGCAGCTTTGCCCGCATGTGGTCGCCCTTCTGGCATCCGGGAACGAGGAATGCGGGATGTCCTCCGATCTGGAACAGCAGCGTCTGGCGATCCGTGTTCTCCACGTGCCAGATCACGCTGATGCGGTTGTCTGTGATCCGATAGGTGACCGAGAGATTGAAGTGGAAGGGATAGTCTCGCCGTGTCTCTTCCGAATCGGTGAGCACATAGGTCACGCGCTCATCGCTGTGGCGGACCAAGGTGAATGCGGTGTCGCGGGCAAAGCCATGACGTGACAGTCTGAAAGTCTGTCTGCCGAGGCGGCAGGTGTCTTCCCACAGACCGCAGACAATAGGGAAGAGGATGGGCGAGTGGCGGTTCCAGTAGCGCTCGTCGCCATCCCACAGATATTCCTTTCCATTGGCATCCTTGATGCTCTGCAGCTCTGCCCCGAGTGCGGAGACGGTGACAGTGAGCCGGTCGTTTTTGTTTTGTTCCATAGTCTTGTTTGATTTTATCAGTGTATTGGTGCAAAGATAAGCAATAAAAATGACAGGATAAAGAAAAAGGAGGAGAAATTCGGCATCGCTGCAGACGGCGAACCGCCAGCCCGGACGGGGACTGACGGTTCGTGACAGGGTGTGTCCGGTCAGCCGGGATGCGGCGGATCAGCGTTGGCGTTTTGGCAGCCGGCCGGCCTTGCGCAGTGCTTCGGTGATGATCCACTGCAGCTGTCCGTTGGTGCTTCGGAACTCGTCGGCGGCCCATTTCTCGACTGCTGACATCGTGTCGGCATCGAGCCGGAGGATGAAATTCTTGTTCTTGTTGTCTTTCTTTGGTTCTGGCATGGAGCGACAGTTTACATGTTCAGCGTCCCGGCGTTGACAATGGGCTGTGCGGTGTCATCACCACAGAGGACCACCATCAGGTTGCTCACCATGGCCGCCTTCTTTTCGTCGTCGAGATCGACCACTTCTTCAGCCGACAGTTTCTCCAAGGCGATCTTCACCATGCCCACTGCGCCCTCGACGATCTTTTCCCGCGCGGCGATGATGGCATCGGCCTGCTGGCGGCGGAGCATCACTGCGGCGATCTCGGGTGCATAGGCCAAGTAGTTGATCCGTGCCTCCACGATCTCTATTCCGGCCATGGCCAGCCGCTCGTCGAGTGTGTGCTCGAGCTGGTGGTTGATCTCGTCGCCGCCGCCGCGGAGTGTCAGTTCGTCCTTCGTCTCATTGTTGTCGTAGGAGTAGAGACCGGCCGTCTGGCGGAGGGCCGCGTCACTCTGGATCTTGACGAAGTTCTCGAAGGCGCGCATGATGCTGCCCACGTTCTGCCCGATTGACGTCCCTCCGCTGGCCATCGTCTGCGAATCGATCTCGAACATGGCCTTGTAGGTGTCGCAGAGTTTCCACACGAGCACCAGTCCGATCATGACCGGATTGCCCTGCTTGTCGTTCACCTTGATCGGTTCGGCATCTAAGTTGCGGGCGCGCAGCGAGAGTTTCTTCGTCGTAATGAACGGATTGACCCAGAAGAAGCCCACCCGGGTGAACGTGCCTTTATACTTTCCGAAGAACATCATCACCTTGGCCTCGTTCGGTTCGAGCATGATGAAGCCCTTGAAGCAGAACAGCCCGACGAGCAGAAGGATCAGCCCGACGGCAATCTTCAGCGGGTTCTCATACTCAATGCCCACGCCCGTCAACACTGCGGCGACGATGACGAGGGCCAAGTTCAATGCGATGGCTAAGAAGCCGTTGACGGCCAGCCCTTTGAATGCATACTCTTTCTTTTCCATAAATTGAGGTGTTAGATCAGGATGTTGTGTTGATATCATTTTGATATTACAAAGATAGTGCGTCCGGAGCGATGTTGTACCGGGTGGAATATATCTTTATGAACTTTTAACAATTGTCGTCTTCAGAGTAACGATTCAGCGGTAATAACCTTCTCAGCAGATGTGCATAGCCATCCCAGCAGATGTGCATAGCCACCATGTCAGCTTCATCCGCCAACGAACATATGTTCATCGGCCAACTAAGTTAACTTCATCGGTCAACGAACATATGTTCATCGGCCAACCAACATATGTTCATTGACTATGCCAGATTTTGCTTCCGGCTATGCCTGATTTTATGTCACACGGTCTGGTGTGTTGCAACTGAATCGGTTTACATGTTTTTTACCTGGTTCCTGAAGCGCTTTACACTTCCGGCTAAATTCCACGATGACTACCGCTGAATCGTTACTCTTCAGAGGGCATCTCATCGGTGTGCGCAGAGGGCATGAATGGGGCCGTTCGGACAGAGCTGTCATGCCCGCTGCGCAGAGCTATGCTTTCGGCCGTCCAAAGCTATCATATGGGGCGCCGAAAGCTATCATATGGACGGCCGAAAGCATAGCTCTGCGCGGGCCGGAGAAACAGAACAATCGGCCGACGGCGCAAATCCCTTTGGTATAAAGGGTTTTCGGGCAATTTCGGTTAATGCGTTTTCAAGCCTCTCCGAGCCGGTTCGGGCGGAGGCTCGGGTCGCAGGAGGATGAAGGGGAAGGATGGGGTGGAGGAGTTGGAGCATGACTGGGAGATTGCTGTTTGGATCATGCGGTGCGGCTGGAATAAAGTCGGGGCGTGAGGGGAGGACAGCCTTCCGTGACTTATTCGGGTCGAAACGCATCAAGTTTCGATTATTTTGTGTAATTTTGCCGTATGATTCAATATGATCAAGTCAGGGATAAGCGGATCGCGGTGCTCCTTTCCGGAGGCGTCGATTCGAGTGTGGTCGTCTGTGAGCTGGCTCGTCACGGCCTGCATCCCGATTGCTTTTACATCAAGATAGGGTTCGAGGAGCAGGAGGAGTGGAACTGTTCGAGCGAGGAAGACTTGGAGATGGCGACTGCCGTGGCGGCTCGTTACGGATGCCGGTTGCAGGTGGTCGACTGCCACAGAGAATACTGGGACCAGGTGACGAGATACACGATGGAGAAGGTGAAGGCCGGATTCACGCCCAACCCGGACGTGATGTGCAACCGACTGATCAAGTTCGGCGCCTTCGATGAGAAGATGGGCCACGACTACGATCTGATCGCCACGGGCCACTATGCGCAGACGGAGTGGATCGCGGGGCGCAAATGGCTGACCACGAGTCCTGATCCCGTGAAGGACCAGACCGACTTTCTGGCACAGATATACGACTGGCAACTGCGCAAGGCTTTGTTCCCCATCGGCCACATGATGAAAGAGGAGGTGCGGGCGATTGCCGAGCGCGAGCATCTCATCAATGCCCGCCGCAAGGACAGTCAGGGCATTTGCTTCCTCGGACAGATCGACTATAACGAATACTTACGACGCTATCTCGGCGAGCAGCCGGGCGATATCATCGAGATGGAGACCGGCCGCAGGATCGGCGGACATCGCGGCTTGTGGTTCCACACCATCGGCCAGCGCAAGGGATTGGGATTGGGCGGAGGTCCTTGGTTCGTGATCCGGAAGGATGTGGAGCACAATGTGCTCTACGTCAGTCATGGCTATGACCCCGAGACAGCCTACAAGCAGGACTTCAGGGTGCATGGCCTCCACTGGCTGACAGCGGCCCCCGAGGCGGCTGCAGATCTCGTCGGGCACAACGAAACCGGGCAGGCTGATCCCTCATCCTCCTCCTCCAACTCATCTGCTCATCCTCTCATCCCTTCATCCCCTCATCCCTTCATCCCCTCATCCTCCTCATCTTCCAACTGGATTCCGATCACGTTCAAGATCCGCCACACCCCGGAGTTCCATCGAGGCTATATCGAACCGCTGACAGCAGCAGCCGTTCCGTCGGTCGACACCACTGGGGCCGAGTGCGGCGAGACGGCTTTCCCGACTGCCGGATATCATGAGGCGGTGATCCATTCGGCGGACAAGATCCATGGAGTGGCACCGGGTCAGTTCTGCGTCATCTATGACCGGGACCACCACCGATGCTTCGGGTCGGCTGAAATCACGCTCTGACCGCCCTCCTCATCTCTTCATCCCCATCATCCTTCTCATCCTTTCATCCCTTCATCCCGTCATCATCCAAACCCTATATTATATGAATGATCTCATCCTTTCAACCACCCCGTCCATCGAGGGACGGCCAGTCCGCGAGTATAAAGGCATCGTCACGGGCGAGAGCATTGTCGGGGCCAACATCTTCAAGGATTTTCTGGCAGGCGTGCGTGACATCGTAGGCGGTCGCGCAGGAGCCTACGAGCGCGTATTGAAGCGTGCCAAGGACGCTTCAATGGAAGAAATGACGGAGCGCGCACGCGAACTCGGTGCCAACGCCATACTCAGTATAGACATTGATTATGAAACGGTAGGCGCCGAAGGATCCATGCTCATGGTGGCCGTCAGCGGCACGGCGGTCGTCATTTAGCAGTCGTCAGCTCCTTTTTCTGCTGCCCCATCTCGGCCTGCGTCTGCTCATATGCGCGCAGGACAGGGTCCCGTTGCTTTTCCTGTTCATCCCATTTCTTGAACAGATTGCGCATGTTCTCGAGCTGTTTCATGTCTCTCCGGTAGCGGCGGTCGAGCATTTTGGCGAAGTCGAATTCGAGCGGAGAGTGAGGCGCGGCATGCAGACGGTCCTTCCAGGGGATGCCTTTGCGGAGGCTGTCTGCATTGATCATCCGGCGTCCCCATATCGTCACCTCCTCGATCTGGTGCGCTTCGGGGA
>JALFRV010000144.1 GCA_022778905.1 Prevotella sp. | reverse complement strand
TCGTCAAAAGGTTAATAGATTGTTTAGGTTAGTAGTAATAGATTTAGGTTTTTAGTTATTAGGTTTAAGGTAGATTTGATAGATTGTTTAACAGGAGACAATGGAAACCGTGAGGCTTTCATTTGTTTTGAAAAGGATTTTTAGTTAAACATAGGTTATTGCGCCACAGCTCGTTGATGGGTTGTGGCGCAAGCTGTTTGTGACGGGTTGCCTCCTTGCCGCCGCAGCCTGCGCCCTCCGCCACCGCTGCAAGATAGATGCATCCCCTTCACAGTGCTTGTCCAGATTATGCCATTGCACCGCCTGTCAAGGGGACAACAGCGATGCGCAGGCGTCATCATACGTGTCAGGCTCAGCCGGAAGACCGCTCGGCGGAACCTGAAAGAAACGGCTACAGCTTGAATATCAGTGCGACGGCGTAGGCAGAGATACCTTCTTCCCGTCCGGCAAAGCCCAATCGCTCATTTGTCGTGGCCTTGATGGAGATGTTGCAGACATCGGTTTCCATCACTTCTGACAGGCACTGCTGCATGCGCGGGATATGCGGATTGAGCTTGGGGCGCTCTGCACAGACAGTCGCATCGATGTTGCCGAGCTCGTAGCCGTTGCTTCTGACAAGGGCCATCGTCTTCTTCAGCAGCACCTTACTGTCGATGTCGAGGGTTTCGGCGGCCGTATCGGGGAAGTGGTAGCCGATGTCGCGCAGGCTGGCAGCCCCCAACAGGGCATCGCAGATGGCGTGGATGAGCACGTCGGCATCACTGTGCCCGAGCAGTCCGAGCTTATGTTCGATCCTGATGCCGCCCAACCAGAGTGCGCGGTCAGGCACAAGCCGGTGGACATCATAGCCCATTCCGATGCGGAACGGACAATGAAACGGGACAGCTGCCTGTTTCTCCACGGCTTCCGCCCCTGCTCTTTCCGAAGGCGGAAGGGGGGACGGCGAAGCCCCATCATCCCCCGCCCGAAAGGAGGGAGACGGGGATGATGGAACCTGTTCGGTATCTGTCTGATGACGGGGATGGTGTTGTTGCATTTGTGTTTATATTTTTTCCGAAACCTTTTCTATAATTTCCTGCTTTTCACTTCTGGCAGATCCGCACATCGGGGAGGGCAGCTTGGTGAGCCGACGGATAGGATGCAACTGTTGCCGACAGCAGTCTGCCGACCCCGGCATCTATCACTTCGGGACAGAGCTTCATGACGGATTTCACCCAAGGCGACCATCCCGGCATGCAAGAAGGTAACCGTGGAATTCCTTCCGCTTCTCGCCCTGTCTGGCGGAAAGGCGCAGTGGCGTGACAGGAAGACCGGAGCGGAGCGTCTGTCTCTATTTGAAAAGCTCCTTGATACCGTCCATATCGAAGCTCAGAGAGATGCGGAGCGTCTGATCCAGCGGATTGCTCTTGGCCGTGGCGATCACGTATCCGGCGTCGAGAGCGAACACGCTCATCCGGAATCCGGCACCTACGGTGAAGTATTTTCGATTGCCTTTGTTCTCGCTTTCATGATGATAGCCAGCGCGAAGGACGAACTTGTCGTTGTAAGTGTATTCCGCGCCGACACTCCATTGGATCTCTTCCAGCTCCTCCTTCATCCCGTTGGGGGCGTCACTGAAGCTTTTGAACATGCCACGGATGGACGACACGTCGTAATAATCTTTCTGCAGGCGCAGCTGGTAGGCCTCGGTAGTCTCGCCATCCTCCATCTTCGGATAGGTCGGAACAAGCAGCTTGTTGGCGTCTGCAGCAAGTGTGAGTCGGTTGTAGGCATCGAGCGGTATCATCAGAGAGCCTCCCAAGCGGAGGTTCGTGGGGATAAACTCGGGGTTGTCATCGCCTCCGAAGGTGATTTTGCTACCCATATTGGAGAGGTTGAGACCGAGTCCCAACTGGCATTCGCGGTCACCCAAGGTCAGATAATTCTGATAGTAGAACGCCAAGTCGGCGGCAAAGGCGCTTCCGGGTGACGTGTCATCGGTGTAGGTGAACTTCAGATCGGAATAGATCCAGCGGATGGCGGCGGCGATGGAGAATTTCTCACTCAGCATCAGAGAGTAGGCCACGTCGAACGACATCTCGTAAGGATTGATCGTGGCGCCGTTGTCCCCCGAATCGCTATAGTCGAGGAAGACCTCGCCCATGTTGAAGTAGCGCAGCGAAGCGGAAACTGAGGAGTAGTCGCCGATACGATAATAGCCCGACAGGTAGGACAAATTCATGTCGTTGACCAACTGGCGAAGCCACGGAGTGAAATTGAGCGCCACACCCGCCCGGCTGATGTTGAACGGATACTTGGCCGGATTCCAGAACTGAGAGTTGACATCGGCCTCGGTGCCAACACCCACGTCGCCCATGCCGGCGGATCGTGCGTCGGGGGCGATCTGCTGTGACGTGACCGACGTTTTCTCGGGATTGAACAGGTCTTTCTTGTCTTGGGCGGTGGCCGAGAGGCTCATCAAGACTGTCAGACATGCCAGTATCGTTTTCAGGAATTGATTCATTCTTGGGTTGTATTGATTGACAATGATAAACATAAAACGCATTCGTCCTTTAGTTATTGCCTATGACGATGAGTTTCTTGGCTTTGGTGGCACGCTGACTGCCATCGCATGAGATCTGAGCCCGATAGACATAGACACCCGTCTGCAGACGCCTGCCGTTGTCGGTCGTCAAGTTCCAGTCGACCGTATAGGCGTTCCCGGAGGACACGCCGTTCTCCCTGTGCCGCCAGAGCATGCGTCCGCTCAAGTCATAGACCTCGAGTTGCACGTCCATCGGACTGCCGGTGCGGTCGTGGGTGAGGATGAAGGTGGTGGAAGTAGTGGCCGGATTGCGGGTCACATCGACGTCGAAGAGTGAAGGCTCCAAACCGTTGACAACCTCGAAAGTCAGTTCCGCCGTCGACGAATTGTTGAGCACGTCCCACGCTCTGAACCTCAGATGATGCCTGCCCGGTGCCAGCTGGGGCAGACTGAAATAGACATTGCCGCTCGTGTAGGATCCGAAGTCGTAGACGAACTGTTCATTCAGATTGTACGTAGTTGTGATATTGCCGTCGATGACGAGCTGAAGATCGTGCCCGATGCCGCTTCCGGTCGTGTTGATTCCATCCTCATCGGTCACCTGAGCTACAAAGTAGGGCGTCGGGTTGACTTTTCCGCCGTTGACAAACGACGGGGAGTTCAGGTAACAGTATATGGACGGACCGATCGAATCATTGCCGGCCAGTTGTCCGCCGTCGATGGTGAAGGCATCGGAGAACCCGTTGGCCTGCAGCGTATGGTCGTTCGTGACGGCGTAGAAGTTGACCATCCCCGAGCCGCTGGCATAATTGATGTCTCTCGGAACGGCAAACGTGAAGCGGAAACGACCGTTCCGCACGCTGTCCGAGCCATGAAAGAGGGTCTTGGGACGATCATAATAGGCGAAGGTATAGCTTGCCTGGTTGCCGTTGTTGCGGCATTCGATCCGTTCACGCGTATCGCGTATGGTCGCCGTGAGCACGCCCCGGAAGTCGGGGTAGCCTTCGACGTGACCGCTGAAGACGGCAGTAGAGCCTGCCTTCAGCATCGGAGCGGTAGACGAATAGCCTGTCGGGACACCGTTGATCGAGTCGAGTACCACCTGCGCAACAGGCAGTTTCAGTGCCAAGGCGGGGTCTCCGAGCAGCGCATATTGCAGCTTGTTCTCTGTCGTATCGGCTTGTGAGGCGATCAAAGCATTCTTAGCGACCATCTGAGCTTCGCCTATAGTCACAGGTTTGCCGTCCTTCACACTGAGCACCTGCCGCAGGAAAGCCATGTTGATCAGTTTGTTGTAGTTTGTGTAGACGGTTCGCGTGGTGCCGAAAAAGGCCACCGCCCCACCCCGCTCGTTCAGTACGGCGGTCTCGCCGATGGTCTCCGCGACTCCGTCAAAAGGCATAATGTCGCACGAGGCGGTGACCCAGAGCGGCAGATTGGTATTTGTGAATTTCTTGAAGTCATCAAGCTTGAGCACGCCTTCATGCGAGATCTGATACTCGATGCCATGTCCGGCATAGTCCATAATCAAGGCACCGGCCTGTTGATACTGCTTCAGGACGCGCGTGACCTCCGGATAAGAGTTGCCGGTCGATGATGTCTCGCGCTTGTAAGCATCCCACATCACCTTGCGGACGATGAATCCGGGGTAACGGTTGGCAATGCCATCAGCAACCTCATTGAGATCGCGCATGTGCAGGTTGTTGTCTCCGTCGTCGCCCATGAATACGAGCGTGTTCTGCCAGGCACCCGCCTGCCCGTTCCGGATATAGTTGATGGTCTTATCAACCATGATCTTCGCCTCTGCTTCCGTTGTCACCGGGAAGCGGCCCACAGCCACGTCGAGCTTGTCAGAGGCTGTGAGATTGGCGCCCTCACCGTCGTCCAAGAGGCAGAAGAACCCGTCATCGACGTAACAGGTCACCTCGTTAAAGGAGTTCTCGCTCTCGTAGCAGAGCAGATAGTCATCAGGATTGAGGTTCCGACATTCGAGCGTCAGCATGCGGTTATCCCACACGCAGTCGCCGAAGAGCAGCAGATAACGGGGCATGTCGGCCTCATTCGTGGCCCGGTCATACAGCATCTTGAGGTAGCGGCGATAAGCATTGGCATCCGGAGTGCCGCCTCCAAACTCGTTGATCAGCTCATCCGACGGCACAATATTGACCCTCAGATGATCATATTGTTCATGAAAGGCTTTGAGACGTTCGGCCTGTGCACGGAGTTTCTGGGACGTCGGGATGATGATGACCATGTCTGCGGGTCCGTCGGCATGATGGTCCTGGTTGGTGATATTATAGACATAGTCGGGCGAGGGGAATGTTCCGCCGGCTAAAGAAGGCGCGGAACGAGGCTCTTTCACGGTGAATGAGATGTAGTCAAGGCGTATGGGACCGCCCGAAGTCGTTGAGATCTTAATGGTGTTCGTAGCGGACAGATTGCCCACCTTGTAGACCCTGTTACTGCTATTGCCCTTGTCGTAACTGCCAAGCCGTATGTCAATGCTGCCTAACGTACTGTCATTGAGGGCAATGACGGCCGAACTGTTGACACCGGCCGTGATCGCTATCGTCATCAGACCTTGCCGGGAGCGGCTCGGCGCTGCCAATGTGTAGGACTTGGAGCTGCCTTCCGCGATGGGATCATTCTGAAAGAGGTTGCGTCCCCCGTGATACCAAGCGAAGTTGTCTATCTCATGCAGCGTATGGTAATCATCCGCCGAGGGATAGAAAGAGGCGAGAAAGGCGGTTGAATCAATGATCTGCGGTTTGGCATCATCCTGCGTGAGGAAGTAATAGCCGTAGCTTGAATAGGGATTGCGGGTACGGACCGTGGCCTGCGGGCCGTTCCACGAGACTGGTCCTTTGGCATAAAACAGACGCTTGCCGTTGACCTTGCACGTCGGTACTTCTTTCAGATCGTCGGTCCGGATGAGGTCCTCGCCGTTGAGGGCAGCAGGCTGCAGTGCTCCGCCATACCCGTAGATCTTCACCTTATTTATATCTGTGAATCCGGCTTGACGTACCAAGGCCTCGGTCAGTTGATAGACGCCGGAAGACGAAACGCGGATTTTGGCCCAAGTGCCCTGTGCCAGTACCGAATGCGCAGCATAGCGATCGACTGTTCCCGCACGTGTTGCGGCCTTCGCGTAAGATGAGGAGCCGCGGACGGAGGTGGCCTTCAGATCGAGCATGAAGCTGACGAGGATCTGATATTTGTTGTCTCTGTAGACCAAAGGACAGAACGACAGTTCGAGCGAACCCTTCTTCCGGCAGACGACGACACGCTGTGTGACGGTCGGAAGCGTGGGCAGCATAGAGCCCGAAATGCGGTTATAGCGCCGGATGTCGGCATCTGTCATGTCGATGAATTCAGGATATGCGATGCTGACCGTATAGACGGAGTCCCGATAGTTGTCGCCTAAGGGAATGGAATAGGTAAAATGCGGCAATACCGAATCGATCCTGACCTCTTCCGAAGTCAGGTTGAAAAAACGCTGGGCAGGCATTTCCATACCGGCCATAAGCAGTATCAGTATCAATGTCAGCTTTCGTATTCCTCGCATCGTTACTGTTTCTGTATCCTTAATCGGCATCCTCCGCGTACGTCATTTACAACTGAAGTCGAGCACCTTGCGGTCTTCTATATAACCCTGCAGGTGGTCGTCGACATGCACAGGACCCACTCCCGCGGGCGTTCCCGTATAGAGCAGGTCGCCCGTTTTCAGCGTAAAGAACTGGCTGATATAGGAGATGATCTCGTCTACGCGGTAAAGCATGTCGCCCGAACATCCCTCCTGAACGGTCCTGCCGTTGATGTCGAGATGGAAATGAACGGCCTGTATGTCCCGAAAACGATCCACCGGCACCCACTCGCCGATAGCTGCGGAACCGTCAAAGCCTTTGCATATGTCCCACGGATGACCGTCTGCCATCAACTTACGCTGCATATCCCGGGCCGTGAAATCAATTCCCACTGTCACAGCATCATAGTATCTGTGCGCGAAACGCTCAGGGACGGTCTTACCCAATTTGCAGATCCGGACCACTAATTCCGTCTCATAGTCCACCTGACCCATGAAGTCAGGGATGAAGAAGGGCTTATGGTTCTTCAGTAATGCCGAGTCGGCCTTTGTGAAAATCACGGGCTTCTCCGGTTTATATAACGCTCCGTGCATCTCTTTATTGTGCAGGGCGTAGT
>JALFRV010000301.1 GCA_022778905.1 Prevotella sp. | reverse complement strand
CGTAACGGAATCACGAGTAACATCATGATTATGAACCCGGAAATGACCGCCTTCAAGACCATGTTCGACTGGGATTTGGAGCCGGAGGTCTATTCGTTCCGGTTGCTGGAAGCCCTGATACGTGCCGCGGAGAAGGAAGGCATCACCGGTTACCCGGTCCATATCAAGCTCGATACGGGTATGAGAAGGCTCGGATTCGATCCCGGGAAAGACATCGACCGGCTCATCGACCGGCTCAAGCACCAGAACGCCATTATCCCCCGGTCGGTCTTCTCGCATTTTGTCGGGTCCGACAGTGATGACTTCGACGCCTTCAGCGCCCGGCAGTTCGAGCTCTTCGATCAGGGCAGCCGAAAGCTTCAGGCTGCCTTTGAGCATAAGATCCTGCGGCATATGGACAACTCGGCCGGCATCGAACACTTTCCCGAACGGCAGATGGATATGTGCCGGCTGGGCCTTGGACTGTATGGAATCAATAGCCGCAACAACGAGATCATCAACAATGTCAGCACGCTGAAGACAACAATCCTCCAGCTGAGGCACGTGGCTGCCGGCGACACCGTCGGCTACAGCCGGAAAGGGACGATCGACCGCGACAGCGTGATCGCCGCCATTCCGATCGGCTATGCAGACGGACTGAACCGCCATCTCGGCAACAGGCACTGCTATTGCTTGGTGAACGGGCAGAAGGCACCCTATGTCGGGAACATCTGCATGGATGTCGCGATGATCGATGTGACAGGCATTGACTGCCACGAAGGAGACAGTGTCGAGATCTTCGGCGATCATCTGCCGGTGACGGTGCTGTCAGATGTGCTCGACACCATACCTTATGAAGTGCTGACAGGGGTCAGCAACCGCGTCAAGAGGGTCTATTTCCAGGATTGAAACTCGGCCTGCAGCGAAGCAAAAGGATCAAAAAGTGCGAAACGGAGCGTTTTTCACTTTTTTATCCTTTTGCTTCTTTTGTTTGCTGCTTTTTTATTATCTTTGCACCAAATTGGCATTCTGGCGGATTGCCATAAACCAAGCGCCTGAGCCATAAGTTGTTTTTGTCAGTTTTAAAATAATCTATTAATGCGTGAGTATGGAACAAGTTTTTAGTTATATCATTAGCTTGGGTGCAAGCGTGATGATGCCTATCATCTTTACAGTCATCGGTTTATGCATCGGCATGAGTTTCGGCAAGGCTTTGAAGTCGGGCCTTTATGTCGGTGTGGGTTTTGTGGGTTTAGGCATCGTAACAGCCCTGTTGACGGACAACTTCGGCAATCCGTTGACGGCTATCTCTGAACTTTACCATCTCCAATTGAATGTTTTTGACATGGGTTGGCCTGCTGCGGCGAGCGTGGCTTACAACACGGCCGTCGGCGCACTGATCATCCCGATCTGCTTAGGAGTCAACTTCCTGATGATCGTCACGAAGACTACGCGGACTGTCAATATCGACTTGTGGAACTACTGGCACTTTGCGTTCATCGGCGCCGTGGCCTATTTCGTCTTTGACGAGAGCCTCCTGTGGGGCTACTTCGCCGCCATCATCTGCTATATCATCACGCTGATCTTCGCAGACATCACGGCCAGCAAGTTCCAGAGCTACTACAGCCTCGGCGGCATCTCCATTCCACAGCCATTCTGTCAGAGCCTTGTCCCCTTCACTTGGGGCATCAACTGGATCTTGGACAAGATTCCGGGCTTCAATAAGTTGGACATTGACGCTGAAGGACTGAAGAAGAAGTTCGGCGTTTTGGGCGAGCCGCTCGTGCTTGGTGTGATCGTCGGCGGACTGATCGGATTGGTGGCGCAGTTGGATATCAAGAAAATCCTCTTCTTAGGGGTCACGATGGGTGCCGTGATGGAGTTGATCCCGCGCATCACAAAGCTGTTTATCGACGGTCTGATGCCGATCTCTGAGAAGACAAAGGACTTGGTCAACAAGAAGTTCAACGGTAAGGAGGTGCACATCGGCATGAGCCCTGCCTTGGTCATAGGCCATCCGACGACCTTGGTCTGCACGTTGCTTTCGATCCCGACTTATCTCATCATTGCCGTCATCCTGCCCGGTAACCAGTTCCTTCCGTTAGCATCCTTGGCCGGCCTGTTCTATATCTTCCCGCTGATCCTGCCTTATACGAAGGGCAATGTGGTCAAGAGTTACGTCATCGGAGTGGTCGCCCTGCTGATCGGTTTGTGGTTTGTGACAGACATGGCCCCTGCATTCACGCAGGCCGCACATGCCGTCTACGCCGCCACGCAGGATAAGGCCGCCCACGTGCCTGAAGGCTTTCAGGCCGGTTCGATGGACTTTGCCTCGTCGCTGTTCGGCTACTGCATCTATGCGGCTGTGAAGTATATCCAGTGGGTCGGGGCAGCGCTGCTCGTGGCATTTGCATTGGTCATGATGTTCTTCAACCGTCGCCGGATCATCCGTCACGAGAAGGTAGTGGCCGCAGCTTTGGCTTCCAGTCAGCAGCATCAAGATTAATCATCATTCGACAAGAAACTTACAGATATGAAAAAAACAATTTTATCCATTGCCCTGTGCATGCTCTCCACCTGGGGACTCGCGCAGGAGTGTTGTCAGAAAGGTTACGAGGTAAAGTCTGAAAACGCCTATACCTTCTACAATGTGCGCAGTGCCTGTCATCCGGATGATGCAAAGCACTATACCACTGCACGTCTCCGCAAGGAGTTCCTCATTGATAAGGTTTTCGCACCAGGCCAGGTTCACTGGACCTATTCGCTCTTCGACCGCTTCTTGGTTGGCGGGGCACAGCCGACAACCGAGCCGCTGAAGCTGACATCCATCGCACCGCTCTATACCGACAAGCCCAACGACACGAAGAATCTGCTCAACAACCGTGAGCTTGGAATCATCAATATCGGTGGCGAAGGTACGGTGACGATTGACGGAAAGCGTTATGATCTCGGCTTCGAAGAGGCCATATACGTCGGCAGAGGAGCCAAGGACATCGTCGTGGCCAGCAAGAATGCTGCCGAACCGGCCAAGTTCTACCTCAACAGTGCATGTGCCCACGCCACCTATCCCACCAAGAAGGTCACGCTGAAGGAAGCCAACAACATCAAGGCCGGAAGCCTTGCCGAGAGCAATGACCGTGTGATCCACCAGATGATCATTGACGGAGTGGCCGGCGTTCGTACCTGCCAGCTGCAGATGGGTATCACGGAACTGAAGGAAGGTTCGGTCTGGAATACAATGCCTCCTCATACTCACATGCGGCGCATGGAGACTTACCTATACTTCAACGTGCCCAAAGGACAGAAGATCCTGCACATGATGGGTGAGCCACAGGAGACCCGTCCGGTGTGGCTGAACAACGAACAGGCCGTCATCTCGCCTGAATGGTCGATCCATTGCGCTGCAGGAACGAGCAACTATACCTTCATCTGGGGTATGGCCGGCGAGAATCTGATCTACAATGACATGCAGGTCATATCTGTCCCAGACTTGGAATAGGACCGCGAGGTGTAATAAGGTGAAATCCTAAGGGGGTGAAAAGGTAAAAGAAAACGGCAAGCAGGGAATCGGATCCCGATGCCCCGTGCTTTTCCTTTTGCCTTTTCTCTCTTTGATTCCTGTTCTTTGCCTTTCCCCCGAACCTCTAAACTGAAAAATCCGTTTACCATTTTACTATTAAACAATGACACCAATTCAAACTACCAAAATGACTAACTACCGCTGGGTGATCTGCATTATGCTTTTCTTTGCCACCACGGTAAACTACATGGACCGACAAGTGCTCTCGCTGACCTATCCTGGTCTGATCGAGACAGAGTTCGGTTGGGATGAAAACATGTATGGAACAATCACGTCCGTCTTCTCGCTTGCCTATGCGATCTTCATGTTGTTCGCCGGTAAGTTTGTCGACTGGATGGGCACGAAGAAAGGCTATCTGTGGGCAATCGGCGTGTGGAGTACGGGTGCCGTTCTCCATGCCTATTGCGGCATCGCTACCGCCGGGATCCTGACGGGTCATTGGTTGGAAGGTTTTGAAGGTGCGAAGGTCTATGTGCAGCACGCTGCCGACTTAGGACTTGCCGTCAGCACGGTGAGCGTGATGTTGTTCCTCTGCTGTCGGTGTATCTTGGCGCTCGGTGAAGCTGCAAACTTTCCGGCTGCCATCAAG
Organism: Prevotella sp.; assembly: GCA_022778905.1. GTDB lineage: Bacteria > Bacteroidota > Bacteroidia > Bacteroidales > Bacteroidaceae > Prevotella. Next base: position 365 of record JALFRV010000301.1, on the reverse strand, counting down.
GTGACTGCCGAATACTTCCCGAAGAAGGACCGCGCCTATGCCACTGCAATCTTCAACAGCGGGGCATCCGTAGGTGCGCTCATCGCTCCGTTCACCATTCCGTTGCTGGCCAAGTACTTCGGCTGGGAGATGGCGTTTCTGGTGATTGGTGCCTTAGGTTATGTATGGATGGGCTTCTGGATCTTTATCTATTCCAAGCCAAAGGAAAGCAAGCACGTCAATCAGGCCGAGCTGACCTACATCAATCAGGATGCGGACACCGAGCAGGATCCTGCCCAGGCTTCCGACGAGGGTCCGGCGATCCCGTTCTGGCAGTGTTTCAAGTATCGGCAGACATGGTCGTTCATCATCGGCAAGTTCATGAC
>JALFRV010000296.1 GCA_022778905.1 Prevotella sp. | reverse complement strand
AGATTCCGTTGGCATCGATATCGAATGTCACTTCGATCTGGGGAACACCGCGGCGGGCAGGGGCGATGCCTTCAAGGTTGAACTGTCCGATGCTCTTATTCTGCGCGGCCATGGGGCGTTCACCCTGTAGGACGTGGATGGTCACGGCTGTCTGGTTGTCCACAGCTGTCGAGAAGGTCTCGCTCTTCTTGCAGGGGATGGTGGTGTTGGCTTCGATCAGCTTGGTCATCACGCCGCCCATGGTTTCGATGCCGAGGGTCAGGGGGGTGACGTCGAGCAATACGATGTTGCCTACGCCTGCGTCTTTATTGAGCACTGCACCCTGAATGGCGGCGCCTACGGCCACTACCTCATCGGGGTTCACGCCCTTTGAAGGTTCCTTGCCGAAGTAGTTCTTCACCAAAGTCTGCACGGCGGGGATACGGCTGGATCCACCTACGAGGATCACTTCGTCGATATCCGATGTGCTCAGCTTGGCATCGCGGATGGCATTCTGGCATGGCACGAGGCAAGCCTGTATCAGCGAGTGGGCCAGCTGCTCGAACTGGGCGCGGGTCAGCGTCTTGACGAGGTGCTTGGGCACACCGCCTTCGGCACTGATATACGGCAGGTTGATCTCTGTGCTGGTCGAGGACGAAAGCTCGATCTTGGCTTTCTCGGCAGCTTCCTTCAGGCGCTGCATGGCCATGGGATCCTTGCGGAGGTCAATGCATTCATCGGCTTTGAAGCCTTCGGCAAGCCAGTCGATGATCACCTGGTCGAAGTCGTCACCTCCGAGATGGGTGTCCCCGTTGGTCGAAAGCACTTCGAACACGCCGCCACCAAAGTTCAGGATCGAGATATCGAATGTTCCACCACCGAGGTCAAACACGGCGATGTTCATATCCTTGTTGGCTTTGTCGACGCCATAGGCTAAGGCTGCAGCAGTTGGCTCATTCACGATGCGCTGCACGTTGAGGCCTGCGATCTGACCGGCTTCCTTGGTTGCCTGGCGCTGAGAGTCAGAGAAGTAGGCCGGAACGGTGATGACGGCATCTGTCACTTCCTGTCCGAGATAGTCCTCTGCGGTCTTTTTCATCTTCTGCAGGATCATGGCGCTGATCTCCTGCGGTGTGTATGGATGTGCCTGCCCTTCGATCTGGACCTTCGGGTAGCCGTTTTCGTTGATCACGTTGAAGGGTACGCGGTCTACCTCCTTGCGGCACTGCTCGTAGGTCTCGCCCATGAAGCGCTTGATGGAGTAGACGGTTCCCTGCGGGTTGGTGATGGCCTGACGCTTGGCGGGGTCGCCGATTTTGCGTTCGCCGTCCTTCACAAAGCCGATCACCGACGGCGTGGTGCGCTTGCCTTCACTGTTTGCAATCACTACGGGCTCGTTGCCTTCAAATACGGCGACGCAGCTGTTGGTAGTTCCTAAGTCGATTCCAATAATTTTTCCCATAATCTTATTTCGTTTTATTTATTATTTTCTATTTTTGTTCCGATGCCTCCGGGCACCATTGTCCGCAATCTCTCTAACAAACCCTGTGCCAAGGAGGCGATGAGGGACGAAGTGCGCCGCCGGACGTGACAATCTGTCAGTCGTTTTCGTTCCCGTCATTTATGCAAGCGCCATCGTGTCTTTGCCGTTGCGTGTGGGTATCCGTGCGTAGTCGATGGCCTGCATGTCGGCTGGTCACAATGATAGCCTATGCCGCCTTGGGCATGCCATCCGGGCGGGCATGCCGGGTTTCGGCGGAGAGCAAAGATTATTTTTCCTTTCAAGAACTTTTCCTTTGGGATAATCAAAATAATATGGCGGTTCTGCCGTTTTTAAAGACAGACGACTCGAGAGATGACCGGGACGCAGCCGGGGATGGTTCTTCCCGCCTGATGGGATCTTTCATGCGTGTGTCCGATCCGCGCGGGGCGGCGTTCGGTCATGTAGCCGTCGACCGTTTGGGCTTTGTCCTCCGATGGCGCTTGAGCACACGAAAAATGGGCGGAGAGACGGCATTTGGACAAGCAGCAGGGGAGACTGGGAACGGTCACTGACAGCATACGAACTGAAAAATACCTTCATCCAATGAACAAGATCAGACTTTCACTACTGGCATGGTTGCTGACATCCCTCGTCACGCCGGTCCAGAGCCGTGACCTGCAGCAGCGGATCAGCGAGGCGATGAGCATGATACGCCGGGCCAACAACTACTGGCAGCAGTGCCATCGGGCCGAAGTGAGCGCCTTCTGGGACAACGCCGTCTATCACACGGGCAACATGGAGGCCTGCCGGCTGATGTCCGAAAAAGCCTGGCTCGACTACAGCCTCCGGTGGGCAGACCACAACCGCTGGATGGGTGCCACGGAGACTGACCCCTCGAAGTGGCGATATCGGCATTACGGAGAGACCCAAGAGCACGTCCTCTTCGGCGACTGGCAGGTCTGTTTCCAGACTTACATCGATCTGTTCAACTCCGCCCGCGGCCGCACTGACGGAGCCGACAAGCGCTATATGATCAACCGGGCCATGGAGGTGATGGGCTATGAGGCCGACTCGCCGGCCAACGACTATTGGTGGTGGGCTGATGCGCTCTACATGGTCATGCCGGTCATGACCAAGATGTACAAGCTGACGGGCGATGATAAGTATTTAGACAAACTCTACGCCAACACGCTTTACACCGACAGTATCATGCTCGATCCTGAGACCGGGCTTTACTATCGTGACGGCAAGTATGTCTATCCGGCACACAAGACGCGCAGCGGGCGCAAGGATTTCTGGGCCCGAGGCGATGGGTGGGTGCTCGCCGGACTGGCCAAGGTGCTGCAGGATCTGCCCCGCGACAGCCGTTACCACGCGTTCTATGCGGCCAAGTTCTGTCGTCTGGCCGCAGCGGTGAAGGCCCTGCAGCAGCGAGAGGGCTACTGGACGCGTTCCATGATGGATCCCGATCAGGCCCCCGGGCCGGAGACGAGCGGTACGGCTTTTTTCACTTATGGCATGCTCTGGGGTGTCAACAACGGATATCTCGACGGGAATGAATACCGCCGCACGATCGGGCGGGCATGGAAATATCTGTCACGCAAGGCTCTGCAGTCTGACGGCCGGGTTGGCTATGTGCAGCCCATCGGCGAGAAGGCGATCCCCGGCCAGGTGATTGATGCCGGGTCGGAGGCCAACTTCGGTGTCGGTGCATTTCTCCTTGCGGGCTGCGAATATGTGCGCTACCTGTTTCTGCAGTCCGATCAGCAGAAGGGGCGGGGCACGTTCCGGCCGCACGCGTTCATATCCGGTGGCATCGGTTTCTGATCCTTGTCCCGTTCCGGGCATGCGTCCGGGGCCTGACCGCAGTGAGGTTTCTGTCTCTGCGTCCGGCCCCAATCCTTCATCTTGATCATATTTATCTTATATCCGTCTGATGACATGAAGCAAACTACGATTCTCCTCCTGATGCTCCTGCTGGCAGATGCCGGCAGGGCGCAGACCCAAGGCTATCCTGTCACGCAGGTGCCTTTCACCGACGTGAAGATCTCCGCGCAATCCTTTTGGGGCCAACGGCTGAAGGCCGCATGCGACGTGACCATCCCCTTGGCCTTCGGCAAGTGTCTCACGGAGGGCCGTTATGAGAACTTCATCAAGGCCGCTCACCCGAGCCGGGACTATGATGTGAGCACGTTCATGGGCTTCCCGTTCGACGATACCGATGTCTACAAGACCATCGAAGGTGCGAGCTACATCCTCCAGACCTATCCTGACCGTCGGCTGGAAACCTACATCGACCATGTGCTTGACACCATCGCTGCAGCCCAGGAACCCGACGGCTACCTCTATACGGCACGGACGATCAATCCGGAGCGCCCGCATCGCTGGTCCGGAAAGCGGCGATGGGAGCGCGAGGAGGAACTGAGCCATGAGCTCTACAATCTCGGGCACATGGTGGATGCCGCCTGCGCCCACTTCCAGGCTACCGGATCGGTCAAGTTCCTCAACATCGCGCGCCGCTATGCCGACTGTGTCGTGCGTGAGGTGGGGCCGGCTGCCGGGCAGGCAACCGTGGTGCCCGGCCACCAGATCGCCGAGATAGCCCTGGCGCGTCTTTACGTTCTCACGGGCGAAAAGCGCTATATCGACGAAGCTAAATATCTGCTCGACTATCGGGGTAAGACTTCCCGCCGCTCCGCCTATTCGCAGAGCCATCTTCCCGTCGTCGACCAGAAAGAGGCCGTGGGCCATGCCGTGCGGGCAGGATATATGTATGCGGGTATGGCCGACGTTGCCGCCCTCACGGGCGACTCGGCCTTTATCCGGGCCATTGATGCCATCTGGGCCAACATCACGGGCCGGAAACTCTATCTGACCGGCGGGGTAGGCGCACGCCATGCAGGCGAGGCCTTCGGCGACAACGATGAGCTGCCCAACCGGACGGCTTACAACGAGACCTGCGCAGCCATTGCACAGGTCTACCTCAACCATCGGATGTTCCTTCTGCATGGCGATTCCAAGTATGTTGACGTGTTGGAGCGCACGCTTTACAACGGACTGATCTCGGGCATGAGTGTCGACGGCGGCAAGTTCTTCTATCCCAATCCGCTCGCCAGCGACGGACAATACAAGTTTAATGCTGACGGTACGCTCACCCGGCAGCCTTGGTTCGGATGCGCCTGCTGTCCGAGCAATCTCTGCCGCTTTATCCCGTCGGTGCCCGGATATGTCTATGCCGTCCGTGACAGAGACCTCTTCGTGAACCTCTTTTTGGCCAATACGGCTACGGTCCGGATAGCCGGCAAGGAAGTCGTTCTCGACGTGCAGACGGCCTATCCGTGGGATGGTGACATCGCCCTTCGCATCGTCCGCAACCAGGCCGGACGCTTCACGCTGAAGATCCGCATTCCGGGGTGGGTGAGGGGAGAGGTCCTTCCGGGCGACCTCTATCGCTACTGCGACGGCCGGACTCCCGGCTACACCGTGACGCTCAATGGCCGTCCCGTCTCGGCCGACACGCTCCGGAAGGGCTATCTGCCCGTCACGGCCTCCTTCAAGCGTGGGGATGTGATCCGCATCCATTTCGATATGGAACCGCGCATGGTGAAAGCTGACAACAAGGTCGCGGCCGATCGCGGTCGCGTGGCGCTTGAGCGGGGGCCGATCGTCTATTGCGCAGAGGAGGCAGACAATGGTGCTGCCGATCTCCGCCATGTCTTTCTCCCGCGTGACAGCCGTCTGACGGTCATCCCCGACAAGGCGATTCGCAACACGGAGGGAGACGGGCAGGTGTTCAAGGTCACCGCAATCGGGGCGGCCGGGCAGTTGGCCCGCTGTTCGGCCGACGGCAAACTCGCCTTTGAGGACACGTCACTGACGTTCATTCCTTATTATGCCTGGAACCACCGAGGTGCCGGAATCATGCAGGTGTGGATGCTGCAGGACCTGTCGGGAATGGAAGAATGAAACGGTTGGTAATAAGTTGACAGTCAGCATTATACGCGTGACGGGAGCGCATCCTTTGCGTTCCTCTTTTTCATGGCTATCCTCCGCCTCGCGCAGAGCTATGCTTTCGGCGGTCAAGAGCTATGCTTTCGGCCGCCCAAAGCTATCCTCTTGGCCGCCGAAAGCATAGCTCTGCGCGAGGGTCCCATTTGATCCCTTTGCGCCCCATGAAATATAGGTCTTTCGAACCTCATCTTTTTCCCCATTCCGTCTCGTTTTTCCAGCCCCGCCGGAGGGTGCGGGAAGCTGTTTCGGACAGGCGTTTGATGAATTTGAAGTGTGAAGTGTTGCGTGTTGAATGAAGAAATTTCTATCGGTTAAACCTCCTCAAGGAAATGCAGGGGGGGGCTTGTGGAGGTTTCATTAATCAACAATTTCCCATTCAACACACAACTTTTCAAATTTCACATGCGCGAAATACCCGCCCGCAACTTGCCATCCGAAAACGGCATGCATAGTCCTTGCAATCATCGTTTTGGCCATATTCGGCCGCAATTTCGCCGTAATCTACGGGTTACATCATTCCCCCGTGCCGTTTTCCGGATGCATTCGTCCCTTGCGGGCGGATACGCAGATCCGCCCCCTACGGTGGGAATGGAATTGCGGCGGGTATGGATCATTGATCGCAGACGGGCGTTTCGCTACGGGCGGACGGGCACAAGGCTCCCCTTGCATTTCATTGAGGAGATTTTAGCAATAGACATGTTTTCAATCGGCATTCACCATTTCTCACTCCTCATTGCCATAAGGTCCGCGCCTGCGGGCCTCTCTCCGGCCATTCAGGGCGGAGGGGAGCGTGACTTTGACTGTAGGGGGCGACGGTGCGGACACGGAAATGGACAACACGGAAAGACCACATCCCAAGGCGGCGGAAACAGGTTCCGGACCTTGCAGATGTGGTCTTTTGATGATCCGGGGGGTAATGGCGGATTACCCGGCGGAGCGTTTTGGTCTGGCGTCATCCGTAGGACGCCTTCGCATTAATAGTTCTCAGCCTTAAGCTCGAAGTAGCTCTTCGGGTGGTTGCACACCGGGCAAACCTCCGGAGCCTTCTTCCCAATGACGATATGACCGCAGTTGCGGCACATCCAGATGCAGTCTCCGTCACGAGAGAAGACCACGGCATCCTCGATGTTCTTCAGCAACTTGCGATAGCGCTCCTCATGCTTCTGCTCTACGGCAGCTACCATGCGGAACTTCACGGCTAATTCGGGGAAGCCGTCGGCGATGGCGTCTTCAGCCATCTGCTTGTACATATCGGTCCACTCGTAGTTCTCTCCTGCAGCTGCTTCTGTCAGGTTTGCCTCTGTCCCGGGGATATCTCCGCCGTGCAGGAACTTGAACCAGAGCTTCGCATGCTCTTTTTCGTTGAGTGAAGTTTCAGTGAAGAAAGCCGCGATTTGCTCGTAGCCGTCCTTCTTGGCCTTAGATGCAAAATATTGATACTTGGTGTGTGCCTGGCTCTCACCGGCGAAAGCAACCTTGAGGTTCTCTTCGGTCTTTGTTCCTTTCAATGCCTCCGGATCGAATGCCTTGAACTTAGAAGCGGGCGCGCCACATACGATGCACTTTTCGGGTGCTTCCTCACCTTCATGGATATAGCCACAAACGGTGCAAATGAACTTCTTCTTCATAATGTAGATGTTGTAATTTGTAAATAAAACAATGATGTACAAAGATAGTGAAAAATATATTTTCGGCGATGTTTTCATAGGTTGATGTCGTGCTATATAAGATTTTTTAACGTAGAAGGACTTTGGTTCCGACGCTCAAGTCTGACTATGGAGTACTGGTGGTGGGTTGGGTATCAAAAACGAATAGGATATAATGCGCGGTCACACTGATCGGGCACTTGGACTTTGGATGGTCATTCGATCGTTTTTGCAACAGTTGAAGCCCTACGCTCTCTTTGTAGACCGAAAGTCACTTGTCCGTTTCGCGTATCAGGGACCATGAGGTCATGCCATCGCATTGGGACGATCTGGGCTTTCTCCCCGATATTGCCATAATTTAGAGAAATTTAATAGAGCGTGCTTGGCACTGTCAGGCGATCTTTCTATTTTTGTAGGATAGAACATCTCATTACATGATCCTCACCTGACAAATAATTTGATTAGAGATGAAAAAAGGGAAAGCCAAATGCAAGGCATTGAAAGACATCCGCAGGCAGATAGCCGTGGATAACGGCATAAAATATGTGCCTCATGAATGCCATCACAAGGGTGATTGCGCCGGCACCTGTCCTGCCTGCGATGCCGAGATACGCTACTTGGAGAGTGCCCTGATGGCCCACAAGCGCAAGGGGTTCGGCACTACGGTGGCAGGGCTGGCAGCCGGTGTGTGCGCGTTAATGGTACCGGGAACGGCCGTGGCTCAGACTTCAAAGACGACAGATAGCTTGTCTGTCCCTGTAGATACGGTCTTGACAGACAGCATTCCGGTTGTTGATCTAGCGGGCAATGCCACTGAAACCATTGAAGTGAGAGGCATCGTAAGAGACGACAGGCAAGAGCCATTGATCGGTTGCATAGTTAAGTTGGCTGGAACCAAGCGAGTCTGCCACACGGATATCAATGGATTGTTTGCCGTGAAAGTGCCACTTGATGCTCTGGTTGAATTTAATTTTATAGGATATGAATCGCAGAAGGTCAGCGTCTCTAAGATCAAGTCACCCCGTCATATAGTAGTAACGCTTAAAGATGCTGCAGCTTTGTCGGGTGAAGTTGTTGTGGTGGGAGCCGTGGAGAACACCCCACCTGACGATGTATATTATCGGCCAGCATTCAGACCGAAGTCACATCGTGAGAAAAACAAGAGATGACAGAAGATCGATACTGCATGAAACCGTGATAAGATGGAAAAAGGGAAAGCCAAATGCAAGGCATTGAAAGACATCCGCAGGCAGATAGCCGCGGCTAACGGCATACAATACGTGCCTCATGAATGCCATCACGAGGGTGATTGCGCCGGCACCTGTCCTGCCTGCGATGCCGAGATACGCTACATGGAGAGTGCCCTGATGGCTCGCAAGCGCAAGGGGTTCAGCGTCAAGGTCGCAGGATTGGTGGCTGGCGTGTGCAGCTTTGTAGTGCCGTTGGCATCGTGTTCGCAATCGGGCACCAACAAACAGCAAGCTGGAAAAAATCCTGCACCGGTTGAAACGGTTGCACCAACTGAGGTGGAATTGACGGGGGACACTGTCTCTGTCGTTGATGCTGCACAAGAGCAGACAACATCGCATGAAGCTGTTCCTTTTGTGGGAGAAGTGCCTGCCGTCCAGGATTCGTCTCAAGCCAAACCGGTCCGTTCCAAGACTGCGCCCCGTTCACATCAGGAGAAATGCAGGAACTGACAGCTCCCATCATCGGCATTAACCGCCATCGCATGGGAACCGATGGTGTCGGCGTCACCACGCTCGTGGCTTTTCATGGCTGTCCGCTCGCTTGCCGTTATTGTCTGAATCCGCAATGTCTGCGCCACGATGGTGCGCTGCGCTCTCTGACGCCGGGCGACTTGTATGCCGAGGTAGAGATTGACGACCTCTATTTCGTGGCAACCGGGGGTGGCATCTGCTTCGGCGGTGGTGAGCCGTTGCTCCAAAGTGATTTCATTTGGGCATTCACAGAGATCATGAACCCCGAATGGAACATTACTTTGGAGACCTCGCTCAATGTTCCGCTGCTTCAATTAGAAAGAATAGCAAGGCTCGTTCACCTGTTTTATATAGATGTGAAAGACCTGGATGATGACATTTATCGTGCATATACCGGTAAAAGCAATCTGCAGCTAATGGACAATCTGCGCTGGATGGCAGCTCAGTCGTTGGCAGACCGGGTCATCATTCGTCTGCCTTTAATCCCGCATTTTAATGAGAACGCTGACCGTGACCGTTCAGAAGCGTTGCTCACAGACATGGGATTCCATCGTTTTGACAGGTTTGACTATATCGTGAAACCCTTCAATTGAAGGGCTTTTTACTCAAGTCCGATGGTTCTTTGATCTGAAAAATTCCTTTTGAAGAGCCGCTTTCTCGAATCTTTTTCGTATATTTGCCATAGAGACCTTTAGTTTATAGGCTTTTTTTCTACTATGATGGTTGATTTGACATCAATCAGCTTTTGAGGAGCCACATTGTGGCTCCCCAGTGCATATAATTATACGGATGATCAGATTTGTTGAATAAAGTAAGACGTCTATGAGAAAAACATTTTTCGGTATGGCAGTTCTATTCGCTGCGGCAGTTCCTGTTGGATTGAAGGCAGATACCGTCGATACCTGCAGAATGACTTCTGCTCATGGCGACACCGCCAGCTATTTATCTGTCTCCCATACTATTTCTATAAAGAAAAAGCCACGGTCGCCCTACGTGCTTCCTTATTCTTTTTGCAGCAATTCCTACGACTGGCACCGACTGAAAGTAAATACAGCCATCCTTACGGGTGCCTTTGCCGGCACGCTGTTGGTACTCGAATGTCTGCCTGAAGACGCTACTGCGTGGAACAGAGCCGAACTGCAGGATGTGCCTTTGTTCAAAAGATGGCATCAACATGTCATTGAGCAGGGACCCGAATGGGATCACGACAAGTTTTATTTCAATTATATTCTGCATCCTTATGCCGGTGCAGCCTACTTTATGGCGGCACGATCGTGTGGGTTCAATTTCTGGAAATCGGCTTTCTATTGTTCGCTGATATCCAATGTGGGTTGGGAGTATGGCATTGAGGCTTTCATGGAACGCCCCTCAATTCAGGATTTACTCATCACGCCCATTGTGGGCAGCTGCATCGGGGAGAGTTTTTATCGCATGAAACGAAAACTTGTCAGCAGCGGTTATAGACTCTTTAACTCGTCTTTCTGGGGAACTATTGCCGCCTTCTTACTCGACCCCGTGAACGAATTTACAGGCATGTTCCTCAGCAATCCGGCACGGACAGCAGCCCGCGACACATCTTGTCGGAAAACATCACCGCCTTCGCGCAACAGCTTGACGCTTGTTCCAATCATCGACTCCCATTATCGGGGCTTTTCATTAATCAATTATTTTTAAGGTGCGTGTTTTTCTGATAGTCATATTTCTTCTGACCTTCTCGTGTTCCGGCTTTGCAAAAGAGGCTGCAAGCGACAGTGCCTCGTCCGTACATCTTGGTTTGGTAAAACGCATCGTCGACTATATCTCAAACACCAACCAGCCCGATACCACCAAGAAATTTGACATCAGTTTTATTGGCGGACCATACTACTCATCAGAAAAGAAACTGGGAGTTGGCATCGTGGCTGCCGGGCTCTACCACTGCCATCCACAAGATTCTCTCGCCAGTCAGGTCAATCTCTATATCGATGCGTCCATCACCGGCTTCTATAAGTTTGGGGCAGATGGTATCCTATATATTGGTTCGGCTTGGCACCGGCTCATCTACGACGTGAGCTACGAGTCGATGCCCGACAAATATTGGGGTATGGGCTATGATGCCGGGAATAATGATAATAACGAGACCGAATATGACAGAAGGCAGGCTCGGATAGATTGCGCCTTACTGTTCCGGCTGCCTGTTGCGAATCTGTATGTCGGTCCGCATCTCTCTGCCGATTATATCGTAGGCAGTGACTTGACCGATGCTGTTTTGGGGACCGGTCAACGTCGGCATACCTTCACCGCTTCTGCGGGTATTGAGGTAGAATACGATACCCGCGACTCTCGCTATAATGCCCACAAAGGTATGTACGTAGGGCTAAATCAGTTGTTTGCACCACGCTTCTTGGGCAACAAGAGCGCTTTCTCATCCACCGAGATCAGCCTGAACGGTTATGCCAATGTGTGGAAAGGAGGAGTTTTGGCATCCCGACTGCATATCCGGCTCACCTATGGCAATACACCTTGGGGACTGGTGTCGAAGCTTGGTGGCAGCTATAATATGCGCGGTTATTGGGAGGGAAGATATAATGATAAATGTGCAGCCGACGCCACGGTCGAATTGCGCCAAAGGGTTTATCGCCGGCATGGTGCCGTGGTATGGGCTGGCATAGGCGAGGTGTTTCGCCATCCTCGTAGTCTATTTGCCGGTCATGCCTTACCCAACGCGGGGATTGGCTACCGTTGGGAGTTCAAGAAAGATGTAGACATCCGGCTTGATTGTGGTTTTGGTCGCCATGGATATGGCATAATATTCAATCTCAATGAAGCATTTTAAATATCTGTCATTCACCGACCTGTTGGTTTTTATAGTGCCCATAGCACTTGTCTTGCCCAATGTTTGTATCTGCCTGTTCGGCAGCATGTCGGCTGAGGAATGTGCAGCGTTACTTTTACTGCCTTTCGGATTTTACCTGGGGCTGATGACTCTTTCTGCCAACACCCCACGCACAACGGTGTCGCTTTTTCCTATGATGTTTATCGGTGCTTTTCAGATTGTAGTGTCGTATCTATATCTTGATGGCTCGCCCATTGGCGTAGATATGTTTCTCAATGTATGGACCACCAATCTGACAGAGGTCGACGAACTGCTTAGGAGTATCTTGTTGCCCGTTGTTATCGTTGTTTTGCTGTATCTGCCGCTCACAGTTGCTGCTGCCATCTCGTGGCATCGGCATCAACGTGCGGTCTCATCTTTTCTGCGTCGTTGGCGTTATGTGGCTCTTGCCGTTGGTGCTTCGGGAATGGCGGCATGCACCTATTGCATCGTGACGAAGCCCGTCTACGAGGTACATACCAATCTTTTTCCGGTCAATGCCTTTTATAATCTGAAGGAAGCCCTTGTTCGCCAATTCCGCATGGACCACTATCGCAGCAACTCCGAGAATTTCAGATACCGGGCAACTTCCACTCACCAAGCTGGCAAAGAACTCTATATTGCCGTTATTGGTGAGACATCAAGAGCCGACAACTGGCAAATCTTAGGCTATGATCGTCGCACCACCCCACTTCTAAGCAGTTATGGCGATCGGATCATTGCCTACAAGAACGTTTTCTCTGAAAGCAATACCACCCACAAATCGGTAACGATGCTGCTCAACACACTTTCGTCAGAAGATTACAACAAGGGCATTTACAGCCACAAGAGCATCATCACGGCATTCAATGAAGCTGGTTTTAACACCTCGTTCTTTTCAATCCAACGGGCAAACCATTCGATGGTGGAGACTTATTCCAAAGAGGCGCAAACCGTGAAATATATTGCTGGAAACCACGGCATGCCTGCCATGGATGAGAAGGTGCTTCCGATGGTGGATTCGGTTATGGCAGACAGGTCGAGTGACAAGAAGCTCATTGTGCTTCATCTGTATGGATCGCACTACGATTATGCCGACCGTTATCCGTCGAAGTTCGCAGTTTTCAAGCCCGATAGGCACCAACAGGCGAATGTTAAGCACAAACATGCGCTTATCAATGCCTACGACAACACGATTGTCTATACCGACTATGTATTGTCGGAACTGATATCAAGACTCCAATCAGTGGGCTACAGTGCTGCGCTGATTTATACATCAGATCATGGCGAGGATATTTTCGACGATGCCCGAGGAAAATTTCTTCATGCTTCGCCCAAGCCCACCTATTGGCAGCTGCATGTACCGTTACTTGTCTATATGAATAGCGCCTACACTGATGCAAATCCTGCGCTGCGAGCCAATGCCCTGAACAATCGTCCGAAACTGATAAGCTCTAGCAGAAGCTATGCGCAGACCTTACTGCATCTGGCTGGCATTGCTACCCCATACGCACATGACGCCCAATCTTTACTCAGTGCGAACCTCAAGTCAATCGGCACGCTGCATTACCTGACAGACATCAACGAGTCGGCAGACCTGATGGAATGGGGATTCGGCGACAATGATAAGTTAAAATTCAAGCAATTATTAAGCAATGAACAACATTAGACTCAGCATCCCCTTTGTATTGTTCCTCATTCTCGGAACGCCATCACCTATCCATTCGGAAACCATAGAGCCATTGCCCTTTGGCAATATGGATTCATGGATCACGCGCATCATCAAGGAATCTGCCATATTGGGTGGGCATACGCAAACGGTATATGCCATCGGACCCGAGAAACGCATTGAAGGATATCATCCCTATGATCCCGACAAAGGCAATCCATGGGCAACATCCAATGTACTTGCCAAAGTATGCGGTATCGTGAAGACCAGCAATGCAGTCTCACCCGGACTGCGCGAAGGAAAGAACAAGTGCGCAGTGCTTTCCACGAAAATGGAGCATTGCAAAGCCATCGGACTGGTCAATATAGACGTGCTGGTGAGTGGTTCCATATTCCTCGGCAGGATGTTCGAGCCCATCAGATCGACCAGCAATCCTTATTCGAAAATGGAGATGGGCATTGCCTACACCAAGCGCCCCACCTGTCTGCAGTTCGATTATAAGCTGCATCATCCCAACACTGGCATCATCACCAAGTCTACAGGGACCAAGACTACGCATTATCCGGGGACCGATAAAGCGGAGGTCTTTATCCTGCTGCAATACCGGTGGGAAGACAGCAAGGGCAACCTTTATGCCAAGCGCGTAGGGACCGGACGCGAACAATATGTGCACAGCACCAACGGATGGGCGAACAGCCATCGCATCAAGGTGATGTATGGGGACATTACCCACAAGGAAGGGTACAAGTCATACATGGGGCTGATACCTTCAGAAAAGAGTTACTATGCCCGTAACTCCAAAGGCAAGATGGTGCCCGTTCGCGAAGTGGGGTGGGCTGATGCTTCTGCTACTCCGACCCACTTGTTGGTGATGGCATCGTCGGGATGCGGCACAGCCTACACAGGCACCGAGGGCATGCAGTTCTCGATCGACAACATCGCGCTGGTTTTCTGACCCTTAGCGATGAAATCCCACGCTGCCACTCTAACCTATTATATCCTTTCCGGCCGAGATGCAGGCTGTCGACAAACCGCTCCACTGGCTTGTGCACCATCTGTCGGGCCAAGCCATGACGCTCTCCCCGGCAAGCCGTTGCCGCCACGACCGGGGCCAACAGCAGAAATCCCGTAAGCGAGGACAGTAATTTCATATCTGCAATATGGTCACAACGCTCTGTTTGAACGGATTTACCCCACCTGTCTTCAAGCCGCTCCGATCGTTGATTCGGTATGGCTTTCGGATGCAATACGATGAAGACAGATGGGGGAAAGATGGATGCTGACAGGTCGCCTTACTCTGCTTTGTCGCTGATGGCCTGCTTGATGAGCGCTTCAAGTTCGTCACACAGCTCCGGGTTGTCTTTCAGGAGCGCTTTCGTGGCGTCACGTCCCTGACCCAATCGGGACCCGTTATAGGAGAACCAAGACCCGCTCTTCTGGACGATGCCATGCTCTACGCCGAGGTCGAGGATCTCACCTATCTTGCTGATTCCTTCGCCGAAGGTGATCTCAAATTCCGTCTTGCGGAACGGCGGAGCCACCTTGTTCTTGACCACTTTGACCCTCACCTGGTTGCCGATGACCTGATCGCCGTCCTTGATGCTGGTCACCCGGCGGATGTCAATGCGCACGCTGGCGTAGAACTTCAGCGCGTTGCCGCCCGTGGTGGTCTCCGGATTGCCGAACATGACACCGATCTTCTCGCGCAACTGGTTGATGAAGATACACGTGGTGTTGGTCTTGCTGATGGTTGACGTGAGCTTGCGCAGGGCCTGGCTCATCAGTCGGGCCTGCAGCCCCACTACATTGTCGCCCATGTCACCCTCGATTTCTTTCTTCGGCGTGAGCGCTGCGACCGAGTCAATGACCAGTATGTCGATGGCGCTGGAGCGTATCAGCTCGTCGGCAATCTGCAAGGCCTGCTCGCCGTTGTCGGGCTGCGAGATCCAGAGGTTGTCCACGTCGACGCCCAACTTGGCCGCATAGAAGCGGTCGAAGGCATGCTCCGCGTCGATGAAGGCGGCGATGCCGCCCCGCTTCTGGGCTTCTGCGATGGCATGGATGGCTAATGTCGTCTTACCCGAAGACTCCGGGCCGTAGATCTCGATGATGCGTCCGCGCGGATAGCCGCCTACGCCCAGTGCGGCGTCAAGACCGATGCTGCCCGTCGGGATGACCTCTACGTTCTCCACGTTCTCATCTCCCATCCGCATGATCGACCCCTTGCCGAAGTCCTTCTCTATCTTTGACATGGCTGCCTGAAGGGCTTTGAGCTTTCCCTCCTGCTGTGCCTTCAACTGTCCCGCCTGATCTGCGGCCAGTTCTTCTTCTGTTTTTTTTGCCATAATGGTTGTCTTCTGATTGGTTGATATGATTCTTTAGAGTTCGATATCCTGATCGAATTCTTCATGCCAGGGCAGTCCCTGTTCGCCCAACACCTTCAGGAACGGATCCGGGTCGAAATCTTCCACGTTCCACACTCCCGGCTTCCGCCACAGTCCCTTGAAGAACATCATGGCTCCGGTCATGGCCGGAACGCCTGTCGTATAGCTCACTCCCTGCATGCCCGTCTCCTTGTAGGCGTCCTGGTGCTTGCAGTTGTTATAGATATAATAGGTGCGTTCCTTGCCGTCTTTCAGTCCGCGGATGCGGCAGCCGATGCTTGTCTCGCCTTCATAGTTTTCTCCTAAGTCCTGCGGATTGGGCAACACGGCCTTGAGGAACTGCAGCGGCACGATGTTGACCTTGACTTTCCGGTCCGGCTGATCGCTCAGCGGTGCCTCGTATTCGATCTCGTCGATGCGGTCGAGGCCTAAGTTCTGGATCACCTGGAGATGGGTCAGATAGGCCTGGCCGAAGGTCATCCAGAAGCGTCCGCGCCGGATGGTGGGGTAATTCTTGACGAGCGACTCCAGCTCTTCATGGTGCATGAGGTAGCTTTCACGCGGTCCGATGTTGGGATAGGTGATGGGCCGGTGCACGGCAAGCGGCTCGGTCTCGATCCACTGGCCGTCTTCGTAGTAGAGTCCCTTCTGGGTTATCTCGCGGATATTGATCTCGGGGTTGAAGTTGGTGGCAAATGCCTTGTGGTGATCGCCGGCATTGCAGTCGACGATGTCAAGATACTGGATCTCGTCGAAGTGGTGTTTGGCTGCATAAGCCGTGAACACGCCGCTCACGCCGGGATCGAAGCCGCACCCGAGGATGGCTGTCAGGCCGGCCTGCTCGAAGCGCTCTTTGTAGGCCCATTGCCAGCTGTATTCGAAGTGAGCCTCGTCTTTGGGCTCATAGTTGGCCGTATCCAGATAGTTGACGCCACAGGCGAGGCAGGCGTCCATGATGGTCAGGTCCTGGTAAGGGAGTGCCAGATTGATGACGAGTTCGGGCTGATAGCTCTTGAAGAGGGCTGTCAGCTGTTCGACGCTGTCGGCATCGACCTCGGCGGTCTGGATGTTCATCGTGTAGCCTTTCGCATGAATGGCCTGAACGAGTTTGTCACATTTCTCCCTGTGATGGCTTGCGATCATCAGGTCTGTGAATACTTCCGGATTCTGTGCGATTTTGAATGCCGCCACGGTAGCTACGCCGCCGGCTCCGATCATGAGTACTTTTCCCATATTGGTTATTTGATTTCGTTAGCTTTGATTCCTAATGCGTTCATCAGACTGTAGCCGAGTATCTCCTGCTGGAAGTTGCCTCCGGCCATCGGCTGCATGGCAAAGACGGTGACGCGCTTGCCTTCCGTGTCGGCGTCGTGCAGCGAGCGGCGCACCCGTTCGTAGGTTTCGCCGTCCTCTGCGTCGGGTATGAGCATGATGCGTTTCACTTCCCGGTGGCCGACGGCAGTCTGGAGCAGGTCCGTCAGATAGTCGGCCTTGGAGGCAAGGTCGCTGGTGGCGTAGGCGTTGACGATGAACTCTCCGAGCTGCTCATCCCGGAAAGCGCGGCCGTTGAGGTCGGCTGCGTAGTCGGCCGGCACGAAGTTTTCCATCCGTGTCCGCTGTGGGTCGTGGACCAGGACGAGCTGGGTCTCGTGATCGCCGGGCCGCAGTCCGCCGTCGAGGGCGGTGCAGACGGCCCACTGGCTCAGGTCGGCGGGGGGGATGCGGCGGCCGAGCATGCGCTCGAACTGCACGCTGAGCAGAAAGGCGACGCGGTCTATGTAGTCGGCGTCGGCGATGATCAGGTTTTCGCTCAGTCTGATATTTTCTTCCTTCATACTGCAAAGATAACGAAAAAGGGTAGAATCCCCAAATAAAACCCTATTTTTATCAAACCGCTGCCGACACCTTTTGCCGCCGCCTCGGGACAGATGCGCGAAGGCTGTCTGATCACTGTGTGCGCCGCGCAGAATGTGCCTCCGATCACGGCCGATGATGAAAAAAGTGGGCGGAGGATTCCTGTAATTCTAAGATTATTTGTATTTTTGCATCAAACAAGCTAATATTCAATCAAAAATATATGAAAACTGTATTGGAAGGTAGGCCCGCCTTGGAAAAAGAGGTCATGCAGGTAGCCGAAGTGGCAGGATATCTATGGCAGAACGGATGGGCTGAGCGCAACGGCGGCAACATCACGGTCAACATCACCGAGCATGTCGACGACGACATCAGGACATTGCCGGCCATCAGCGAGGTGATGCGGATCGGCGAGACGCTGCCTTATCTGAAAGGGCAGTATTTCTTCTGCAAGGGCACCGGAAAGCGCATGCGCGACCTGGCCCGCCGGCCGATGGAGAACGCGAGCATCATCCGCATCCTCGACGACTGTGCCTCCTATGTCATCATCGCTGATCATCCGGTTCTCCCGACGTCTGAATTACCGTCCCACTTGGCTGTCCACAACCGCCAGCTCGAGCTGGGTTCGGGCAACAAGGCCACAGTCCATACCCATCCCATAGAGCTCATCGCCATGAGCCACAATCCCGCTTTCCTCGGCAAGGACGTCCTGAGCCGGCTGCTGTGGAGCATGATCCCCGAGACGAAGGCCTTCTGTCCGTTGGGCTTGGGCATCGTTCCTTACACGCTCCCGGGCAGCGTGGAGATGGCCAAGGCCACGATGGAGGAGCTTGAAGCGTATGACGTTGTCATGTGGGAAAAGCACGGCGTCTTTGCCAAGGGCACCGATGTGATGGCAGCGTTCGACCAGATCGACGTGCTCTCGAAGAGTGCCAAGATCTATCTCGACTGCCGTGCGATGGGCTTTGAGCCTACCGGCATGAGCGACGAACAGATGGGCGAGCTGACCCGCGTCTTCGGTCTGCCGAGATAACGGCCGTGCAAGGTCATGATCAGTTCGGGTGGATCTTCATCTTGCCCAGTGTATTAAATATGGGCGGATGCTGACAACGGCATGACGGGAGACCGTAGGAAAACTCGCAGAACAAAGGTTCTGACAGGGGCGGATGCTGACAACGGCATCCGTTTTTTTTGTGCCTCCGCATGGGCGATTCTCTGTTCCCGACCGGCTTAGAAGGGTCTTTCCGTCGGACGAAAAAGCCCGATTGGCAGACGGGGGCAAAAGTGCCTGAAACAGGGCGTTTTCCTATGCCCGGCGCGGAGCTATGCTTTCGACGCCCGAGAGCATAGCTCCGGGCCGCCCAAAGCTATCATATTGGCGGCCCAAAGGATAGCTCTGCGCCGGGCGCATGATAGGGGTGCCGTGAGCAGGTGCGGAAAATGAACGGACAGGAGATGTGAAATCGGTGTAAAATGGCTGACATTCAGGCGTTTGTGCTGTTTGGTCCGGGAAGGGCAAAGCGGTGGTCCGGTCATGGCAGCTGATGGGTAGGGCATGAAAAAGGCGGGCCTCGGGGAGGTCCGCCTTGACGATAGGGTCAACGGATGTGCGTCTCATTCAGCTTCCGAAGCTTCCACGGCGCGGAAGTGGACGAGATCTTCAGCCTTGAACTGCTCGATATATGCGGCGTGCCCGATCACCTCCTCTTCGGCCATGCGGACAAATACGTTGGCGCTCTTTGCGAAGAGTTCGGGGGCGCGGGATGCGTCATCGATGATCAGGAGCGACTCGATGATGTCGGCGGTCATGTTGTACAGACGGCGCCCGAGGAAGTCGTGCAGCTCCTGGTTGTCGGCTGCCTTGACGGTCTCGATGGCCTTCTCGTACAGCCCGACGAGCCTGAGCACCCGGTCGCGGAGCGGTTGCAGGCAGTCGCAGACCTCGTTGCCGAGCATCTCACGGATGATCTCAAGGTAGGTGCCGTTGGTGATGTAGCGGATGGCAGCCACCACCTGCAGCTGCGTCGTGCCCTCATAGATGGAGAATATGCGCGCGTCGCGGTAGAGACGCTGGCTCTTATATTCCATGATAAATCCTGAACCGCCGTGGATGCTGATCGCATCGTAGGCATTCTGGTTGGCATATTCGGAGTTGATACCTTTCGAGAGCGGGGTGAAGGCGTCAGCCAGGCGCGTGTACTTCTTCATCTCCTGGCGCTCCTCGGGGGTGAGCTTGCGGTCGCGGGCAATGTCTTCGAGCGCCTTGTAGATGTCCACATAGCGGGCTGTCTGATAGAGCAGCGAGCGGCCGGCGTCAAGCTTGGCCTTCATGCGCGAAAGCATATCGAAGACGGCAGGCATCGTGATGATCTTCTTGCCGAACTGTGAGCGGTCCTTGGCGTAGGCTAATGCCTCGTTGTAAGCTTCCTGCTCGACGCCCACGCTCTGGGCCGCGATGCCGAGACGGGCACCGTTCATCAGTGCCATGACATATTTGATGAGGCCCATGCGGGTGCTTCCGCAGAGTTCGGCCTTGGCGTTCTTGTAGACCAGTTCGCAGGTAGGCGAGCCGTGGATGCCGAGTTTGTGCTCGATATGGCGCACGTCCACGCCTCCGTTACGCTTGTCGTAGATGAACATGGAGAGGCCGCGGCCGTCGCGGGTGCCGTCTTCGGAGCGCGCCAAGACAAGGTGTATGTCTGAGTCGCCATTGGTGATGAAGCGCTTCACGCCGTTCAGGCGCCAGCAGTTCTCCTGCTCATCGAAGGAAGCTTTCAGCATCACGCGCTGCAAGTCGCTTCCTGCGTCGGGCTCGGTGAGGTCCATTGACATCGTCTCACCTTCGCAGATGCGGGGGATATACTTGGCTCTCTGCTCCTCGCTGCCAAACTCATAGAGCGTGTCGATGCAGCTCTGGAGTGACCAGATGTTCTGGAAGCCGGCGTCGGCGGACGAGATCACCTCCGAGAGCATGGAGAAGACCGTGTTCGGGAGGTTCAGCCCGCCGTAGCGGCGCGGCATGCTCACACCCCAGAGGCCAGCCTTCCGGGTGGCATCGAGGTTGTCAAGGGTCTTGCTGGCGTAGCGCATCCGGCCGTTATCAAGATGCGGCCCCTCGGCATCTACCGCCTCTGCGTTGGGCTCGATGACATTCGCAGCCACATCGCCGGTGATTTCGAGGATGCGCCGGTAGTTCTCGATCGCATCTTCATAGTTCACGGGAGCATCTTCAAAGTGCTCTTTGTCTTCGTAGTTCCTTTCCTTCAGGTCTACGATCCGCTGCATCAGAGGATGGTTCAGGTGGAACCCGATCTCTGGATGGTCTGTATAATAGTTTGACATAGCTTTTTGTTTTTAGGAGTAAGGATCAAGGATGTAGGGGAGTAAGTAGAATAGGGCGAATGTCCTGCGTTACATGTCCGTCCTTGACGGCCACACCATTTCATACATCTGCTTCCTCCTTTCCTCCGTCCTCCTTCCTACTTCGTATTATTCTTATAGTATTTAATGAGCTTCGGAACCACTTCCTCCACCGTCCCGTTGATCACATAGTCGGCTATCTGGTTGATAGGCGCGTCGGGGTCATTGTTGATGGATATGATGATGCCTGCATCCTGCATGCCGGCGATATGCTGTATCTGGCCGGAGATGCCGCATGCGATGTAGACCTTGGGAT